>JAIXQT010000029.1 GCA_027485595.1 Pseudomonadota bacterium | reverse complement strand
TTTCAACGCGTGGCGTTTTGTGAGTGAGCTTTTTGGCATGCAGGTGCCAGCGAGTGTTGAGAACGCCGCCTCTGGTGGTCAGTTCATCGGAATTGGTGTTGGAGTAGTCGCATACCTTTTCGCTTTTTTCTTTGTTATTCGGGCGTTTCAAAAGGAGGAGCGATTCATCACCTTCGAGAAGGGAAGGGAAGAGGGGCGTATCTTCGGAGTTCGAGAGTTCGCTATCCTGGGTAGCGTGTTCTTTATAGCAGTGCTCTTGCGCATGTACGCCCTGAACGTCGTCGCCGATGTTTTTGAGGGGGAGATCGCCGCTTTCTCCGCTGGCGGTACCTCGTTGCAGGGGATGTTCGTTGCTAATGAGGGTAAGGGGGGGCCGTGGTCGCCTCTGGGAGTCCTCTATTATATTCCGATCTACATCACGACGGAGCTGTTTGGGACAACACTTGTCGCGCTGCGCCTCTCCTCCGCCTTCGTTGGCGTTTTGACAGCACCGCTGGTGTATTTACTTGCCGCTCGGTTTGGGGGCCGTCTTGCTGGCTATTTCGCGGCTGCGCTTTTCTCGCTCAATTGTTTGCATGTTGGGTGGGGACGTACGGATGTTTTTCCGCACGGAGGCACTACATGGCTTACGTTGTTACTCTGCCTTGCACTCCTTAAGACTTACGACACTCGTAAACTTTCGTGGGCGTGCGTTGTTACTTTTGTTATGGGGCTTTCGTGGCACCAATATCCGTCCGGACAGAGCGCCGCTGTCATCCCTGTGTTGGCGATAGGGTTCTTCTGGATCACCAATCGGTTCTCCCTGCCTCTGAGTAAACTGTCGTGTGTGGTCGTTTCGCTCGGTGTCATCATCTGGTTCTTAGGATTCCCTATCAGCAACTACATGGCAGATGGCAGTTTCCGCTTCCTAAATCCGTTTACCTTAACGGGTCCGCGGGCTTCATGGAGCGCCGGAGATGCGCCGCAAGGGAAGTTCGAGCTGTTCTTGGTCGTAGCGGGTTCGACTTTGGCGCATGTGGGAGATGTGATCCAAGGACTCTTCTTTCGGCAGAGTGTGATGTGTCACCAAGAGTGGCTACGTCCGACGCAGGGGACCTATACGAGAGCGGTTCCGTGGTTGGAGATGCCTTTTGTCTTTATCGGACTAGCCTTGCTGTGGCGTTACCGCGGTCGTTTTGAGACGGCGGTGATCGTCGGTTGGCTTATCGCCGCTCTTTTGCCGGGCGTACTCTCAGAAGCGGCCTACCCGAAGCGTCTCTCAACGTTCTACCCAGCGCTCGATATCATCGCGGGGCTGGCTCTCGCCACGCTCGTGTACTACCGCGAGGCGGCGGGTAAGCTCTCAAAGCGGCTCCTGGTCGTTGGTATCATCACGGCGATACTCGGATACACCTCGCTTGCCACCCATTTCTGGTTCTCAGGTAAGATGTGGAAGTACAAGGAGCCTACGGACGTCGCGGCTGCTGCTCGCATAGCTGAGGCTATCCGGCCGGATACGATCATCGTGGAGTTCATGAATGAGGGGTATGATAGGGCGAAGTATCTCTACCTTCTCCTGGACGCACTCTCCGACCCAGCTCGTCGTCCCAATAGATGGGTTCTCGCTCATGGCGAGGACGCTTCAAAATTAGTCGTCGATCCGCTCTTGAGTCGGTCCGCCATTCAGCGGGGTTGGGTGTATACCTGGACTAAATTACGCGACCAGCTCGACGAAAGTATCAAGTACGATGGATGGAAGCGTGTGGTCTTTTTGGTCCAGACCCCTTCGCCGTACTACCGTGTAAATGAGGCTTTGCTTGAGGCCGCTTCTAACCGATGTGCTCATCCTAAGATCGAGCGAGTGGATGGACCGAAGACGTTCCTGATCATCGAGTGTGAGTTGAACGATCTGCGTTAGCAGGATGGTAAAAAATGATTTTCTGTTCAGCATGGGGATGGTCTGTTTTCAACTTGTTCGGAAGCAAAGAAATGAGCATCAACGCATGTTTGCTGATGTGGAGATCAGAGCAGTGCCTTCGTAGAGACAGACTTGGTTAGTATGCAGAGCGTCTGAGATAAGGGATATGAAATATCGCAGTGAGATAGATGGCCTGCGAGCAATTGCCGTTCTTACCGTGTTCCTTTTTCACGCTGGTTTTTCGGCGTTTGCGGGCGGGTTCGTCGGAGTTGATATTTTCTTTGTCATCAGTGGATACCTCATTACCTCTATTATCATCTCGGAAAAGCAGGCAAAGCAGTTTTCGATCGTGCGGTTTTACGAACGTCGTGCCCGCCGGATTCTGCCGGCCCTCTTCGTCGTACTCGGGGCGTGTCTCGCTCCGGCGTGGGTGTTGTTGCCACCGAGGGACATGGTGGCGTTTTGCAAAAGCCTTGTAGCTGTCCCACTCTTCAGCTCAAACTTTCTTTTTTGGTCGGAAGCTGGATATTTCGATTTGTCAGCCGAACTTAAGCCTCTTCTTCATACCTGGAGTCTCGCGGTTGAGGAGCAGTTTTACGTAATCTTTCCCTTACTTGTCTCTCTCATCTGGCCGCTCAAGCGGGTATGGATGACGGTGGTCTTACTCGCGGCGGCTGCCCTTAGCTTTTGGGCGGCTGAACAGGGAGTAGTATACTATCCCCACGCTGCTTTCTACCTCCTTCCAACTCGCGGCTGGGAGCTCCTCCTGGGAGCGCTTGTCGCTGTGTATCGTTCTGCTCTTTCTCCACGTTCAACGGAAAATGCTCGGAGAAACTATCTCTATGAGTTCGCGAGCGCTCTTGGTCTCGCGCTCGTCGCGCTTAGCGTCCTGACGTTCAATAAAGATACTCCGTTCCCAAGTGCGTATACGTTGGCTCCATCCATCGGTACCTGTCTTCTTATCTTGTTCGCGGATCGGGGTACTTTTGTGGGTTCTCTCCTCTCTTGGAAGTTGCTCGTCGGAATAGGTCTCATCAGTTACAGCGCCTACTTGTGGCATTATCCGCTCTTTGTGTTCGCGCGGCACGCTATGGTTATTGTGCCCTCCACATGGACCTTTTCCGTTCTATCATTAGTGGCTTTCGCGCTTGCATACGTGAGTTGGCGATATATTGAACGACCTTGTCGCGACCGAGATGTGGTAAGTCGTCGCGCCATATTTGTGTTTTCTGTCATAGGGATCGTCTCCTTCGCCTCGCTAGGTTACTTCGGCATGAAACATGATGGATTCAATCTCGCACGTATTACCACCCAACAGGCGCAGGTCTTGGACCGACTCAGGAGGAGTCCCCGATGGCAGGAATGTTTGTATGAGGAATTGGATGTCAGATCCAAGATTCCGTGTGTGTATAACGAGGGAAGGACCACGTGGGCGATTTTAGGGGATAGCCATTCTAGTGAGCTGGCGATGATGCTCGGTGACGCTCTGAAGGAGCATGGTGAGGCTCTGAAACAATACTCGTCTAAAGAGAGGCCCTCATTTAACGAAACATGCGATGAAGCTGACGGGTGTAAGACTTGGACGGAACGTTCTATTGAGGATATCGCCAGTAATCCCTCAATCAGAAACGTGGTGGTTGTCTACAGAATGAGTTTTTACCTCTTTGGAGACCACATTCAAGTCTATCCGAATTTGCCTGATGATCGTCCGGAAGCGTCTAGAGTTATTATATGGCGCGACTATATTGAAGCGCTCACTCGATTGGAACGAAGTGGGAAAACGGTCATTCTAGTTCTGCAAGTTCCTGAATTGAGGAAGAGCTTGGATGACCTGGTCTTCCAGAGTCGACTATCTCCCGAAAATGTTGCTGGAGTGAGCAGAGAATGGTGGAATCGTCGATCCGCATATGTTGCGGAAAGGCTCAAGGAGATTCCTAGCTCAATCGTAGTTCTTGATCCAGCTGACATTTTCTGTGACAGCGCGGAGTGTATGGCCGTGAAGAATGGAGTTCCATTCTATTTCGATGAAAATCACCTCTCACTAGAAGGGGCGAGCAA
>JAIXQT010000205.1 GCA_027485595.1 Pseudomonadota bacterium | reverse complement strand
CGCCTCGAGCCCCTCGTAATCATCGCTTGAAGGGGGAAGGTCATCGACCAACTCCTCGCCCCGCTTGTAGCCGGTACACAGCTTCAGGGTCGGCAAACCACTCAGGACATCTAGTTTGGTGAGGATGACGGAGTCAATTCCCGAGGTTCTAATAGCCCGCTTCATCGCAACCACGTCGAACCAGCCACACCGACGTGCGCGCCCGGTAACGGTACCGAACTCGTGACCCTTCTTCCGAACCTCGTCCCCGAGCTCCCCAAGTATTTCGGTGGGGAACGGCCCCTCTCCCACTCGCGTGCAGTACGCCTTGGCAATGCCGAGCACTGAATCGATCATCTTGGGCCCCACTCCCACGCCGATCGTTGCGGAACCGGCGATAGTCGACGACGACGTTACAAACGGATAGGTCCCGTGCACTTGATCGAGCAGCACGCCCTGCGCGCCCTCGAAGATAACCCTCTCTCCTCGACGAAGTGCGTCGAAGATAAGACGACTCCCATTTCCAACGAATGGGGCGAGAATCTCAGCTTCACGCTCTAGTTGGGCCCACAACTCATCAAAATCAACGTGGGCTTTGCTCTCAAGCACGTATTTAAGAAGCTTATTTTTTTCCTCAACATGGGCGCGAACACGTTCCCGCATTCGGTGAGGAGTGAGGAGATCCGCGCAGCGAATTCCTGAACGCTGGCTACGGTCCTCATACGCTGGCCCAATTCCGCGACCGGTCGTCCCGATCTTGCTCGCTCCCCGCGCGAGCTCCCGAGCCTTATCGACAAGAATGTGGTAGTCGAGAACGAGGTGGGCGTCACGGTCAATAACGAGACGTCCGGGGTTAATCTCAGCGCCAGCAGCGCGAACACGATCCATCTCTGAGAGGAGAACCGTAGGGTTGAGGACAACGCCCGCGCCCAAGAGACACTTCACATGAGGACGAAGGATTCCGCTCGGGAGGAGGCTGAGCGCCGTCTTCACTCCATCAACAACGATCGTGTGCCCGGCATTATTTCCACCTTGGAAGCGCACCACCCAATCGGCACGCTCGGTAAGTACATCGACAATCTTTCCCTTGCCCTCATCGCCCCACTGAGCGCCAACGATAACAATGCTTGACATACCTTCTCCTCAAGGGGTCCACCCTTGTTTTCACGGGGTGATACTATACCGAAGCAGGCCAGAGAGCAGCCTATTTTCGCCCCGGATATCGACCTAAATTTATCGCCACCTCAAGCTCCCCTGACCCGAGAACCTTTAACAAACCGATGGTCTCGGGGTCCTCCACGCTGGCGTAGGCAAAGATCGAATATCTCGGCAGCGAGGCGACCTCGGGAAGCTGCGCTACCTTCTTCAAGGTGAGCTGATGGCCGTTACGAATGGCGACTGCCATCTCCTCTGGAATCTCGATTCGAGGGATGTGAGGGATCAGGAGAGACCAGTCCCTAAGCTGCCCCCACGATATCTCTTCCAGGGTGAGCGCGCCGTCTACTGATAATGGACCTGATTTTTCGCGGCGAATTGACTCCACGGCCCCGCCACACCCGAGCGCCTCACCGAGATCGCGGGCCAGGGAGCGAACGTAGGTGCCTGGACTACACTCAACTACGTAGCGAAACGAATTGTCTGAAACCCTTTCGATATCGAACCGAGATACCGTGACCTCACGAGCGTTGAGCTCAAACTCATGTCCTTCGCGAGTAAGCTTATGAGCCCGCTTACCTTGGACCTTGATAGCGCTCACCTTTGGCGGCACCTGCTGAATGGCTCCAATCAAAGCTCGGGAGGCTTCAAGAACCTTCTCAAAGGGAGGAACCGCGGACGATTCCGTGAGAATCTCGCCAGCCATGTCATCGGTTGTGGTAGTAACCCCCAGCCGCATGATTCCGGAGTAGCGCTTCGTGCCATCGGCGGCGTAGGAAGCGACTCGGGTAGCGCCGTTTACAAGAACGACCAGAAGTCCGGTAGCATCAGGATCGAGGGTGCCAGCATGCCCTACTCGCTCAGCCCCAAGGATCCGTTTTACCCGACCAACGACCCCTGCGGAGGTAATCCCCGCGGGCTTGTCGATAAGAAGAATTCCACTATGCATGCGTCGCTGCCAACGCCTCTGAAATCTTCGCCCTGAGCTCACGCTGAAGGGTCTCGAGATCTTTGCGCCAGCGGAAGGCTGCCGCAGGCTTGTGTCCGCCCCCTCCGAACTGTTGCGCTACCCACGCGACATCAACGGCACCCTGACGCGATCGCAAGCTGACTCGCCACATATCGACATCCTGCTTGAAGAGCGCGGATACGCGGACACCATCAATATCCCTTGCCCGCTCCGCGAGCGAGTCCGCGTCGAGAAGATCGGCGCCGAGACGCTTAAGCATCTCCTGGGTCACGGTAACTTCAGCGAACCTCCCACCCTCATGGAGAGAGACGCCCGTCATCGCTTCCGCTTGCAAGCGAACCGCGGCGAGGGTGTGATTCGCGAAGAGCTCCTGAGTAAGAATATCGGGACGAGCACCACGATCCATTAATTCGCCAGCCACACGGAAGGTGGTGGCTGTTGTGCTCGGATAACGGAACGATCCGGTATCTCCGATAATCCCGGCGAGCAAACACTTGGCGCTCTCCGTCGTGATAATATCTTTGCGCCCGGTTCGAGCCTCGAGGCCGTGAAGGATGTTGAATATTAACTCCGAGGTGCTGCTCGCGCCGTCAACAACGTAATTCGCATGACCAAAGAGGGAATTGCCGGTGTGATGATCGATATTCACCACCTTGGGAGCCGACTTGATAATGGGAAGATAGGTATCGCCAACCCGCTCCGCGGCGCCGCAGTCACAAATGACAACAACCTCATCCTCGGCGAATATCGTTGGAAGATCCTTCGTTACGGAGGGTGCGCCCGGGATTACAGCGTATCGGGGGATATAACCACTCTCGTTAAAGACCCGAACCGAAAGTCCGAACGCCGTAAGCCCCTGAGCGAGACCGCACGACGAACCGTACGCGTCAGCATCCGGATTAATGTGAGAAACGATAACTACTCGCTTAGCTGCCTGAAGAACATCCAACACCTCATCACATCGTGAGTCGAGTGTCATGAGTTCTCCTTAGGCCGAATTTTATTCATAAGCTGTTCGACATGCTCAACGGTGTCGAGCGTGCCATCGTAATAGAAACGAAGCTCTGGGGTAAACCGGATGCCAAGCTGCTTCGAGCACATCTTGCGGAAGAATCCACTCGCGCTGTCGAATGCCTCTTGAACTTCAGCGATACGCTCGCCACGCTCGGCCTCACCGAGGAGGGATACAACCCAGTATACCTTCGCGTTGCGAAGGTCGGGCGAGACCATCACAGAGGTGATCGTAACCAAGCTAAAACGGGGATCAGCAACTCTGTTGAGATGCTCCGCGATCAGCTCCTTGATCCTCTCACCAACTTGGAAAACTCTTCTCTGTCCGGACATACGTAAACTACCCGATGGTCCCCTCACACCCCCGACCATTTCGGATCACGCGGCGCGGCGGCACTACATTCTATTTCTATGAACGGCCCATTCGACGGGCACTCCGTTTGTGGACGGAGCGCTAGTCGAGCGTCGGCGCGATCTCCTTGAACTCGTACACCTCGATGACGTCCCCGACCTTCACATCGTTGAAGTTCTCAAGTCCGATACCGCACTCGAATCCAGCTTGAACCTCACGGGCATCATCCTTGAATCGACGGAGGCTCGACATCTTGCCTTCGTGGATAACACGGTTGTCTCGCAACAAGCGCGCATTCGCGTTTCGTCGAACGAGTCCGTTCGTGATGTAGCAACCAGCGATCGTTCCGATCTTCGGAATCGTGAAGGTGTCACGTACCTCAGCACGGCCAAGGCTCGACTCCTCACGAATCGGCTCAAGCAAGCCGACCATCGCGTTCTTCACATCATCAAGGAGTTCGTAAATAACTCGATAGAAGCGGATCTGGATTCCAAGGTTCTCAGCGTCAGCGAGCGCTCGTGGCTCTCCACGAACGTTGAATCCGACGATGATCGCGCGGGACGCAACGGCGAGCTGCACATCGCTCTCGTTGATTCCACCCACAGCGGAGTGAAGAACTCGAACCTTGACCTTCTCTCCGGAGAGCTTCTCGATCGACTGCTTAACCGCTTCTTCAGAGCCCTGCACGTCAGCCTTAAGGATGACGTTAAGCTCTTCAGCAGCCTTGCTGCCCGCTCGCTTCGCGAACTCCTCAAGACTGATCGGACCAGACGCGAGCGCTCGCTCCTTCTGAGCCTTCATCTCCTGACGGTTCGAGGATACCTCTCGAGCGTCTGCCTCGGAATCAACCACCATGAAGTCATCACCTGACTCCGGCATACCGTTGAGACCTGTGATCTCAACCGGCATCGATGGTCCAGCTTCCGAGAGCTTCTCACCGCGGTAATCGGTCATGGTTCGGATACGACCGTATTCTGCGCCGCTAATGAAGATATCACCCATCTTAAGCGTTCCGGCCTGGACCAACACGGTAGCGACAACGCCACGTCCACGGTCGGTACGACTCTCGATGATGGTTCCCTTGGCGCGACGATCAGGATTGGCCCTCAACTCCTTCACATCAGCGAGAACGAGGAGGCTATCGAGGAGCTCCTTGATTCCATCTCCCTTGAGAGCGGATACAGGGAGGAACATCGTGTCACCGCCCCAATCCTCAGGCTGCAAACCGAACTCAGCGAGCTGGGTCTTAACCTTATCGGGATTAGCGTCCGGCTTATCCATCTTGTTCATCGCGACGATGATTGGCACCTTCGCGGCTTGAGCGTGGTTAATGGCCTCTCTCGTCTGCGGCATCACGCCGTCATCAGCGGCAACCACCAGGATGACGATATCCGTGACCTGAGCTCCACGAGCTCGCATCGCGGTGAAGGCGGCATGGCCCGGAGTGTCGATGAAGGTGATCGAACGACCATCCTCCGTAATAACTCTGTACGCGCCGATGTGCTGCGTAATTCCTCCCGCCTCCTTGGCGGCGACTGAGGTGCTTCGAATTCTGTCGAGGAGCGAGGTCTTTCCGTGGTCTACGTGACCCATAACCGTGACAACTGGAGCGCGTGGCTTCAAGTTCCCGACATCCTCTTCCACAACGTCTTGAAGAATATCCTGCTCGTTGAACTCAACGTGCTTGACCTCATAGCCCAATTCATCAGCTACGATCTGAGCGGTATCCTTGTCGATCGCTTGATTGATCGTGGCCATAACGCCAAGACCGAGAAGCTTCGCGATTACCTCACCTGACTTGAGGCTCATCTGCTTCGCGAGCTCACCTACCGTAATAGAATCTCCGAGCTCGATGACACGTTTAGCCACCTTCTGTTTCTCGGCATCCCCTGGAAGGCCCTTTCGCCTGTCATCATCCCTTCCTCTAGTTTTACCACGGCGCATCTCGCGTCCGCGGTAATCGAGAAGATCAACGCTGCTAATTTCTCGCTTGCGGCCCTTCTTGGCGGCACCCTTCTTCTTTGCGCCCTCCTCGTCACTCTCGAAAGCCTCACGTGGAGCCTCTTTACCGACTCCAGGAGCTGGGCGTCGAGAATCGGGAGCAGGCTTCACGACCGGCTTGCGCGCGACCGGAAGCTCGATTCGACCAAGGATACGAGGACCGATACCAGGACGAGTTTCCGTAACCGCAGGTGGTGGAGTAACGGTCTGTGGCGCCACTTCCTCAGGAGCGGATGGCGTTTCAACGACCTCAGCGACCTCAGCGACCTCAGCAACCGCGGAAACTTCCTCTTGAACTGGCTCAGATGGACGAACCTCTTCAACCTCCTCCACCAACTCTGGAGCGGGAGGCGCTACCATTTCTCGGGCAGCCCCTCCATCAGACGAGAGACTCGCAGAGGAAGATAGGGCTATCGGAGCGACGTGGTCTTCAACGGCGGACGGCGCCGGTTGCGCCTGAACCATCGAAGGCGCTGATGGAGCCACCTCTGGGCCGTCATTCGAGCGACGACGCCGAATGACGTTACCTGAACGCTTCTCGACAACGGCTTCAGTCGCACCCGTTACCTTATCGACGCGGGTAGTCACCACCTCAGAGTTGATCTCTTTCGGCGCTCCCATCGCTTGACGAATTATCGCGCGACGAACGGCATCAGCCTCATCGGCGTCGAGTGAGTGAGAGTGAGAGCTCTTCCCTCGGAAACCGAGTTCTTGCGCCTTGGAGAGAACGATTTTGTTATCTACTCCGAGCTCTTTAGCTAATTCGTAAATTCTGATCTTTGACATGTGCCTTTTCTAATCGCCGCCGAGAACTCTCCCGATCGTCGAATTCTATTTTTATTTCCTTCGGAACCTCACTCCTTGAGCTCGCTCCATCAGAGCCGAATCTTTCTGGAGTGTACCTTTCCAGAGCCCCTATCCTCAGACGGAGCCACCGAACCTCTCACTCGGGTCATTAACTCCATGACCACCCGCGAAACCTGCGAGGCTTCCAACGAAGCCCCTTTAAGTCGTAACGCTCGCTCCCACCGCTGTTGCTGCCCCATCCGGGACAAACACTCGATGGTGGCATGAACGTAACCACCCCGCCCCGGGAATCGTTGGTGATCGTCGATGACCAACACCCCTCCCTGAGCTACCAGCCGGATGAGGGTTCGCTTGTCCCCTTTTGAGCGGCAGATACAACATGTGCGCTCAATCGTTCTCAAGCGAGCCCCCATCGGCCAACGACACTACACCGGAGATGCAGCGCGTGCGGAACCACTGCGCAAGAACGCGTCAACAGCTTGACGGATCTGCTCAATATCTCCCTCATCGAGACCACTCACCTGACGAAGAGCCTCATCATCAGCCTCCGTGAGGCTTTGTATGGTCTTGAAACCGCCGCTCACGAGCATCTCGCGAATATCAGCTGTCAGCGCTAACCGGGAAAGATCCGAAGATCCATCTCCGTCAACCGGGCCAAGACTATCCGCCTCATCCCCCAACTTTTCAGCGAGCTCTTTGGCGCTCTTAAGGATTTCAGAAACCTGCTCCTGCGAGAGGCCCTCGATCTCCATAAGATCCTCAAGTGTCGCATCAGCGACTTCACGAACGGTCCGATATCCCTGCTGGAATAACAACTCAGCGTGCATGAAGTCGATACCAGGGATGCTTCCGAGAGCGGCACGAGCGCGTCGAGCCTCTTCCTCAGCTACGGATACGCTTCGAACATCAATTCTCCATCCGGAGAGCTTGCTGGCAAGCTTCACGTTCTGACCGCGACGTCCGATAGCGAGGGAGAGCTGGTCGTCTGGAACGATAACTTCCATTGAGTGTTGCTCTTCATCAACGACTACACGACTGACCTCAGCTGGAGCGAGGGCGCGGGCGACGAATGACGGCTCATCTGGTGTCCAGGTGATGATATCAATTCGCTCACCACGAAGCTCCTGCACAACTGCCTGAACGCGAGAACCCTTAATACCTACACACGCGCCGACTGGATCAACGCTTGGATCGTTCGAGTACACCGCGATCTTAGCGCGCTCACCGGGCTCGCGAGCTACAGCCTTAAGCTCAATCACCTTGTCGGCGATCTCAGGAACCTCAAGCTCAAAGAGCTTCTTGATGAGGTCGGGATGGCTTCGAGTTAAAATGATCTGAGGTCCACGCGCCGAACGGTCCACATCAAGAACCATTCCACGAAGACGATCGCCAGGGCGGTAACGCTCTCGGGAGATCTGCTCACGCTTTGGAAGGATAGCCTCAGTACGACCGAGGTTAACGATGATGTTCCCTCGCTCAAGACGGAGAACGATTCCGTTGATGAGGTCACCTTTACAATCTTTGTACTCTTCGTAGATAACTCCCCGCTCAGCGTCACGCACCTTCTGCATGATAACCTGCTTAGCGGTTTGCGCGGCGATACGTCCAAGAACTTCGGTATCCAATTTCTTACCGAGCTCGTCCCCTACCATCGCGTCTGGATCGACCTCTTCACGAGCGTCCGCAACCGAAATTTGAGTATCTCGATCTTCGACGTTATCAACCACAACCTTGAACTGAACGACCTCGATCTCGCCGGTCTCCTCGTTGAATTTCGTCTCAAGGTTCAAATTATGACCGTAGTGCTTGCGCGCCGCTGAGAGCATAGCTGACTCAACCGCTTCGATAAGCACCTGCTTATCAATCCCCTTATCTCGCCCCATCTGGCTCAGGATTGCGTTAAGGTCAAAGTTCGATGACATACCTACTTACCTCTTCCTTTGCTACCGGACTCCACCTACGCCATATGCGTCTCGGCATCCGTTAAAATTTGAAGTCAACTCTCGCTTCCTTCACTTCCGCGAGGGGAATAGAGAGCGATTCTTTCTGCTTCTTCTCCTCCACCTCTACCTCCAGAACACCGTCGTTCACTGCTCGCAACTGGCCGGTCACGACCTGATACGAACTCTGAGCGTTTCGAAATTTAACTCTCACT
>JAIXQT010000004.1 GCA_027485595.1 Pseudomonadota bacterium | reverse complement strand
GTGATGATGACCGTCTTGCCCAGCTCGCGGAACAAGCGTAGCATGGCCACGGCTTCCGGTGGGCTGTCCTGTGCCTCGTCGACCATGATGTACTTGACATTGCGCAGGGTATACCTCACCCGGGCACGGCATTCAAAGGCGGAGAGATCGCTGCTCGTGAGTTCTTCCGACATGGTCCTGTAATCCTGGTAGGTTAGCGTTCCCGAGCTCTCCAGGGTTCCCATGCAGAAGCGCACCGCATGGTAAAACAAGGAGTCAAAGGTCTGTGTGTTGAGACGGATGCCGTGGTCCTGGAGCCGTACCCTCGCCACCATGACGGCGGCCCTGGTAAAACTTAGCAGCAGGACGTGACTACCCTCTTTGTCGATAAGTCGCACGAGGCCTGTCAGCATAGTGGTCTTGCCGCAGCCCGCCAGCGACTCAATGATGATGAAGCGGTTGTCGTGATTGAAAGCGATCGTGTAGGCAAGAAGCTCTATCGACGTGAGCCCTGCGTGGTCCCGGATGACGTCCAGTGGGATGCGGCACACAAGAGAGGCCAGTCGCTCCGCTCGTGCACCGCGTGGGCCACCGTGCGCTTTTCGCTTGAGCCTCATAGCACGTCTGTCACAATGAATGAAGAATTGTTGTGTCACTGCTTTTTTTCACTGCTCGGTGTGTGTCAATCTCGACTATTGCAGGTTTACTTCGAGTCATGTCCGCGATGGAGGAGATTCCCCACCACTCCGAGCTGTACGAGGCCTTTACCAAGGACCCTTCCGTGGTCGAGTTCAAGCCGCCCTCTAACCTCAAGAGCACTATCCTTACGGGAAGTATCACCTACGGCCGTGGACAACAGCTTGCCATGAGCATGCCTCCCTGCAGCATCCTACGCTCTGACAAGGAAGGTGTCATGGCGTATAGCAAGCTCACCCTGCAGTTGAACCGTCGTAACGGCAAGCCTGATATCGATGACGAGCGCGATACGCGGTACACGGACGAGCGCGCCGAATTCTACAAGCTGGCCACGTGGCTCGATGAGCAGCTGCTGGCGGCTGTCAAGAAGAACCCCAAGGCCTACTTTAACAGGGATATCGATCCCAAGGACATTTACGTGACACCCTCCATCAGCACGGCCGAGGAAGAGTTTTATCGCGACAAGCTGCAGTGCAAGGTCGATGCCTTTAACTCGAAGCGCGAGCAGGTGCCGGTCAACGAGCTCAAGCTGTCGCTCCACGACGTCAAGAAGGGTGAAGACGGCGGGCTGAATCTCCAGCCGATTTCGCTCACCGACATTAACAACACGGACCGCGTCGTGCCCCTGATCCGTGGTGTCTACCCTTACTTTGAGGTCAAGAACAACCCGCGCAACAAGATCCCGGAAGGCACCTGCAAGATCCAATGGTGCCTCTCGGGCCTGCACCGAGTGGAGGTCGTCCGCGATAGGAAGCGCAAGCTCGATGCGGAGAGCAGCGGTGTCTACGTGAACCGCAAGACCCTCAACAAGTACGTCTTTGACAACGAAGCCTCTACACTGCAGAACGACTACCAGACGATCCTGGCACAGGAGTAGACCCCTCGTGGACGACCTTGTGTTACGACGGCCGGCTGACGCGGATGCCCATGCTCGTCATAAGGTTACCGTACTGCCGGAGTGAATTGGTGTAGTAGGATTGTTCTTCGTTACAGGCCAGGACGTTGTCGGCGCTCATGACGCGCTGGGGTGCCGCGCGTGGCTGTGAGGGTGCGCTCGGTGTGCTGGAGAGTGGGAGTGGTGTGGGTTGTGGTTGGAGGGAACCGGTGGCTGTCACGGCGGCGCTGCGGGCCTGGGATGTCTTGCGAGTGCAAGTCCGGAAGGGTTGTCGTTTTGTGCTGGTGCTGCTGGTGCTAGTACACGTTTCCATGGGCACCACAGTGGTTTCCGCTTGTGCTTGTGGTGTCTTGGCCGCGCGCTTCTTGTTCTGGGTCCTCATGCAGAGGTCTTCGTCAGTACCGGTTGATATCATGTTGTCGCGGTTGAAAGTCTTGTTGGAGATGGGCAGTATGTTGACATAGGTCTCCTGGTTCATCGTAATGTCAACGGGCTCAAGATAGCGGAGACCCCAGCTCCGGTTGTCTCTGAGTCGCTGTGCTTCGCCAAGGACTCTGGCGGCGGTCTCGCCGTCCATAATGTTCTGTTCGACCCACTCATAGTCGCTAATAATAAGAAAGTCGTTGCGATACTCCTCAATGCTCATGCTGCCGCCAAAACGTATTAGTTTCTCCCGCGGAAGTGCGGGTAGGATACCCCTGTACTTGTTTGTGCAGGTACAGAGCCCTATGTTGTGTACCGTGACGGACAAGCAGTGCTGGGGTTTATATACCGTCAGGAAAGCCAGGAGCCCGATCCAGCAAGCTCCCTTGTAGCCTCTGCGGGTGAGCTCACCCTTGAGGACATATTCACGGACGCAGTTCCAGCTACAAAAATTGCCCGTCATAATGAACGATCGTTCTTTCAGACCGACAGTGATGGGCAACAGGGCCGGTACGTGATCGAACGTGTGACAGCACCACCAGCACAGCTTATCGGAGCTTCGTGGCCACGACGTGAGGTGTGGGTAATTGTCTCGGAGTTGAGAGTTCCAGAAGCCGAGGGGGGTGACCCTTTGTTGGTAGACTCTGACGGCATTCAGACCTGGCCTATCGGTTTTTGAGTGGTTCATCGTGAATATGCGTTGATTAAAGGACTTTTAAAAGCTCGGATCGACGGCCGTTGAGGCATTGTCTTTTTCTCTCGGTGGCAAACAAAGATGCACCTAGATGAACCCTTGGGTCGAAAGGCATACTCTAGTCCAGCACAAGGGCGAGAGTTCGGGCACAAGGACCCCGTTCTCTGAACTCCTGCACATGCCCCTTTGCCCCAACTACCCGTCGTGCGTTAAAGAAGAGAGAAAGTGCCTGCAAGAGATCCGCGCACAGGGACCTTCTATACCTGACAACTATGTCCTGAGCAACGGCCTTGTGGCGACTGACTTTGCCCTCTACTTTGTCATGAAGCATCATCTCAAACGCAAGGGCAAGTCGACCACACGGACACAGACCGAGATAAAATCGTAGCTAATGCGTAAATGGCACTCAGCATCGTCTCCAGTCCGTACCATCTTGTCCAAGATTTGAAAGACGATGAATACACGAGGCGTCTGCGGACAGAGGCCGTTGCGGAGATGCGGCTCAAGTACCCGGGTGGTGGAGATCCCCGTGACGTACTCCTTCGCTCGACTCGGACACTCGACCCGGACGAGCACGATCTCGTACGGCAGCAGTGCGAGGCGTCTTACGCGGTGATGCGGGGGTTGATACCACAATTGAAGCACCTCGGCATGCAAGCAAATGCGATGGTGGTCACCGACCGCTCGATTGAATCGGGTGCTTCCTGGACGATTGGTCGTACCATGCTGCTTTCGGAACTGCGCGCCGCCGCCCACGAGCTTGTCCATCTTTACCAACGGGCTTACCCTTCCGCCTTTCATGAATTCTACCTCGACGCAGGCTTTGTATTTATATCCCATCATCTCGTGGCGGAATGTGCCCGACTCATGAGAGAGCATTACGGGATCCAGATCATCGATAACCCGGACACGAGCATCACGAGTGTGTGGCACTACGGGTATCCGGTAGCAGAGAGACAAGCTCTGTGGGTAACGTTCTACACATCTCCGGGATCGTTGGTCGTTGCAGAGATTCCATATAGGGAGGACTCCCTGGGGTCCCCACCACAGGTATCTCATCGTGAACATCGTGAACATCGTGAACATCGTGAACATCGTGAACATCGTGAACATCGTGAACGACTAAAGGTGCTGAACGAGGTACCAAGTATTGAATTCGCATGGGCTTGGATGCCCTTGAATCACCCCCACGAACTTCTTGCGGAGATGGTGGCCAGCCGCGTGCCCTCTCCTTAGCAAGCTTGTTGACCTCTTCGGTGGTCTCCCGTAACGCTTCTTCCAGCAGCGGCCTCACTACACCTTCCCAACGGGCCTGTGCCTCTTCGAGTGTCATGATAAAGCCGGCGTCAATCACCCCGTTGGCATCCTGTACAAGACGTCCCTGGGGCAATCCCGAGATGACGAGGTACATCATAATCTGATCGAGGTCGTGATCGGGGAACTGAATCTTTTCCTTGCGGTTCTTGACTTCCAACACACCACAGACCTCATCGTTCTCGTCGTATTCGAGTCCGTCGACGCACCCATTGATAGTGTAGGTGATGCTCTCATCGAGGGTGACAATGGTGCGGGTGAAGAAGCGCTGTCGCTTGTCGGTGCTCTTCCACCTGACCCCGACCGTGTGAAGCCTCTTGAGTGTATCCATCTCGAGGAAGATCCCACGATCCTTGAGGTACACACTCTTGAGGTTGCGACGCACCCGCTGTTTCTCGAGAGCGGGTAATCGCAGGTCCATCCGGTCCAGTTGGTGGTCAAAGATGCTCATGGACTCGCGCTCGGCATCGCGGCATATATCCTCGCTCAGCTTGCGCTTGCGCACGGCATTGTTGTAGCACGGCCCTGTCCTAACCTGGTCCTCCAGTTGCTGCGTCAGCAAGCGCAGATGCTCCGTCGCCGCGTCGCGGCACGGGATAAATACGTTGACCAGATCTTTGACGGCCTGTCTCGAGGAACGATAGAGGTTGCGCCCACTCAGGGCAGAGACTTCGGAGGCTCGGATATTGTAGTGCATGGTTCATTCACAAAAGGTCTTTGCCCACCACACCAACAAAAAAATAAGGTTCCACAACCGACTCTGTCGCGCCAGGACGTTTTTGGAGATGGGCGTTTGCTACGTGAACCGCTGCTGGGGCCTCGAACTCACCACGCGCTACGAACCCATGGTCATCTGGCCTTGTGACGGGTGTACCGTCCAAGAAGCTCTCCTCAAAGCCCCCCTCTACACGGGCTCGTGGTGCCTTCGCGTTCTCGTCTCCAGGGACCCAGAATCGACCCCACAGTGGTTGCCGGTAGACTACGCACTCAACGTGTTTGTGTTCATGTCGAAACCACCAACAAGGACCCGACGGCAGTAGGCTCGTTTGTCTACATTCAACAATTTCTGGTTTCGCGCGAATTTATTCCTACTCGATGGCAACGCGACACCATGCCTGAAGCCGAGCAGAAGGCTCGTCGCCCGCTCATGGTGCGATATCTAAAAGAAGTAGCAGAAGCCTTTGTCTACATGACCATCATTCTGCTCATGCTCGACAAGGAGTACAGTTTCACTAAAGTCATCCGAACAAGTCTCGTGGTAGGAGGCCTCACGACTCTTATCGAGGCCTTTGACAAGGACACCCACAACAATATCAAGCAGGGCATGACCTTTACAGTGGGAAGCAATCTCATTGCCACCTAGAGCGTGCCATACGTGCGAGATGTGTGAGGGTGTTTGCACCACTCGACCAGTGCAGTGGCGAGCCACGCCCAGCAGCTGTCGTGGACGGTCGCCATGGTAATATTGATAACGTCCTTGAATTCTCCACGATCGTCTACCACGCCGTACACAAAGGACGACTCTCGGACGCGAAAGCTCTTATCAAGGAGGGGAAAGATCTGGTGCTGCTCCAGCCGGCGCAGATCACTCAGGAGTTCAAATGCCTTCTTGTCCGTCTTGGCCGCTTGTAGCTGGCGCAGCGTCTCGTGGTAGCGGGTCATGAGAGGTTTGAGAGGCTCCAAATCTTGGTACGTGGTCTCTCTCGCGGTCTTTTCAGCAGCCTCGCCTGAGCACTCATTGCAATCGTCGATGTCGCTGTGAGGAGAAAGAGTCGTCCGGTAGCGCTTCATGGGCAACGGGCTTTCCCACTGGAGCATGCCTGTCATCCGACAACGGAGCCTTCGGTCAGCACTGACCTGCACCCAACACGATGCCTCAAGTTGGCCTTGGCTGGCTCCTCGGGTTTGCATGTTTGGACGTTTGACCTAAATGCGAATCAAGTAGGTCATGACCAGGTAAGGATGCATGATGCTAAACGAGGTTCCGCTGCCCGTGGTGTTCGTAGTAAAGGTGTGCGTGTGAGCCCCGGCGCTATTAATCGTTAGAGCCACCGCGTCGGCAAATAGGTCGGGTTCGCTCGAACTGTTATCGAGCCCAGTTCCAGCCGTGTTACCACCCGTGTAGGTCGACAGCGAGTACGTTGAACCGTCCGCGTTGGAGGTATGCGTATGCGCACCGGAGCTGTCCGTTGTGCCCGTGTGCGAGTGAGAGGGGAGGTTGGCTACCTCCAGGGTACGATCCTCGTCACCGCCCGCGCGACCCACGGTGCGATGCGTCAAATCCTCACCCCTTCCGTTGCCGAGGATGCTCCTACCGCGCAAGTCGGGGAGGTTGAATGTCGTCTCACCATCACCTTCACCAAACGTCGTACCCACAATCTCAAAGAGCTTGGAATGTGTCGTACGCGATACTTCTTGTCCCCAGCACGGAAGCCACCCCACAGGAATGTTCAGTGTTCCAACGTGCGCGATGATGGTACCACGAGGGACTAGATAGCCCTCGGGACCCCTTCTAATCCGACCGTAAAAAAGGTGTGACATTGCGATGCCTACTTTACCCTATAGGCAACATAAAAAGAAGCTCGATAACCGCCTTCGCTCATCACCTCCTCCGGAACTCGCCTGCCTGCCTGGCGGTGTTGATGGCTACCTGTGCATAATCAGGGTTGCTCGACTTGGGTGCCCGTAGCGGTTGGCGGAGCTTCCCCGCCAGGTCGACAATCTTGTCATTGTCCATGCGGACCTGGTCGCTCGACTCTTGCGTTTCTTGGAATCGCTGGATAGGGTCGAGACTTGCCGCCGCCGTCGGTCTGCCAAACACCTCGGCCTTTCCGGCATTGCGTGCATACCGTGATCCGCCGGACGTCTGATCTCGCTTCTGGGAGTGGATGAGACTCGTAGATTCGACCGTCTGGGCTTTGGAGTTGCCCGGGAAAACCCATGTCTGTTTCTTGGCTCCTCCCGTACCGGCAGATGCGACCGCGCTGCTGATGGGTTGCATCCGGGGCACGGCCGTGGTCGTCTGTGCCTGTGCAAACCCCGAATCCGTGGGGAAACTACCCGCTCTTTGGACAGTATTGGTCTCGCTACCCTGGCGAGGCGCATCGGCCGTCTGGGCTCGCAGGCGGCTATTCACCAGAGACCCGCTCTCAAAGGTCTTGATGGTGGTGAGCTGTTCCTGACGAGGGTGCTGGATGCTCACCAAGGCCGCGGCATTGGCACCGTGCGCCGCACGGACCGTCATAGGCCCTACGTCGGGTCGGTGCATATCAAGACTCTTGGGGTCTGTCTTGTAATCGTTGCGTTCTTCGTCGCTAAAGAGCACCCTCCTGTCGGGTTGAGAGGTAGGCTTCGGGACCGCCGCAGGCAGGGTGCGCCGTTGGAGCTGCTTGCTGAGCGAGATGGGCTCGCCGATGGTCAAGGCCTTGTCACTGCCAACGGCTTGCATCGTATCGGAACGATCGGGCTTGGAGGTGAGCTGGTGGATGACTTGGTGCGGTTCCGGTCGCCTCCAGACCTGGGTGTCCGCGGCCACCGCCTCCTGATCACCTCGTGACAAGCGGTCGATCTGAGTAATGGGTTGAGCGGTAGGCCGTGCCACCCGGACGTCCTGCTCGGGCACACGGATGCGCTGGATCTGTGCCGTGAGCTGCCCAATATCGTAGGTATATTCCCATCCTCGCTGCGTCTCGATACGCGTGGCCGGCGCCCCGACGGCAAGGGTGTCTACACCATGCCTCGTGGGACCGAGCACCGTATTCTCGGGCGTCCTTCCTACTCGCCCGTGAGGCACCGCGGTGTGTGCTGCCACGCCACTCCCCGACGTGTAGGCCTTGGAACGATCCGCATCGGGAACATGCCGCAGACCACCCGTCCTCACGACGCCCTGTCGTTGAGTGCCCTGCGGCACGTATGACGTATTCGCCAGACCCCGCAGCTGTGGACTCGTGTCCACATCCTCGGCCTGGAAAGCACCCCTGGTGTCCAGGTAGCGCGCCGCCATGCTGCGCACGTTCGCCATCCGACCCGCCCTCGGGTCTAGGTACTCGATACCGTCGTGGTCGTTCGATTCTTCAGCGAGCGGAGCACCGAGCATGGAGATGGGCATACCCCGAGCACCACCACTGCGCAACCCCGCCGATCGGATCGCCTGCGGTGGGTTCTCGGCAGCGACCGCCCTCGAGGGCATCACTTCCCATCCTTCGCGACGGACCGTCTCGCTACGCCCAGCCTCACCAAAAGCAAAGCCACGCACCCTCCCGTCATCTCCCATGGAGGTGGTCCTTTCCTCGCCCAGGTCATATCGATTGTAACGGGGAAGTGGGTTCCTGCCAAGGACGGGATCAATCCCATCAAAGCCACCTCGCCTCGAGTATCTCTCACGCACCTGCTCAAACGGCAGTGCTCCTTGCTGCGAGGTGCGTGGGTTCAGTGCGGAACGACCTTGCTGAAAGTACATGTCGTTGTAGCGATTCATAGCGACCGCGTCGGTCACACGGGTGCCCGATTCGCGAATCATGTCCGTGTCGGGAATCTCAGTCTCACGCCTCTTTGGACCCTCGCTGGTGGCTCGGAGCCAGGAAGGACGATAGACAGGACCACCCTTGTGCTGGTTGACGGCCTCCTTGGCAAACTCCTCCTTGTTCATCTCGACGATAAAGTTTTCATTCCCGTAAGGAGGGTGCGATGGACCCGCGGGGGTGTGATTCCGGGACCCACGGGGCTGCAAGGACTCGGGGAAACGTTCGTCGTTGAGGTTGGGATAGGCTCCCTGTGGACTCTCTTCGTTCTCGGCGGTCGTGCTGTACTGGAGACCGAGTAGGATGCCCGAAACGACCAAGAGAGCTTCCATCACGGTGGTGCACGTTGTTGTATTGATTTGAATTAGAGGTAAAAAAAACAAAGTGATCCGCGTTCTGCCCGAATAAAAAAACAAGGTGCCCTGTCTCTAACGATTCGACACGTACATTTGTGCAAGCCACATGACCGACGCACCGAAAGTCAACAGCGAATGGAAGGATGCTCTCCAAAAAGCCATGCACGAATCGCTCATGGGCAGGTCGAGGCCTATGGAAGTGCAGGAAACCAAGTCCACCAAGTCTTCGGGTCGTAGGTCCTCGCACTCGCAGTCCAATGCTTCGGGCAGCGATGTGTCTGACGACGATGATGCCAGTGAAGATATCGAGGACACGGAGGACGACGAGGAGGAGGAGGAGGAGGACGACGACGACGAGGACGACGACGACGAGTATTCGGACGAGTCTACCGGCCGCTTCGTGCCGACGACACCCGTGCGCACACCCGCACCCGTGTTTGCACCCAAAAGCGTCCCCGCGGTCAAGAGCCCGCGCCCTCCTCGTCACAAGCCGCGCGGTGAGTCGCCTCTGAGGAGGCGGCGGGCCGAGAATGAGCAGCTCCAGAGGGAAGAAAAGCTTGAGCTGCTGGGCCGTCTGCAGCACTTTATCGAAGAGAAAGGGTTCAAGCCTTTCCGTTACTTGAGCCCCGAGGACAGCCTAGAGGATATTCGGTACGAGTTTTTCCGCGCCAAGAGGGAGATCGATAAGAAGCGCAACATCAAGCTCATGCAAAAGGGCCTGGTCACGGTAGCCGCGGGTATCGAATCCGCCAACAACTACTACAGCTTCTTGAACCTCCGGCTCAACGGCTTCTCCAAGAGCCTTCTGCTTTCCATTCGCGATTACGATGAGATCTTTGAGGAGCTGCACTGGAAGTACTGCGATGCCATAAGCATGCCCGCCGAGATGAAACTGGCACTGACACTAGGATCCTCCCTGTGGTTCTACCACATGAGCAACGGCGCTTCCGAGTCGGGTGCGCACGCGTCGCAGGCCAAGGCGCCACCATCGGTCCCTCTCCAGCGAGCACCCTCCAGGCCGACCGCGGCCACTATGGCGGGTCCCAACCCCAAGGTGCAAGGACTCGCAACACAGCCGCAGAGGAGGATGGCCGGTCCTCGCTCGGGCCCACCACCCGACGTCTTCCCATCCTTTCCATCGAACGTCGGTGGGGTAATGTCTGTGGGTGCACCCATGGACATGGGGAATCTTTTATCGGGCCTTAGCATGGTGCAGACCCTTCTAAACGCAAACAACTAGCTCTCGCTCCAAAACTCGATCCAATCCACGCCGATTTCAACAGGTGTACCTCGTACCGACGATGGAGTGCGTCACCTGCGATACCATCCTGCTCCACATTCACCACGAACCCATGTCCATGGGTTGTTCGTGCGCAACGAGGGTTTGTCGCCGGTGTGTACTGTTTGGCGAGGTGATTTCTTGTCCGACATGCCGCAAAGTCAAGCGCAAGCCTACCATCGACAAGACCTTTCTACACGACCTCGCGCAACAGACCTCCACAACCCCCTGCCTAGGATGCAAGCACGCCATATCGAATGATTCACTCCAACGTCACGAAAAAGAATGCCAGCGCTACCGGACCTATCTCGAAGGTATGAACAGAGAGGACCTGAAAACCTATCAGACCATCGCCAAAAGGTGCCAGGCGGACAAGGCGGAGCTTAACGAGCGCATCGACCTCCAAGCCGATACGATTGCCGACCTTGAAGAGGAACTTAACCACACCGATGCCGTCATCCAGACGCACGAACTCGAACGCCAGCTCTACGTGGCCGAACAGAGGACCATTATCAAGACCCTCCAGAGTATACACCGCCCGCTCGACACTCTCACACGCCGTATCCAAGACCTCCAGAACAAGATCCAGAACCTCCGTTCGACGGTGATAGCGTCGGGTCAGATCCACCAGACCGTGACGCGCAAACGCAGGCGCTTGGATAATCTCGGCGAGATTATCACAGCCTTAACTGGGTCTGACCCTGATGAACCGCCTGCGTCGCCGGCTCGAGATCAGGCATCGCCTCTTCGTCCTCCGTCTCTGTCTCCGAGTCCGAGTCCGAGTCCTCAATTATCATCGGTCTAGGGGCCTCGACGGGGCGGAAGAGCCCGAAGAACGGGATCACGCTGGGTCGGTTTGCCGCGGGAGGAGGTTGGACGGGGTGGTTCATGGAAAAGTGCACATTCATCACCGTCGTCAGGTGCTGGTACTCGCGGTACAACTCGTGATACTTGTCGGTCGTCTTGAGGTGCTGCAGGTGGAACGTCCGCAACTCGTTCTGCAGCTCCTCCACACGCCGTCGAAGGAGAACAACACAACAGCTCATGTGATGCGTGATCCGCCTTGAGGAGACGCGCTCTTCACACCCCTCGCAAACCAAGTAACGACTCTGCGTGTAGATGGCATCGAGGTAGTGTTTATCGACACCCTGCCCGAGGCTATCACCACGACAGGTCGGGCACTGGTGATTTCGGATGAAAGGCCTGCACTGGGCGCACACCCTCGAAGAGCACGCGCAGTGCTGGGAGACCGGGTAGTGTCCCGGTTCGTAAAGCTTGGATGAGCACGCGATGCACGCATCGTGAACCATAGCCTGTTTTATTTGATTCGAGAGCATGAGATGTAGGGTTAAAAGGGACTCTCATAGGACGGAAGCACAGTACACTACAGTACACTACAGTACACTACAGTACACTACAGCACGCTACAGAGCCCGCTTAGCGCTAAACAGCTCGTACAACAAGGGATATTCGCTCGTTTCAAAATGTTTGACACCTCCTATAATCTTTTCGCTGGTGCGACTCCCGCACGGGACACCGCCGTAGATCTTCTCGGACCAGCATGATTGCACGATCTCTCCCGTAGGGCGGATGTGGAAACGGATGGACTGGCTGCGATGTGCTTCTCCCTTGTTGAGACACCAGTGCGAGCTGTCACCTTTGACCATGACCCACACCTGGTTGTACACCGGCTGTTCCACCGGGATGTCGGGCCCCATGGAAGGCAGCTTCACCTTGACGTTGGTGGTGCGAAAGGGGAATCCCCACACGCGGTCCACGAGCAGGTGCTGGTAGCGGTGGTGGAAACGCCTTATGATCTTGGTCAGCTTGTCGATGGAACTAGGAGGGAGTGATATCGTGACCGACTGGCGAGCTCTTTTGAAGCCTTTCTCGTTGCCTCCGTCAAAGATACCGAGGGGAGAGACCTTGCGCTTCGCGGCTCCCTTGCCTCCTATCTCGAGCCCGGTGCAAGGATCGTGCCGCGACGAGAGGCGAGGGTCCAAGTGGCTCGGTTCCGTGTAGAATTGGAGGTGACGGGGCAGTTCAAAGCCTTCGGTCATTGGCGTACCCACTGGCACTCGGATGGACGTTAACTGGCGCATGCCAAAGTTGAAGCGCGTCCTCGTGACGGAGTCGATCAGCAAGTGCTTTTCCTCCAGTTCTTGTCGCACCTCTTCCTTGCCCAGGAGCTTGCCATCGGCCCTTGCCAGTCCCACCACTTCGTACCATGTGCCCATGGCAAAATCATACCCGGACGGGTAGGGGAAATGGCACATGGTGACCTTCATCTCATCGAGGACCTCCCCGAGAGGCAAGTTCCCATCACAGATGACCGTGCGCATGGCCGTACAGTTCTTTGGGCAGCGCACCGCCTTGGGACATCCCGGCAGCCGCAGACCCACGTTGTAGACCGATGCATCAAACACATCGCCCCACGAGTTCTCGCCTTTGGTCACATCCCGCTGTCCCTGCATCGTGGTGGTAATGTCGATGCTCCTCAGCAGCTTGAGCGCCCTGTCCTTATCCACCACCACGCGCCAGACCATGTGCACGCCTCGTTTGTAGAGGGTCTTCCCTGTAGCCGGATCGGTCTTGCTCGTGTAACGAGGCGTGGTCAGCACCGTGAAACGCAGGAGACCCTCGGGGTCTTTGGTTCTCGAGAGGGTGGGGTAGCAGGACAGCACTCCTCGGGCGACCGAGCGGCAGGTCTTTTGCAGAAAGTTGTCCCAGAAAGGCCCCACCGGCGGCTCGGCGAACCACAAGTCCATGTCTACAAACATCCGGAAGTGACTCGCGGTACCCTCCGGGCGGTTCGGTTGGTTGATGGCTTCGGTCAGGCAGATATCGAGCTTGCACGTGGCCTCAGGGCCGTGTGCACTGTCCAGGTAAATCTGGTACATGACCCAGAACCAATCCTCGTAGGTCGCTTCGCGTCCCAGCATGCGAGGACAGGCTTCTTGGAACATCTTGAGCGGGTGTGTCCACGCGTCGAAACGAGCATTGCCTTCGGGCAGCTTCACGCTCGGATGGATAGGCTCGTCATCAAAGATGTAGTTGCCACCGCACATCATATAGTGCGTCCCGGCCTTGCGATTCTGGATAATGGGCGCGGGGATCTGAGGGTGTGTCTTGACCAGGAACTCGTTGATCTCACCCAAAAGCTCCTCCGATAGCTTGGGTACTCTTACCGTCCTCCCGTCCTCATCCACCTTACTGACTGTTTTGAAGGGGTACCGCAGGGCGTAGGCCCCTGGGTTGGTGAGCATGTCGTGCAAGCTGTTCATGGGCCTCAGATGAGCGGGGATGTCCGGCTTGAGGCCTGGGGCAGTGGACGAGTGGACGAGTGAACCAGTGAACCAGTGAACCAGTGAACCAGTGAACCAGTGAACCAGTGAATGGCGCGCGTCAAGAGCTCACCTGGGCGATTCACTGGACGCAGGCCCACGCTATTCACCGAGAGCGTCTGAACAAAGCTTGGGGTCGTAAGCGTCGTAAGCGTCGTAAAGTTCGTCTCCGTTTCTGATTCTGTCACTGCACCACGAAACCGTGTCAAACACTCGTCGTGTCACACACTCGCGTTATTACTTGTCGGCCTTACCAAAAAACGCATGCAGCGACTTTTGTCGCTTGGCTACAACCACTGTAGACTCGGGTGAGTCGCGTTTCGATCGCGCCGTTGTGACGCGGGGCATACTAGGTGCACTGAGAAGAAAACTAAGGAGGGTCGACTGCCTCGTATTACAAAGTTCTGCCTCACGCCGCGCCACGTCGGCGACGGAGCGGAAGGCGGCACGCTGATCCTGAAAGAACTCCTTGGTCTGCGAGATGATCGAGTCCACGTAGTACTTGAGGTCCAGAGGCAGTGCATGCTCGCGGGCATACTCCACGTCCTCGCACCGATCCGATATCGAGGCCTTACCACCGCACGCCGTCGGTCGGAGGACCACGAACGTGACACGATCCCCAGGCTTTGGGGCACGGTCAGGATCCCGCTGCATCATCTTGTCGGCCACCACCTGATGAGGAGGGGCCTGCTTGTACTCCTTGCCCTTCTTGCGCAACTCCTTGATCATGCACGCCTTGTCGTAGTGAAGATCACCCTTGCTGATACCGGCGAGGATCCCTTTCAGCTTCTCGAGGGCCTCCTCGTCACCCCGAGGCGATCCACCCAGGAGGCAGTCCAGGCACTCCTCGAGGGTCTCGGTAACGACCCGGGGAAAATCACGCCGCCTCGTGGCGATCCCCTTGACGACACGGTCCCCGTTCTCCAGCTGTCCTACGTACCGCTTCTTGCACAAGAGCAGGAAGCGCACAAACACGTTCTCCGGGCACAGCTTCATCGGAGGAGGGAACTTGTCGGACGCCTCGCGGGCAATCAGCCCCGATACTTCCTCCACTCCCTTGGGGTCGAGACCGGGGATCTCCACCATGATGGAGTCGGTATCCCCGTAGACCACCGAGGTGCCACTCGGGATCATACCCCTGTGAACCAGGTCCGCCACCACACCGATGGCCGTGTCAAGTGCCTGACGACCGAGGTAGGTCACCGAGGCCGCAATCTCGGGCACAAAGAGCTCGCTCGTAGGCGCCCCAAAGAATCCGTAGAGGCTGTTGGCGCACACCTTGAGGGCCAGCTGACGCGCATTCAGCTGACCGTACTGGATGGAATGCTTGCCCGTGGTCTTTTTCATAGCCACCTTGACCTCCTGCCTCTTCTGCAAGAGGGTCCGCAACACACCGGGCACGATACCCTCCTCCTTCCTTACAAAGACAGCGACCTGATCGTTCCCCACCAACGCCGTGAGGTACCCCTCCTGCTTGTACGCCTCGGCCTCCTCTTGGTTATAGACCCCGAAAAAGGTGGTGGTACAGAGGTTGTACCCGATCATGATGCTCGGGTAGAGCGATTGAAAGTCGAGCACCGCCACCGGGGCATCCTTGTAGTAGCCCTTTTTCGGTTCCACGACGGTCGCACCCTTGTAGCCCTTGGCCTCGGAGCTCGTGCTGCGCCCGCGGTGATTAATCACATAGCCCCGCTCCACCGCCTCGTGCACCATCAGACTCCAGTTCATATAACCGGTCCCGTGGGTCGCAATCGTGGCCGGCGTCCGCCCCGAGACATTCGCCAGCTGGCACAGCTTGTTGGGCTGTTCCATGCGCCGGAGGATGTGGGGCACAATGTACGAATCCTGCACGCAATAATCCGCCACGTCGCGCAACAGACCAGGGTCCTTTGTGCGGAAGGCCACGGCCATCTGTTCCCACGTGACATCCCCCTTCCGCAGGCTCCTACCATCCTCTTCCTTGACATCCGCCCATTGTGCCGCGTACTTGAGGGTGTAGTGAGACCACTTGTACTCCTTCCGAGCGAGCGGGAAGCCGTCAAATACGGTGATGCCCTCCACATCGTACACAAACATGCTATTAATGCCGAACGCAGAGCTGCTCAGTTCCTTCAGCCGCCCTCGTACCGGCTTGTTCACGAGCCAGGACAGTTGGTTCAGACTCCCCAGCACCTTCAGGATCGTGGCCCTCTCATACACAAAGGCCAGATCGAACCTGAAGATGTTCCAGCCCGTCAGAAAGGTTGGCTTCAGGGCGTGCACGTGCCTGGCCCATTCGTGGATCAGCTCCTTCTCATCGCTGACCACCACGACCTCGTACGCAGGGGGTGGTGACATGGCGATGGGCATTCGCGTGATGAGCACGTCACGAACATGCTTCCCCTCGGGGTAGGTAAAGAGGGACAAG
>JAIXQT010000235.1 GCA_027485595.1 Pseudomonadota bacterium | reverse complement strand
ATGAAGTCACCGAGATGCGAATCCTCCTCCTCGCCGATTGGAGTCTCAAGTGAGATCGGCTCCTTGGCAATCTTCAGGACCTTGCGAACCTTATCGATCGGGATCTCCATCTTCTCGGCGATCTCCTCAGGAGTTGGCTCGCGACCGAGCTCCTGAACCAGCTGTCGAGAGGTTCGTACGAGCTTGTTAATCGTCTCGATCATGTGGACTGGGATACGAATAATTCGAGCCTGGTCTGCGATAGCTCGAGTTATAGCCTGGCGAATCCACCATGTGGCGTAGGTTGAGAACTTGTATCCACGTTGGTACTCGAACTTATCAACCGCCTTCATCAGACCGATATTGCCCTCTTGGATAAGATCCAAGAACTGGAGACCTCGGTTGGTGTACTTCTTCGCGATGGAGACCACGAGACGAAGATTCGCCTCAATAAGCTGATCCTTCGCGAGACGGGCTCGCACCTCGCCATCTTTGAGGATACGAACGCTATCAGAGAACCCTGACACACTCATCATCACTCGCTCCTCAAGGGACTTGGCCGTCGCGAGCGCGCGTCGAAGCGGCTCCTCCCAGTGCTTGAGATCGGTACTCTTCAACTTGAGTCGCTTTCCAGCGCGCTTTACCGCCACCTGGTCCTCAGAGAGGAGGTCGCTGAGCGAATCGATTAACTGGTCAGCGGTGGTTCCAAGCTTACGAGCGGCGGTGTCGATCCCTCGCAAGAGTTGGCGGCTCTCCTCATCGGCGTCCTTCACAAGCTGAATCATCTTGTGGAACTGTTTTTGATTGAGGTTAAGCTCCTCGATGCGAGCGGCGTTCTTCGTGAGCATACGCGCAAACTTCTTCTCACGATCAGACTCGGATCGCTTCTCGACCGGAAGCTCCAAGAGCTGCTCATAGAGAGTGCGAGTCTCTTTGAGGGCCTTCTTGTACGGGAGCGCCTTTGCGAGAAACTTCTTCTTCTGAGCTTCATCCTCCTCGCTCTGAGGCGTTGGCTTTGGACCGATCTCCTGACCGTCCTCGTCGAACTTCGGCTCCTCCTCTTCCTCTTCCTCAGCTTCTTTCTGAGCCTCGGCCTCAGCGTCATCCTCAGCAAACAGGTCGCGTAGACGAATTTGATCGTCCCGAACCATGTCGAAGAGGTTCACAACATAATCCAGAGAGAGTGGTTGCTTGAGCAATTGCTCACGAACGGCGAGGAGCCCAGACTCAATACGCTTCGCTATCTCAACTTCGCCCTCTCGAGTGAGGAGACTTACATTGCCCATTTCACGAAGGTACTGACGGACCGGATCCGTACTGCGACCGAGCGAGCCAGCGTCGATAACTTCGGCCGGCGGCTCTATCCCAGCGGGAGCTTCCGCGTCCTCCTCACGGGAATCCGCAGGAGCTTCGATGATATCGATATCGTGCTCACCGAAGTTGGCAATTACTTCATCAACCTGGTCCTCAGACATGACCTCGCCAGCGAGAGCTTCGTTGACCTCATCCATCGTGAGGTATCCCTTCTCCTTTCCGATCTCGAGGAGACGATTGATTCGGCTCTCAATATCACCTCGCTCTTTGAGGTCGAGCGAGCCATCGATATCACCCATGTCCGCTTCAACAGCTACCTCGAAACCGGTTAGCTCCTGCAAACCGTCATCGAGATCCGCCACAACGAGATCACGGTCCATCTGACCTCCCGATGCGTCCTTCTCACCGTCTCGACCTTTGCGAGCATCCGCTTTCCGGGGTTCTTTAGTGAGCGGTTTGATGAGAGGTTTAGGCTGCGCGGCAACAACCTCCGGTTGAAGCTTCTTTGCGGCGGAGCCGCTAGAAACAACCGGAGCTATAGTTTTTACCTTGGTTTCTTTCGAGACTTTTTTCGCTGCGACAGCGACGACCTGCTCTCCACGAGCCTTCTTGAGTCGCTCACGAGCGGCGGCTTTTAACGTTGAATTCTTCTTCAGCGCTACGCCTACTTTTCTGACCTTTTCTCTCTTTGAAAGTGTTTTCTTGCTGCCCTTCTTGGGTGCGCCTTTGGACTTCTGCTTGACTCCGCTCTTGCGAAGAATCTTGCCCCGACCTGCTCCACTTTTCTTTCGAACCACCACCGCAACTCCACTTGGACTAGCCACGAACGATTAACAATGAAATTTCCTTACTCCGATCACCTTCTCTGTCACGCGCGATTCACGTTACTCGCATACCGTGATGACAACGTCCTCTCACGCGTCGCGTGTTACTCCACCGCTGCATGCACTCCACAGAGAGGCGATCCGACGATAACTTTCCGGACAGGTCACAGCTCGAGTACGAGCTCGGTCCCCTGCCAGCTGAAAAGAGATCGAGGGATACTAACTATTTAAGGGTTAGAGGTCCACCCCCCGGGCGAAGCTATCCATCTGGCTCTTGAGAGCCCGGATCCGTTCTGAAACCTCCAGCTGCTCATCCGAGCTTAAGCCCCCCGCAACGAGCTCCCGTTTACTCTCCTCAAGAAGCCGCTTGAGCTTCTCCCGGCGCAGCGCAACACGGCAACCTTGGTACAGGTCTCGCATACTTACGCCAGCTTTGACCATCTTGTACGCCTCCTTCCAGAGGGCGACCCAATCAGGACCGAGGGACTGTAGAAGCTCCTTCGTGGCTAGACGCTGACGCTCCTCATCCTCCGGGTCCTCGAGGAGGAGCTCGCTGAACACGGATACGAAGCGGAGTGTTTCAGGCTGAAGCTCTTCACACATCTCGGGGCTCTTGAGAAGATCTCCCACGACATCTCCCCTTAAAACCATGATTGCCCGGAGTACGTCCAAGTCGATCCTGGGTAGGCTTTCAAGCTTACGGGCAACCGTGCGTGAAGTGGAGGAGTTTGGCGCCACGATGTCCGCCCCGCGGGGGACAGAGGATGGCACTGGTGGGGACGGGCGCTTTTGAGTACCAGCTCCACTACCTTCTCCACCCATCATCTTCTCAAGATGCTTCAATTCCACCCCAAGTCGACGCGCCGCCCTCGTAACCAGGGTCGAGCGAACCACCTCTCGGTCTACCCCATGCAACGTTTTGGAAACCTCGTCGCATAATTTGCCGAGAAGGTTCGGACCCGGACGCTCACTCTCCGAGCATCCGTGCTTCTGTAGGAGACCGTCGATGTACACATCTATGAGCTCCGACTTCGGAAGGGTTTTGAGCGCCTCAGCCGTCGCCGCACCATTCTGTCTCGCGAAGTCATCCGGATCCACCTCCTCCGGGAGGAAGCATGCGGTGATATCAACCTCTGCGTTCCTCGCCACGGTAAATGACTTCGCAGCGGCGTTACGCCCGGCCGAGTCCCCATCGAAGAGAAGGTGAATGCGGTTACACACACCTGCCAGACGTTTCACATGGGCCTCAGTCATCGCCGTTCCGCAACACGCGACAACGTTGTGAACGCCACGCATCGCGAGACCGATGACATCCATGTACCCTTCGACGATGTAGACCTCCTTCGAGTCTCGAATCGAGCCCATAGCCTGCGGCAAACCAAAGATAGTGCGACTCTTTTGATATATCGGAGTTTCAGGCGAATTGACGTACTTAGGAGACTGAGCCTCATACGCGGGCTCTTGGAGTCCCGGAATAATTCGCCCTCCGAAGCCGGCGATTCGCTTGGCGTCCACGAAGATCGGGAAGATGAGACGCCCGCGGAATAGTTCGTACAGATCTCCCGCCGCGCTGCGACGAACGAGTCCCGATTGAAGCATCATCTCTTCGTTAATCCCATTCTGCTTGAGAACGTCGATGAGGGCGCCACGCTGATTGGGACTGTAGCCGATCCCGAAGTGATTGATCGCGTCAGCGGTGAGTTGACGCTTTTTGAGGTACTCCCCAACCTTCTTAAACTCCCCTTCTCCGCCCTTCACCTGAAGCAACGACTTACGGAAGTAGAGATGGGCGAGACGACACACATCGAAGAGCTTTTCACGATCAACAGATGGCCCCTGCCGTTTACTATTCTCAAATTTAAGCTCGATACCGTATCGACCCGCCAGATACTCAACCGCGTCAGGAAAGGTCATCGCCCGCATCGCCATGACGTACGAGATCACGTTGCCAGACGCTCCGCAGCCGAAACAATGATAACTGTTAGTGGGTTCCCGAACGTGGAACGATGGGGAGCGCTCTGCATGAAAGGGACAGAGTCCAGAGTAGTGCATCCCAGATCGACGGAGTTTTACCGTCTCAGAAACGACTTCAACGATGTTGGCTGACGCTTTTACGCGCTCGATACTCTCTTGGGAAATCACGTCTCTACGCTAGCACAGTTGTTGGAAAACGCACCTAAAACACAGATGATGATTGAGGGCTCGTTGCCTTTCGGCGACCGACCTGCGATCCGGGAGGGCGGTCATTCCTGACCGCCGCGTTACGTACATCAACGGGCCCAACATTTCGGCGACGAGGAATCGTCGCCCTCCCACGTACCGACCCGCGATCCGATAGGGTCGTCATTCCCAAACGCCGCGTTACTACTCCTCCGTCGCCGAAATCTCCGTGTACTCGTAGCTGACATAGATCTCGAGAACTTCGTACTCTCGAGCGCCACCTGGAAGTGCTACTCGGGCGACATCGCCCTCCTCTTTACCGATGAGCGACTTACCAAGTGGGGTCTCGTACGAGATCCAGCCCTTGGCGACATCGGACTCCTCGGCGCCATAGATGCTCAACACCTTCTGTTCGCCGCTCTCAACATCCTCTATCTTCACACTGGAGCCAAACACTACTCGCGCGGGCTTTCCAAGCTTTAAGGGATCGATAACCTCAGCAGTGGCGAGCCGAGCCTCTATGTCTCGGATCTTCGCCTCGGTCATCCCCGACTTCTCCTTCGCGGCGTCGTAATCACCGTTCTCGGAGAGGTCCCCGTGACCACGCGCCACCTCAATCATGCGGGCGATCTCTGGGCGCAACGCCTTGAGTCTCATTAATTCGGCTCTAAGCGTGGCATAGCCACGCGGAGTCATCGGTCTTTTCATGGTAGTCTGCTCCGACCCTATGCCCGGCTCAAATACTCACCGGTATCTGTCTTAACGACGATCTCGTCGCCCACGCTGATGAATTGAGGAACGGTCAACTGAAGACCGGTCTCAGTTCGAGCAGCCTTCGGAGAGTTTGTCGCAGTGGCGCCCTTGATGCCTGGCTCGGTGTCAGCCACGGTCAACGTAACGGTCATCGGAAGCTGAATCCCGATCGGATTCTCCTCGTACATCGAGAGTTGAACCTCCATGCCCTCTTTAACGTAATACCGTCCGTCGCCGATCATTTCGTCGGAGATCGTAACCTCTTCATAGGTCTCGCCGTTCATGAAGTGGTGCCCGTTGGCGTCAGAGTAGAGATAGGTTCCCTTCTGTTGAAATACGTCAGCGGTCTCGAGATCCTCAGTAGAGCTGAAACGTTGCTCAGTCTGCGTTCCGTTCTGAAGGTTTCGCAACTTGCACTGAACCATCGCGCGAAGGTTTCCAGGGGTGTGATGATGGAAATCCATCACGCTGAAGAGCTGACCCTTCAATACAAGGACGGTTCCCTTGCGCATATCTTTAGCTTTCATACGATTCTCTCTCTTCTACTACTGAGGTAACAACTCGAGGGTTTCTCGGATGCGGGATAGTACCCTATCCTTCCCAAGAACTGCAAACGATTCAAAAAGTGGCGGGGTGATAGTCTTCCCGGTCACAGCGATACGCAGGGCCACAAACGCAGGCCCAGGCTTCAAGCCGACCTCGGTCGCAACTGCCCGTAACGCTTGGTCAATCGCCTCGGTTTTAAACTCAGGAAGGGTGTTGAGGCGCTCTAATGAGAGCGTCAAAATCTCCCGCGCTTTAGAGGCATCAACTCCCTTACCGAACATCGCGTCCATCTGTCGCTGAAGGGGACGATCCATCAGGAAGTCCACCATAGCGCCCACTTCGGTCAAAACCTTTACACGCTCCTGAACATGCGGCGCGAGAGCAGCGAACTCGTGCTCAGGGATGACAACCCCCTCCTTTTCAAGGAAAGGCTTCGAGCGCTCAATAAACTCCTGAACCGGAAGCTTACGGATATAGAGGCCGTTCATCCAGGCCAACTTAACCGGATCGAAGACACCGCTCGACTCGTTAATGCCATCGAGGGTGAACTTCTGTATCAGTTCCTCTCTCGTAAAGATCTCCTGGTCACTTCCCTCACCTGGAGCCCATCCAATAAGCGTCACAAAGTTGAGCACCGCTTCGGCAAGATACCCCTGTTCACGCAGGTCACTCGACTTCGCCGCATTATTTCGTTTCGAAAGCTTCTTGCCATCTGGGCCGTTCACGACCGGAAGATGAGCGAACACAGGCGGTTCCCAACCAAACGCTTCGTACAACAACAAATGGATCGGTGTTGATGAGAGCCATTCGATTCCTCTCAAGGCGTGGGATATCTTCATGTCGTGGTCATCAACGACCACCGCCAAATGGTAGGTAGGAAACCCATCACTCTTCAAAAGCACGGTGTCTCGGTGTGGAATAGAGTCCCACTGCACCTTTCCGCGAATCGCATCGTTGAAACTAACTGTCCGCTTCTGCGGCACCTTGAACCGAACCACGTGAGGTTTGTCTGCCGGCACATTTCGAGTACGACAGTACCCCGAGTATCCAGGAAGCTCCTTACGAGCCATCTGCTCATTGCGCTCACGCTCAAGCATCTCCGGAGTACAGTCACATCGGTATGCGAATCCCTTCTCGATCAGGAGCTCAGCAGCCTCTTTGTACTTTGGAAGACGGAGGCTCTGCATGTATGGACCACACGGCCCTCCCAATCCGGGAGCGTCATCCCAATCCTCGCCATAGGTGTGGAGCTCCTCCTTCGTAGGCCCCTCGTCGATCTGAATTCCAAACCACGAGAGCTCCTCAATGAGGAACCGGATAGAACCCGGAACGAATCGCTCTCGGTCGGTATCCTCTACTCGAAGCAGGAATTTTCCGCCGTAGTGCTTGGCGAGTAAGTATGCGAAGAACGCCGTACGAAAACCTCCAATATGCTGGAAGCCGGTCGGCGATGGCGCAAAACGGGTGCGAACCTCTGTCATGTGTAACTCTCTTCTTTAAGGTAGCTGGCGCGACTCGTTGAGAGCCCGCTTTCGGGGGTAAACCCGCAGGAACTATAGACTACGAGGGCCCCGGTTGGCAAAACGAACATCGGCACACGTGCATATGTCCTAACCTGTGGGATTCAGGGACGGATATCATCATCCGAGCGGCGGGGAGGAAACGCTCCCCTCAAGCGCCAGTTCTTGAATTCGAACCTGAGTCGGGCTTCGCCACATCCGCGAACCGGGGTACGCGGAACGCGTTACCCATGGTGCCCAGACAAACCGTTTCGTATCTCGCTTAACGTCGCGAGAGCCCGCTCCAGAATATGTCCCGGAATACGAGCAATATCACAAGCGGGCTTCAAAACTGCTCGAGTGCGGTGTGGCGGAGCACGATCAGGACCGAACACCCAAGCTGGCGGATCACTGGCTGGAAACGATTCGAGAGAGCTCTCCATGACGATCTCTTCGTCGCTGCGCGTCTTCTCGTTTTCACGCTCTTGGTATACGGGATAAATCGCAAAGATCATGCCTCTCTCCTCTACAGTTCTCATCTGTGTCGAACTCAGACCGCCACACCCCACCATCTTCGTCATTGGGCCAAACTATTACCCGTCATGACGATCGTACCGTGAAGGCTTGAGTTTAGAAATCAAGGAGATCAGGTCACCATACCGACGCGCGACCAGTCATCTCAGGGAAGACCGTGCGGGCTGACGCGCTCCGGAGATAGTTCACGTAACAAACTCTGAACTGCCTTCTCTTGGGTAAACCTTAATCCGGAACCCATCCTTCCCTACACCTGTCTCGGGCTTTGTTTTTCTTGCGTTCACTGCTCAATACGACTATTTCATACGCTCAGCCGTACACTATACAACAGCGTGCACCTGATGCAGATCTCGACGACTCATAACCGTATGAACACCCCACTCACCATCTCCGATGGAACCATAAGACTCATCGTCGATCCGAATGTTGGGGGCAGTTTTATAAACTTCTCTACCCTTCTCGATGATCGATGGGTAGACATCATGCGGACGACCCCAAACGACTTCAAAACATCATCGGATACCGCCAGCTTCCTGATGGCACCATATCCAAACCGGATCCGCGATGGAAAATTCACTTTTCAGGGTCGGGAGTACTCACTTCGCTTTCCGGAAAAACACGCCATTCACGGTGATGTTCGCAACCGTCCCTGGCAGGTCGAATCGACTCGTCCCCAAGGAGCGACCATGCACCTCCGATCGGGAGATTTCCCTGACCTGAACTATCCTTTTGCATTCTCAGTTAGGCAAACGTTCACCGTTTCAAACAGCGCTCTCCTCGTTACATGCTCTATAAAAAATGAGGGAGCGACATCGATGCCAGCCGGGTGCGGGTATCACCCATACTTTAACCGAGCCCTCGCGGGAGCAACCGAGAATGTGCTCCTCAAGTTCAACACCGAAGGTGTTTACCCATGTCAGGGAGAGCTCCCCCTTCCAACCGGAGGGCCTCGCCCACTTCTTGCCAGCGAGAATTTCTCAACACTCCGATCCCTCGATGTGAATCTTGACTCGTGTTTCGCCGGTTGGGATGGGGTCGCCGAGATGGTGTGGCCCGAGAGCAAGGTCATGGTATCAATGCACGCTGCGTCGAATATGAACCGTCTCGTTCTCTTCTCACCTCCTGGCAAAACATTTTTCGCGCTCGAACCGCAGAGCCAAATGATCGATGGCTTTAATTTTTTGGCGCGGGGCGAGCCCGACACCGGTGTGGCGGTTATCCCACCTGGAGAAGAGCTCTCGGTTTGGTTCTCTCTCACCGTCAAAACAATTTCGTAAGCCACACGCCACGAGGGTGTCTCGCCTCAATGGGGGAATGCCAGCTACATCGTGCGCCGGCGGGTGCTTATTTTATCTCCAGCTGTCACAATAGCGCGCCGGGTTTTCACCGGATCCATACCGAAATGTTTGCATATCGCCTGAAACGAGAGAATGTAATCATCATCCTCACTATTCATGTAATCTAACGCCTTAACCTTCAAACGATCGCCGCCCTTGAAGTCCTCAATCGTTCTGAGAATCATCGCGCGCATGAGCTCGCTCACGGATTCGCCCACGGAACCGGCGGCAGCGCTCTCTGCGTCCATGTGGAGAATTGGTGTTTTGCAGGATGAAGAAGAAAATGGATCAAACATGAAACAACCTCTCGTTAACCTTTTGAGACAATCGAGATCGATCGCCCTCGATGATGTTATGGAGAGAGGAGAGATCGATGTGACACGACCTCACCCTCCTTTCCTCACTTTGTTGAAGATTGCTTCAGGTTTTTTGAGCGTTTTTCAGATGTAGGCTAACGGGCTGAGTTCCCACGCGATTGTTATTACTTTTTCGGTAGACCACGTGGTCGTTCTTCATCCCGCGGCTGTCCGACGAGTTATTCTACGAAATTTCCGTAGGCAATTGAGATTTAGATCCGAGACCGCCGCGCGGTTAGATGAGGCATAGAGTTTACAATGCGCGGCATGAACGGCGACCGAGGAGGGGAGCTCTCTCGGGCCTCACTACCCTCGCACCATCTCCCGAAACGCGTCCTCAGTGATGACCGAGATCCCGAGCTTTTGAGCAGCATCTAGTTTCGAGCCAGCGGCCTCTCCAGCGACAACAAAACTTGTTTTCTTACTAACAGATGACGATACCTTTCCCCCGTGCGTGACCACCAGCTCCTCGGCCTCCTTGCGGGAGAGCGTCGCGAGCGTTCCTGTGATCACAACCGTCTTGCCCTCAAGCACGCCACCCTGAACCGGAGCGGCCTCGGGTGTCGGATGAACACCGCTCGCGAGAAGGTGTTCGACTATCTCCCGGTCACGGGGATCTGAGAGAAACTGGGCGACCGAGCGAGCGGTCTCGGGCCCAATCTCCTCCATTTTCAGCAACGCCTCCTCGGTGAGGGAGAGAAAGTTGTCAACGGTTCGACATTGCCGGGCGATCACCGCGCCGGTCTTGGTCCCGACATGACGAATGCCGAGCGCAAAGATGAATCGGCTCAACGGGCGCGTCTTAGTTGCAGCTATCGCCTCGACCACGTTCGAGCTCGACAACTGCCCCATCCTAGGAAGATCCCGAAGCTGTTCAACGTTTAGCTTATATATTTCCGGTAGCTCGCGAACCACATGGTGCTCAAGCAACAGCGCCACCATTTTGTCGCCAAGCCCCTCAATGTCCATCGCATCACGGGAGGCGTAGTGAAGTATCCGGTTATGGATCTTCGCCGGACAGCTCGAATTTGGACAACGAGTTACCGCCTCATCAGCTATTCGCTCGACGGGCGTTGAACATTCGGGGCACGTCGTTGGAAATTTAAAATGTTTCTCATGGCCGGTTCGAGAGGCCGTTATCGCGGCGACAACCGCGGGGATAACATCTCCTTGTCGACGCACTACTACTTTGTCCCCGATCAACAATCCCTTCCGCTCGATCTCGTCCTGATTGTGTAGGGTCGCGCGAGAGACGACAACGCCTCCCACCGGAACTGGCTTCAGCACCGCAACTGGCGTAAGTGCCCCAGTTCGACCGACTTGAATGATGATATCCTCAAGGATGGT
>JAIXQT010000035.1 GCA_027485595.1 Pseudomonadota bacterium | reverse complement strand
TGTGGATTCCAGGAGCGCTTGGATGTTCGACTGGACGGCGGAGCTATAGCGTTCCGGTGGCAGTACAATGGCCGTAAACGCCCTTCGTCCGAACTCGTCCACAGTAGTGATGCTGCGAGTCTCCTCTTGGCTGAAGACGCCAAGCGCGAGGCGGGTGAGTGCTACCAGGTTTCCAGTAGGGGTCGCCAGAGCCTCATCTGGTGGCATGTTATCGATAACTTCCACGATATACTTGTAGTCGTGAGAATTTGGAATCGCCTTCTCTTCAGCAACGATCGTGTCAACTTTGCGACGAAGGATGGGAATATCCTGAGCCTCATGGGCCCACGCTTTCGATGTGAGGTATCCGATGAACGAAGCGATTGACGAGGATGATGTGGTCGGTTGAACGAGGATGTGGAGGAGGGTCGCATGTCGATGGATTCTCGAAGCGAGCCGTAGCTTTCGGATTGAAAGATGAAGATCGTTGTGATGGAGCGTTTGGATATCCTCATGCACCTCTGTTCCAAGGTCGGTTGTATAGGTGGTCTCGGCGTGCCACACCCCACGTAGAGAGGATAGGTCGAGCCCCCTCTCAAGCGTGCCGGTTCCTGCTCCAAGGAAGAAAAAGCATCCATCGTTCAGCCATTCTAAAAATTTCGCCACCTCATCAGAGGGAAGGTCCCCGCAGTTACTTCGCAGACTGGTGGTTTGCAGCCTTCCCTTCGTCTCCGATACGAGCGCTTTCATGGCGGTAAAGTCTCCACCGACCCGGGTGAGGTTGCGGAGCATCTCTCGGAGTCGGGGCATGACGGGGGGCGTTCTTTCAAGAGAGGAGCCATGAATCTCAATAAATGAGGCGGCGATCGGTGCTCCATTACAGAGGAAGATGGGATGGAGGAACGCGTCAACCCGAATGTCGGCGTCAGAGATGGTCTCCGCGATAGAGCTGATGATGAATGGGTGATCATCAAGCGCAATGAAGAGAGCGCCCGCGTTATCAGCGAGAGAGAGATTGAGCGCGATACGATCATTTTGAGAAGCTACCGCTCCGATCGCCTGCAGGGTTCCTGACACGATGCGATAGAGGTCCTCAGGTGTCTGAGCACGTGTGAAGTCCGAGGGCGCCCGCGCAAAGAGAGCCTTCACGTAACTTGCGAGAGAGAACCTGTCCTGGGGGTGGAGCGGGTCCGAGAGTCCGGAGAGGATCTCGTTCTCCTGCTCTGATAAGAGCGTTGAGAGGGTATCGATGATATCGGCTGGTAGATGTTGCGAGGGGTGTCCGTTCATGTGGTCGTTTACTGGTAACGGAGACGATTGGTCGACAGTGTTCTTTGAGTATACATCCGAGATTAAGAGTGAGCACCCAGATTAGCTTGAGTTGGCGGTTGCTACCCGTGGCGGGCGATCTAGTCGAGTGAGAACAGCTAGTTGGATGTTTGATTGTCACTAACGCCTGGTGATCCGCGACACTTTATAGCTCCCAAATGTTTAGCAACCCCTTTCTAAGCCGATACCCACCTCTGTAGGTGAGAATGTGGTCACACCTTGGAGAGCAGTCGGTTCGTGGGGCGTCGGTTCTTACGTCGCTCCGAGGGCCGGGTAGGTTCTCCAAGCAAAAAGGACGTGAAGGGGTATGGGCGGTAACGCTCAGGTCTTCACCAAGACAGTGAGGTTGTATCATGGGTAATTTTGATTTTGACCCATCCGCGTCTCGTCGCTCGTCTGCGTTTAAGAGGCTTTGCTCTTTGAAGGCAGCGGGCTCGGGCGCCGATCCGCAGCGTAAACGGTCCTCGAGGGACTTCTCGAGGGGCAGTATCTTCAATCAGGTTCAGGTGTCGATGAGCTCTCCACGGGGAGACGCGGCATCAGATCCTAGGCTCGCAAGGCTCGAAGATGCTGTTGGTGATAATGCGACATCAGCGTTTACACTCTACGCACTTTCCGAGGCTTCGCGGGAGATCCATGAGGCCAATCTGGGTGCTTCCGGCGCGTCGGTGAAGGAGGTAGAGGCGGCCGTCCGGCTGGCAGAGGATCTGCGGCAGCGGATCGTCGAGAATGACCCCTTGGCTCGCGAGGCTCAGACCGAAAGGTTGGGGCTCGCTAGCGTTGATCGCCTCCTGCGTTCCTAGCAGGGTGGTGAAAAATGGTTCCGTTGTGAGCATTATGAGGGTTTCGGCGAAACAAGGTGGAGACGAGGAAAAAACCGGAGGCGTATCCACTTAGATACGTTGAGGATTTTTTGTTGGCTCCGACGAAGTTGGAGCCAAACCATCGAAATGCGCAACAGGAAATCATTTTTCACCACCCTGCCGGGGGACTTGACCTGTTGATAGGTGCCCTCGGCCCACACGTGTGGGTCGGGGGCTTTTTTGTGCTGCGCTGGCGGCCATCCCGGCCGCCGTGTTGCACCCGGCCCCGAGTGTTGATTGCGGCCCGAAAGCTTCCGGCGGCCGGCCCGCCATCCAGTGCTTTGCCGAAGGGAAGGAACGGTCGCCTCCCGCGGTGCGGACCCTCTTATGTAAGGGCAGGCAGACGGCTGCCCCTTCCAACCCCCTGAAACGACCCGATTCATCCCATCATGCCCTTACGATCCTGCTTATGGGGTACCCTCGCTTCCGTCCCTTGGATTGGGGGGCTTCATTCCGTACTCTCCCAACCCTGCTAGATGAGGCCCGACTATTTGTTCCCAACCTCCGGATGTGGTACTTCTGCGACACTTTATCGGTCGTTCCGTGGGGATGAGAGTTCAGCTATGGTCGCATTTCGTTTCAAGCATGTTTGTTTAGAGTCTTTCGCAATCTCCACTCCGCCAACTGAGGTGAGTTCGGCTGAAATCGAGGACAGGCTCTCAGGGGTCTATCAACAGCTCGGTATCCCTTTTGGAACGCTTGAGCGACTCACTGGAATCGGATCCCGACGTTTGTGGGACGCAAGTGAGCGACCGAGCGGTCTCGGAACCAACGTGGTGCGCCAAGCGATCGACAACTCAGGGCTCGCTGACAAAGATATTCGCGCGCTCTTCAGCTGTTCCGTTACCCGCGACTTCTTTGAGCCAGCAACAGGCTGCATCATTCATCGTAACCTCGCACTTCCAGAGGACGGTATCGCGCTCGATATCAGCAATGCCTGTCTCGGATTTATGGATGGTCTCTACTTCCTCGGTCAATTGATCGAATCCGGCATCGTGAAAGCGGGTGTCGTTGTGTCCGCGGAGCATACACGCGTGATCCTCGACAACGCATTCAAGAACATCTTGGAGGGGAAGGACCTCCCCCGTGACAAGCTGCTCCGATTGCTCCCAACCTTCACGATCGGTTCCGGCGCTGTCGCGTACGTTCTTACCCATGAGAGTATCTCGAAGACCGGTCACAAGATCCTCGGTGGAGCTACTCGCTCGGCAACTGAGCATTGTGACCTCTGCGTCGGAAACACTGACTACCACCTCGTTGATGGGCCTCCACTTGGTCCAGTAATGGAGACGGAGTCTTCGAAGCTGATCGCCGCCGCCGCGGTGCTTGGTCAGCGTACGTGGAAAGATGCATCTGAGGCTCTTGAGTGGACGAAGGATGATGTCGATCACATCTTCTGCCACCAAGTAGGAAGACAGGTTAATGAGGCGTTCTACAACACGCTCGGCCTGGATCACACCAAGGAGTTCACGATCTACCAGAATCGTGGAAACCTCGTTTCCGCAGCGTGCCCAACGGCGACCGCTATCGGAATCGAGCAAAAGGGGATCAAGCAGGGAGATAAGATCATGATGACCGGCTTCGGCTCGGGGCTTAACTCTCTCTTCCTCGGCATTCAGTGGTAAGGCGAGCCGCGGGGCTCTCACAACAAACAGGCTTTCGTACGAGGGAGTAGCTCGTGTCAGTTCAGGTGCTGCCATTTCAATCGCGCTTTGTGACCGTCGCTGGTCATAAGATGCACTATATTGATGAGGGCGCAGGCCCCGTTGTGCTCTGTCTTCACGGTAACCCGACCTGGTGTTACTTCTATCGGAACCTGGTCCGAGAGCTTCGCTCATCGTTTCGTGTCATCGCCCCTGATTTCCTGGGGTGCGGATTGTCCGACCGTACTCCTGGTACAAGGTTCAAGGCGATCGATCGTATCAACCAATTAGAGGAGTTCGTTGAGACACTCGGCATCGACCGGTTTTCCATAGTAATGCACGATTGGGGTGGTCCTCTCGGTACTGGCTTCATCCTACGTCGTCTCGATAAGGTTGACCGTGTTGTGTACCTCAATACGACCTTAACGGAGACTGAGGCGCTCCCTGGCTTCATTAAGCTCGCAGCGACCCCAGTTATCGGCAAGCTCTTTACCCGTCACACCGACACCTTTGTTCGTTTGACGACAGCGATGGGCATGGGTGCGCACACCAGACTCACTCCGGAGGTGAAGGATGGGTATCGGGCTCCGTATACAACCCGCCAACGTCGCGACGCGATCTGGGATTTCGTTGAGGATATTCCGTTCGACGCCTCGCATCCGACCTACCAGCAGATGGTTGAGATCGCTGCCGGGCTTCCGAAGGTGGCTGAAAAGCCGGTGAAGATCGTCTGGGGATTACAAGACCCGTGTTTCCATCGAGAGATGTTGAGTAAGGTCGCGGCCCACTTCCCGAAGGCAGAGCTTCTTGAGATCCCAGAGGCATCACATCTTGTGCTTGATGACGCCCCAAAGGTGGCGATACCCGCGATCCAGGAGTTCCTTGCACGACCAACTGGTGAGGTCGCTAAGACCGACAGCCCCGCGAGTGTCGAGGGGCGAGAGCAGGGTAGCGTTCACGTCATCTACGATCAGGTGATGCGTATCGCGGAAGCCGCGCCAAATCTCTCTGCTGTTATTACCCCTCGATGGGTGAGAGACCCTATTAACGGAAGCGCTCTCCACTACGCGCACACGACCTACGGCGACCTCGCCAAGCTCATCAATCAGTATCAACGGGGATTGGGTGATCTTGGACTGGTTCCAGGAGATCGAGTCCTGATGCTCGTGTCGCCCGGCACCGATTTCCTCGCTTTGAGCGTCGCGGTTATGGGGCGGGGCGCTACTCCTGTTTTCCTCGATCCCGGAATGGGTCTCGAGAGACTCTCGCGGTGCATCCAGGACGTGAACCCTGATGCCTTTATCGGTTCGCCTCGAGCTCACCTCTTGCGGCTTCTCAAGCGGTCACTTTTCCACCGCATTAAATTTCACGTTACCGCCTCTGAGTGGGCGTTTACGCGTGGTCACTCACTCGGGTATTTCAAGCGATTCGCAAACGCGCCGCTCAGTCCTGTGCCGCTTCCTATCTTACGAAAGGATGACCGCCTCAAGGCTGAGGATTGCGCCCTTATCGCGTTTACCTCGGGCGCGACAGGGACGCCTAAGGGAGTTATCTACACGAACGCGATGCTCGCCGAGCAGCTTCGAACGATACGTGATGTTCTTGGCCAAGAGGGTGGGGTACGCGATCTGACCCTCTTGCCGGTCTTCTCTCTCTTTAATATCGGTCTCGGTGTGGCAAGCGTCTTCCCAACGATGCCAGCGGGTAAACCGCTCGCGCTCGACCCAGCTCAGGTGGTGAAGCTCGTGAGCGACCTCGGTATCGAGTCCTCGTTCGGATCTCCAACGTTGTGGCACAAGATCGCTGAGTACACCCTCCGTGTCGGAACGACCCTTCCATCGATCAAGCGAGTGTTCATGGCTGGAGCCTCCGTTCCAGCTTCGACCCTCGCGTTGGTGAAGCGCGCGATTCCGCACGGTGAAGCCTCGACCCCGTACGGCGCTACAGAAGCTCTTCCCGTGACCTATATCACCGCCACCGAGCTTACGACCCGTTCATGGGTGTCGGCAGTGACAGGCGAGAAGGGGACTCCCGTAGGACGCGCCGTTCGCGGTGTATCGGTTCGCATCATCCGGCCAACCAACGATCCCATCCGATCGATTGAGGAGTGTGAAGTACTTCCAGTTGGCGAGATCGGAGAGGTTATCGTTCAGGGGCAAGGGATTAGTCCCGAGTACCTCCACCGACCTGACGCCAACAAAGCTGGTAAGATCCTGGATGGTGAGTCGTTCTGGCACCGTATGGGTGATGTAGGGTACCTCGATAACGATGGGTACCTTTACTACTGCGGTCGGAAATCTCACTCAATCTATACCGACCACGGCGTGTTCCACAGCGTTCCGTTGGAGGAGCTCTTTAACGCGATGCCAAAGGTGCGACGCTCAGCTCTTGTTGGTATCAAGGGATATCGTGAGCCGGCTATTGTCGTTGAGCCGTTCCCTCAGTTTTGGCCAGAGAATGAGAAGGACCAAGAGGTCTTTATGCGTGAGCTTCAGGGTTGCGCGGCAAGCTCTCCACTGACACGCGATATCAAGCACTTCTTCTTCCACAAATCTTTCCCGGTTGACCCTCGGCACAACGCTAAGATATTCCGTGATCGATTAGGAGATTGGGCTGACAAGCTCCTCCAAGCTCAACGAGCGGCGTAATAAGGTATGACAAAACGGTACCTCGTCACCGGCGGTGGTGGATTCGTAGGCAAGGCACTCTGTAAGGAGCTGAGGCGGCAGGGGCATGATGTCGTGAGCCTCTCACGGGGAAGCTACCCTGACCTTGAAGCGGTGGGCGTTCTTGCACAGCAAGTCGATATAGGTTCGAACGTAGACGGTTGGGCTCACCTCTTTGATGGCATCGACGGGGTCTTTCACACGGCCGCTAAGGTCGATATGTGGGGCGAGTATGAAGGCTTTTACAAAACCAACGTGCTAGGAACACGCAATATCCTCGCCGCATGCCAACGCGCTGGCGTCAAGAATCTTGTGTTCACGAGCTCGCCGAGCGTTATTCATACCGGCTCCGATCTTGTTAACGTTGATGAGTCGACGCCGTATCCCACGCACTACCACGCCTTTTATCCCCAAACGAAAGCGCAGGCCGAACAGGAGGTGCTCTCCTCGGATCGTGATGGCTCTCTGCGGACCGTGGCCCTTCGACCTCACCTCATCTGGGGACCAAATGACACGAATCTTATCCCCACGGTGGTTGAGCGAGCCAAGATCGGACGGCTGACTCGCATCGGCTCAGGAGAGAACCTTGTAGATCTCACCTTCATCGATGATTGCGTGAACGCGCACATCCTCGCCATGAGGGCACTTGAGGAGAGACCCGAGAAGGTCGGTGGCAAGGCGTACTTCATCAGTCAGGGGGATCCGGTGAAGATGTGGGGATGGATCGATGAGGTATTAGTGGCCCACGGTCTTCCGCCCGTCAAAAAAGCTCTCTCAACGAAGGTCGCCTACACCTTGGCGTCCGTGATGGAGGTCGTCGCCAAGGCGCTTTCACTCATCGGCGTTCGCATGAAGCCACTCCTGACCCGTTTCTTAGTTTCCGAGATGTCTACCCACCACTACTTTAATATCGCTCGAGCAAAGAGTGATCTGGGATATCATCCCTCCTGCTCTATCGCTGAGGCGATGAGAAGGACTCCGTGGACGCTTCCCCAGCAGGGTGGTGAAAAATGATTTCCTGT
>JAIXQT010000257.1 GCA_027485595.1 Pseudomonadota bacterium | reverse complement strand
GCCAAAACTATCAATAGAAAGACAGGAGGGGTGATTTTCGACCTCGATATTGCACAGCCTTTTCACGGCTTCGAGACCAGAAGCTTCCGTGCGTAATGGCGTCATCTGGTCTCGAAGCCGTGAAAAGGCTGTGCAATATCGAGGTCGAAAATCACCCCTCCTGTCTTTCTATTGATAGTTTTGGCATCCTCTGCTGTGGTTGATTACAAATTTTAAGTATTTAGGTCTTGATTCCTTTCATATTGAAACGCACTTTCCCATAGGCCAATTGGTACATGTCTATCCAAAACGACCCCCACCCTTCGTATTGCTTTGGAGCTTTTAACACCTCTTTTGTGGTAGAAAAGATACTGTTTTACAAGCACCATACGTCAAATCCCCACCAGTCTTGTGTGATAGAAGGGAATTGAGGTTTTCTTGTCAAAGGCAAGGTTCCAGACTCCAAACCGCCCACTATGACGACAAGATTTAATTTTCAAACTTTAACTACTTCAAAGGTTTGTAACCCAAAACGGGTAACGGGTTAATGACTGACGTTTTGAGAAGGGTTCCTGGTCCCTTCGCCCCGCACTCCACCCAGAGTCATGTGGTGTGGTTTGTAGCGTGGTAGTATCTGACTCGATGGAGGTCGTAACAGACTCCTGACGTCCACAGGTCCTGTGGGCCAAGCTCGCCCCGCACTCCACTCAGCACACATCCGCACCTTCCTACCCTATCGTTCAGCACCCGTCGGGGTTGCGTGTGCGCCTCTCTGCTGCGATTCTCGTCACCTCCTCCGCGACGTTGTACTCTGACTTGTACCCCAGGAAGTGGACTTGCAACAAGGTCTCGGGCAACGGCGCCGTAAACGCTCGCAACAGACACTGTCTCAGGTCAGGTAGTAGACGCTTGAGAGGGTTGAAGCGCAACAGGAACAGAGCTCGACCTTGACCTTGTTCGTGAAGCTCCAGGACTCTAGTGCACTCGCAGTCTTGGTTGTAAAAGCGGTGAGCTTGCTCATCCACTTCGACAACCACGAGGCGGTCTGCTAGTAGATATACAAAGTCCCCACGCCGACGAGTTGGAGCACACGGCAAAGTCTCGTCGCGGTAACTGTAGTGGGCCGTGTCCTCGTAGCCCTTCAGGTAGGTTTCAACGAGGTGCTCGTACTGCTTGACACGCGTGGTACCCTTGCGACAGCTCCAGCACAAAAAGCCTTGTCGGTTCACTCCGAACACACCGCAAGTGGCGCACCGTCGGCCTCCTCCGTGTTGAAAGCACAACCCGGTAGCCCCTTGAGCCGCCTTGGTGCAGTCGAAGTGCTGGCACCGTCGACCTCCTCCGTGCTTCACGCAAAAGTCAGTTGGCCTGGCAGCCGCTTTAGCGCAGTCGGAATGCTGACACCGTCGACCTCCTCCGTGTTTAGTGCAAAAGTCAGTTGGCGAGACAGCCGCCTTTGTGCAACCTTCCAACGTACACCGCCGGCCTCCTCCGTGCTGGATGCAAAACTCAGTTGCTCCACTGACCGCCTTGGTGCAATCGGAGTGCTGGCACCGTCGGCCTCCTCCGTGTTGAAAGCACAACCCGGTAGCCCCTTGAGCCGCCTTGGTGCAATCGGGGTGCTGGCACCTTCGGCCTCCTCCGTGGCCCTTGCACAAGTCAGTTGGCAAGGCAGCCGACTTGGTGCAACCTTCAAACGTACACCGTCGGCCTCCTCCGTGGCCCTTGCAAAAGTCAGTTGGCAAGGCAGCCGCTTTAGCGCAGTCGGAGTGCTGGCACCTTCGGCCTCCTCCGTGACCCTTGCAAAAGTCAGTTGGCGAGACAGCCGCCTTGATGCAACCTTCAACCGTACATCTTCGGCCTCCTCCGTGTTTAGTGCAAATGTCAGTAGCTCCTTTAGCTGCCTTGGTGCAACCTTCAACCGTACATCTTCGGCCTCCTCCGTGTTTAATGCAAAGGTCAGTTGGCCAGACAGCCATCTTGGTGCAGTCGAGGTGGTGGCATCGTCGGCCTCCTCCGTGTTTAGTGCAAAAGTCAGTTGCTCCACTGACCGCCTTGGTGCAATCGGGGTACTGACATCGCCGACCTCCTCCGTGTTGGATGCAAAAGTCAGTTGCTCCTTGAGCTGCCTTGGTGCAACCTTCCAACGTACATCGTCGGCCTCCTCCGTGTTTAATGCAAAAGTCAGTTGCTCCACTGGCCGCCTTGGTGCAATCGGGGTACTGGCACCGTCGGCCTCCTCCGTGTTTCACGCACCAGTTGGTAGCTCCTTGAACAAACTTGGTACACTCGGGGTGCTGACACCGTCGGCCTCCTCCGTGTTTAATGCAAAAGTCAGTTGCTCCTTGAACAAACTTGGTACAGCCGGGGTACTGGCACCGTTTGCCACCTCCGTGCTGGGTGCACAAGCCGGTAGCCCCGTTTGCCCACTTCTCACACCCTTGCTCCTTACAGGGCCGCTTCGCCCGTTTGCGTCTCCCCGCCAAACCATCCTGGCACACCCGCTTCTTTGGAGCCGGAGAGGCGGCTTGCATTGTCAATTCCTGTGGCAGGTGGTGTAAGTGACGTCAAAAAGTGCAGGTTCGTTTAAGAAGTCAAGGGCGACTGTGTGGTGACCACGTTCACTTCACCGCACCCTCCCTCGCTTCACCCGCGAAGTGGGACGGAGTGTTGGGTGAGCAGTCACGTCTGTCTGAGACGCACGTTTGGCCGGAAAAGGTGGTCAAACAAGCACGTGTCAATTCAGATTCATTGTCAATGCAGATTCATTGTCACAGAATATCCGACGGCTTATTGTTTAATCCTGAGCGCAAGAGCAAAACTTTTTTCTGAGAAAGTTGCGTCACAAAAAAACGCCTCGTGATTCATTTGCAATCTGCGAGTCTCCTGCACCAGCACTGGCGAGGGTAACTGCCGAAATCTTAAAAAGTGCCCAAAATGAGGTCTGAAGCCCATTTGTCCGCATACAGGTGCGGTTGTGAGGTCAAAACAGGTCGAAAATTCAAATAAAAATGCAAACTTTTCGCGCCATCCGTTGACCAGAAAGAACTGACTTCATTTCATTTTGCTCTGAAACGCCTGCTCTTTCCGTAACACCTTTAAGGTATTCCCTATCTGCACAAACAATCGCGGCTGCGAAATCCTAAAAAGTCGCAAAGCAGCTACGCCACCAACTTCCCTTACTCGTCACTACTCGTCGTAGTAGTAGTGTCGGACCTCCACCAGATCATCCGATTGTGGGCCTTCCGCTAGCGCACGCTCAATCTCGGCCAGCACCGTGTCGCACCGCTCCTCAAAGGGAGGGTTGAGTCGGACTCCTTGACGCACAAAGGAATCGGGGTTAATCCGTAAAAACAGGTAGCGCCCTGAAAAGTCCACAAAGAGATCGTTGTAGCGGGCCTCCTCGTAGTCGGCAGCGTAAGATTTATGTTGAAATTCGTCAATCTCGATACACAGCCAAAATAGCCCCTTGTCCGGGTGCTCCACCAATACACGCAGATCGATCCTCCGTCTTGTCGCACAGCAACCGCCCCAGAAATCCACTTGAAAGGTCTGGTCCCACAGCCAGTCGAGGTCAGGTAGGCTCGTCAAGATGTAGTTAACCCACGTCGTTTCTTTGGATTTCGTGCGAATCAAGGCGGTGCGCGGGTCGTTCGGGAAGAGGTTCTTGAAGCAGTGCGTGCAGTAGAGATCGTACCGCGGGTTTCCCGCCCGCTCACACCCAGAGTTGTGGCGTAGGTGTCCTTGACACACCCGACGACCACCACAGTATGAGCAGTAGTCGCGCCGCTTGTCGTGTTCGCAGACTTGTGACCCTTTGCAAGGGACGCAACCTGACCGGTACCTACCGTGCTCGCAAAACGCAGACCCTCCACAGTCCTTGCACTGGCTGCGGTTCTTGCGGTGTTCGCAAATTTGTGAACCTACACAATCTTTACAGAACGCGCGTCTCCTTCCGTGCTGGCAAATAGAGACTCCACCACAGTCCTTGCACACGTTGCGCTGTTTTCCGTGCTCACAGACATACGCTCCTCCACAGTCCTTGCACTTGCAACGCTCTTTACCGTGCTCGCAGAAGTAACGCTCGCCACACTCTCTGCAGTTGTGCCGCAGTTTGCCGTGCTGACAACGCGAACCTCCTCCACACTCCTTACAAGTCGTACGCCGCGTCCCGTGCTCGCAAAACGAAGACCCACCACAGTCCTTGCAGTAGTTGCGCTGCCGTCCGTGCTCGCAGATCGAAGCTCCTCCACAGTCCTTGCAAGAGTTGCGTTGTCGTCCGTGCTCGCATATCGAAGTCCCCCCACAGTCTTTGCAGACTCTACGCTGCCTACTGTGCTGGCAAACCTGGGACCCTCCGCAATCTTTGCAGTTTTTACGAATCCTACCATGATGACAAAATTGCGACCCTCCACACGGCTTACAGTAAGGGCGGTGTCGCCCGTGCTCGCAGATTGAAGCACCTCCACACCGTTTGCACTGGTGCCGCTGCTTGCCGTGGTCGCAAACAGACTTCCCACCGCAGTCCTTGCACGCGTAACGCACTCTGCCGTGCTCGCATATTCCCGACCCTTTACAGTCCTTGCAGCACCTGCGCACTTTGCCGTGTTTGCAGAACGCAGTTCCTCCGCAGTCTTTGCAAAAGTAACGTCGCTTGCCGTGTTCGCAAATAGATCCCCCACCACAGTCTTTACACAGGTGCCGCTCCTTGCCGTGATCGCAGATAGACCCCCCACCACAGTCTTTGCACCGCGACCGGACCTTGCCGTGCTCACAGACAGACCCCCCGCCACAGTCCTTGCACCTAGACCGGACCTTGCCGTGTGCGCAGATTTGCGAGCCTCCACAGTCTTTGCAGCGACTGCGTTCCTTGCCGTGTTCGCAGAATGCAGCTCCTCCACAGTCTCGACAGGAGTGACGTCGCTTGCCGTGTTCACAGAAGATACCTGCTCCGCACTCCTTGCAGTATTCACGTGCTTTGCCGTGCTCGCAAAATGCAGAAGGGCAGCACTCCTTGCACCGGCTGCGCCGCTTGCCGTGAGGGCACTTTTTGTGCACCTGACTGCGCTCCTTCCTCGCCTCGGCCGTGCTTTTGGCCGAGTCGTTGCGCGGCAGCTTACTTTGATCATCGACCAAAGACGACGCGGGGCGTTTGAGCGGCGGCTCCATCAAAGACCTGCACCAAAAAGAGCATAGTGAGCCTCGCCTTTCTAGTCTTACTCACTCGCGCTGCAGGTGCCTACAGACCTCCAGAGCTGTCTAGAGGCACGTTTGACCAACGGGCACCCGGAAGTACATCCACACGTGTGTGCATTCATTGTCAATGCATAGTGCACTGTCACAGAATATATCGCAGGACATCACATGTGTTGTTTAATCCTGAGCGAAATAGCAACGCGATTTTTTTTCAAAGTTGCTGCACAAAAAAACGCCTCGTGATTCATTTGCAACCTGCGAGTCTACTGCACCAGCACACAAACACTCGACTGCCGAAATCCTAAAAAGTGCCCAAAAACGACACTTAAGGCTGTTTGCCAGCACGACGGTGCAAGTGTGAGGCCCAAACAGGTCGAAAATTCAAATAAAAATGCAAACTTTTCGCGCCACCAATTGATCAGACAGATCGAACCTAAACTCGTTTTGCTCTGAAACGCCTGCTCTGTTCAGTAATACCTTACGGTAGTGCTCGCCTGCACAAACAATTGCGGCTGCGGAGCGGGAGTCTATAACCAGTCGTGGCGCATTTTTTTTCTCATTTATCACTCCAAACGAAATACATGTGGGCACAAGAACTTGCCAGTGTGCACAACAGGATCGATCACGTCGAGAACTTCCTGCAGTCGGCATTTGCTCCTAGTCGTGACGACCGGCTCCAGGTTGCGCAGCGGATTGAAGAGATTCACCGCAAAATCGTTTTAAGGCGTCAGGACTGGGCACAAGTTCTCAGTGGTGTACTGGGACACGAGGTGCCTTTAAGAGACGCTCAGCTCTTGTTCCACCCCGACAAGTCTTCTCTCTTGAAGCTTGATGAGGAAGGTACTCGGAAAGGACAAGAAATTTTTTTGAAGCTCAGGGAAGAGGTTTCACAAACCGGAGCAGATTTTGCAGCAGATTTTGTCGAAGAAGCCAGACGAGCGGCTGTGGAGAAGCTCCAAAAGGACGTCCAAAACCTCAAGTCCCGTCTACAAGCATTTAAAGGCACGCTTCAGCCGGGTCAGAGGGCTTATGTGCTGATTGTTGAAGGCGCCGACCACGAGAAGCAAACCTTTGGGATGCTGGGTATTGTAGAGAACGTGGAAGCACCCATTGTGCAGCCAACAACCGGTTTGCCTCCCGACTTTAAGCCTTTCACCTACAACGCTACAAAGCGCACGCCGTACTCGATCTTGAACGCTCTGCGGCTGCACTACGAAATCGAGGCAACCGTCTCCTTCCGAATCCGCTCGGCCGAGAGTCCTAGTGAGTTTGCACGGTTGATGGAGGACATATACACCAACGGATTTACCGACAGTATTACCTACGGAGGCTTCTCGTTTCCTTCAGTGCCAATGCCTTGGAAGGTGGACGACACCATTACAAGACAGATTGAAAGGTCTCGCCGGTGTGAGATAAAAGCAAAGGCGCTTGTGGGAACGCAAGAGGATGAAGCTCGTCTTGTGCGCGAGCTGAAACAGTACTTTGAGGGAGCGGGCTTGCAGTCTGACCAGGGTAATGTGAGACTATTTGATGTGGCAATACAGTTGTCGAACGCAAGTGAATTCTCGGAGGGTATCTTGGGTCTTCTGTGCTTAGAGAATCATGGTGGAATCGTCAGGAAGACGACCGAGATTCGATCGAAAACAAAACTACTCGTGCTTGGCGTCTACAAGCTGAAAACAAACCCGTACGTGGAGAACCTTGCGGACGTTTTTGATTCTGTGTGAGGCACCAGTCGTGCGTTATGCATCCAATGCATTGTCACAGAATATCCGACGGACCATTGTTTAATCCCAATACATTGCGAAATAGCAAAACTTTTTTCTGAGAAAGTTGCGTCACAAAAAAACGCCTCGTGATTCATTTGCAAGTTGCGAGTCTACTGCACCAGCAGTCATGCAGTCGTCTGCCGAAATCTTAAAAAGTGCCCAAAATGAGGTCTGAAGCCCATTTGTCCGCATACAGGTGCGGTTGTGAGGCCCAAACAGGTCGAAAATTCAAATAAAAATGCAAACTTTTCGCGCCATCCGTTGATGAATCCAAGTGGGTCCGTTTCTGTTTTGCTCCTGATTCACCAGCTACTGAACTGGCACAAACAGAGTCGCTTCTACCCGCTCTATTAGCTGCGGCTGCGAAAACTCTAAAAAGGAGGACGTGACATGCATTGTGGTGTCTGCCTTTCAGGCTTGGGTGGTGGTTTCACCCTCGTGGTTCGCAAGCTGTAGCCTACCCTCAGCAATATACTTTCTGACGGTGCTGAGCGCAAGGTTCCGCCTACCTCCAGGGTACAAAGTCGGCCACCACGCAGAAATCTCCTGATCACTCAAGCCCTTTATGTGCAGTTGGAAAGCGTACTCTTGTGGTGAAGCTGAAAACGTGCGTCGCACCTTTTTCTCGGCCAGCACGGCGCGCACAGCAGGAGAAGGCTCGAAAAGTGACGACGCCAACTGGTGCAGTTTCATCTTTGCCGCACTCGGTGCACCTACCAAAGGGCCACACAACGAGTCAGTGGTCCTGCTTCATCAACCTCGCTATGCAGCAAGTTCCCGAGGACAAACGTTTGCCCAACAGGACTCCAGGTTTCGGCCAACGAGCCTGCTCGATAGTGCAACCATCAAAGAGACTGACCTTGCGGCACTTTACTCGCTACCGACTGCGTTTTTTTGGCACACCCTCATATGAAGTGCTTGCACTTGGCAGGACGACGCAGCATGAGTGCGAAAGCCATCGCAGAGTTCGACGCATGGTATAAGCTATCGAGTGTGTACGAGCGACAACAAGAATGTGGCAACAAGGTGCTCGACGTCTTTAGCAGCGGGCGTCACCTCGTGATTATCGTGGCACCGACTCAAGGAGGAAAAACCGGTGTAACTCTGCACGTGGCTCACAACTTGGTCACCACTGGTAAGGTTCCTGCGCACAACGTCTTCGTGATCACCGGCATGGCGGACAACGACTGGGCGGAGCAGATGCGAGATCGCTTTCCACGATACATGACTAAAAACATCTTTCACGCGGCCAACATGCACAAGCAGATTGAAAGGCTGACGACCCTTCGCGACGGCCTGATTATCTTGGATGAAACTCACATCGCTTCTCAAAAGGATCAACGACTGGATCAGTTGCTGAAGCAAGCTCACTTTGCCGGCCCGGAAGCGTTCGGAGCGCGGAACGTGCGACTTCTGATGGTGTCGGCGACGCCGGCGCACGTGCTACGCGACCTACAGTCCTTTTGCAAAGAAGAAGGCAACTACACTCAAGTCCAGCTGGAGACCGATCCTGAGTATCGAGGGATGAGTGAGATGGTCCAAGATGGTCAGATTCGAGACTGCGTACCAGCTTTCTTTTCGCTAAAGGACGAGGTCGAGCGCTTTGACACTCCGAAAGCACACCTCGTGCGTGCCAGCCCGAGTATGCACCAAGAATTGTATCACCAAGTCAAGGCACTCGAGGCAGAAGGCTCGGTAACCGTGGTGGAGTACAACTCTGAGCAAAAACACGACCTTTCTATTGAGGAACTCATCAACCAGCCGTACCGCACAAAGCACGCTATCGTTCTAATCAAGAACCGCCTCCGAGCTTCCAAGACCATCGGGTGTGATGCCTTTCAACACATTGGTGTCGTTGTCGATGTTTCGCCTGACGCGAGTGTCACGGCACAAGGTCTCATTGGCAGAATGTGCGGCTACGACCGCCCCATCTACATGCCTGGGTTTTCTCCTTCAATCTTCGGAAACATGCGTGCTGTCAAGCAGTACGTCGAGTGGTACAGCAGTGGAGACTATGACTCTGTCAAGTACAACAGCAGCACGCTCACTAGCAACGGGCAAGGCAGAGTGGATAGCGCTCGCTCTCTCGTGGCTACAGACGTGGAAAGGCCTCTCAAGGTCAGGGTGGTGAGTCAGCACCCAACGCACACGGCAATCGCAAACAGCTACAAGGACGCACAAGACAAGAAAAGCTCGATCCACGTCAAGTACCTAGGTTACGACCACAACCGGGAAACAAGAGACGAGGACACGTTTCTTCGTCAGTTTCCAAGAGACGATGAAGGGAGGATCAAGATCAGATTGTTTGATAACGAAGCAGCCGCTGCATACACCTTCTTTGACGTCCGGAAACGAATCCAGCAGCTAAGGGACAATCTGGTGCGCGAGGACGGGAAGAGAGTTCGGGTTGCCGTGTACCCACTGTACAAATCCAAAGACGCATGGAAACGAGCTCGTCACTCGTACTGTCTGTTTTACAAGGTGTTTCACTCCTAACGGACTTTCCATCCTGTCCTCAGTACATATCCTATCCGGTCTATCACGTACTCCGTTGATAAGAGTGGAGGTCTACCGTACTGCTTTCTCTGACCAATACAGGACAGAAGCACGTTAAGGAGCACAGG
>JAIXQT010000058.1 GCA_027485595.1 Pseudomonadota bacterium | reverse complement strand
TTACCCTGGCTGAAGGGCTCTCTCAACCGATTCGATTTTTTCACGGTAGGGGTGGGACTATTAGCCGCGGTGCAGGCCCTACTGACCGCTTCCTGGCCTCGTTACCCGACGGCGCTTTGGCGCATGGCATGAAGTTGACGGAGCAGGGTGAAACGATTTCTCAGAAATACGCAAATCTTCTTACCGCCTCCTACAATCTTGAGGTTCTCGTCGCTGGCACATTGAAACATGCGGCGCTTCAAGGAGAAAAAGGAATCTCTGAGCCCGCTCGCCGGGTAGTGCGAACGATATCGGATATAAGTTTCGGGGCGTACCGAGACCTTATTACGAGAAAGGACTTCGTTTCGTTTTTCAGATCGGTCACACCGGTTGATGTTATCGAGCAGAGTAAGATAGGTTCGCGTCCCACGCGCAGGTCAGGCAGCGCGTCGCTTGAGGACCTCCGCGCGATTCCATGGGTGTTTGCGTGGAATCAATCTCGATTTCTTCTCTCTGGGTGGTATGGCGTTGGCAGGGCTCTCGATCATCTCTGTTTGAATGACCCGCAGGGATGGAACGCGTTACGACACGAGGTTGAGTCCCGAGGGGCGATCGCGTATCTGTTTCTGAATATCGAGACATCGCTCCACAGCGCTCATGAGGATATCATGAAGCTCTACGCGACATTGTGTCCGGACGCGACTATTAGAGATTCGTTCATGAATGACATCGTCGCGGAATTCCGACGAAGTCGTGAACTTGTCGCGTTACTTCTTGGAGGAGCCTTCTCAGAGCGGCGACCTAGGATGTTCAAGACCCTCTCGCTCAGAGAGCCGCCTCTTTCGGATCTTCACCGTCGTCAGGTGCAGCTTCTCGGGGAGTGGCGTGGTGGCGGGGCGCAACAGTCCCTTGAGGAGCTTCTTCTCGTAACGAACGCGATAGCCGGTGGGTTGCGAACCACTGGATAAGGGGTTGTAACGAGAGCTGGGGCTCGTCGGGCTAGGTAACGCATTGATATCGCAAGAGCATTGTGCCGTGTCAGCTCCTTCTTGAGGTGGCGCTTCCGTAATCATGGGAGCGGCATCCTATGTAGGTATCTGTCACGTGCTCGGTCGTCCGACCGGCGCGTCGGTTCATCGCAAAAGGTTGTGTCTCGTATCAAGAGCGGGAGTACATGGAGGGGAGTCTGAAACGGATCCTGGTCATTGACGATGAGGAGTCTGTGCGCACGTCGCTCGCGTTGCTTCTCAAGGACACGTATCACGTTGACACAGCTTCGAACGCGGAAGAGGCGCTTGCCCATGTTCATCGGGAGCCACATCCTGACGCTGTTCTTCTCGATATCCTCCTTCCCGGGGGGGATGGCTTATCCCTCCTAAAGCAGATCAGGGATCTCGACCCCAACATCTCCGTGATTATGTTGACCGGCGCGGGAAGTGTGCGGGGCGCTGTTCAGGCTATGCAGCTCGGAGCTATAAACTACCTCAATAAACCGTTCGATATCGGTGAACTCAAGGAGGTATTGGCCAACGCTGTCATCGCACGCCGCGAAGGGCAGGAGACGATGACGCGCAACACCCGCGTCGTAACGGTTGACGCCGATTTCGGCCCGATGGTTGGAAAATCGGCGGCGATGGTAAACCTCTTCAATCAGGTCGATATTATAGCGTCCCGTGATAGTACGGTTCTGATAACGGGTGAATCTGGGACCGGTAAGGAACTCGTCGCGCGCCAGATTCACTCTCGCAGCTCTCGAAAGAACGGTCCCTTTATCGCGCTTAATTGTGCCTCGATTCCAGAGTCTCTGATCGAGTCTGAGTTGTTCGGACATGAAAAGGGGGCTTTCACCCACGCGGTTGAGCGGCGTCTTGGTCAATTTGAGTTGGCTGACGGAGGAACACTCTTTCTCGATGAGATAGGTGAGCTAAGCCCTGCGGTTCAGGTTAAGTTACTTCGCTTTCTGCAAGAGCAGGAGTTCTATCGAGTCGGTAGGTCAAAGCCAATTCGGGTGGATGTGCGTATCGTAACCGCGACCAACAAAGATCTTGAGCAGCTTGTTCGCCAAGGAACGTTTCGCCAGGATCTCTTCTACCGTATTAACGTGATTAATCTGACATTAGCGCCGCTTCGTGATCGTCACGAGGATGTCGAGCCGTTAATTAATAATTTCGTGGCGCGACTCGCCCGGCAGTATGGTGACCGAGCGTTGTCATTTTCCCCTGAGGCGCGTGAGATGCTCGTTTCCTACAATTGGCCAGGCAATGTGCGTGAGCTCGGAAACGTGGTGGAGAGCATCCTTGCCCTGTGCCCACATACGGTGGTGACGGAAGGGGACCTGCCGAAGAAGGTACGTGAGCGTGGGGGAACCGACGGCTCTTTACCTCAGAGTTTCGCCTCGGGCCTTGCGTTCGAGGAGGCTGAAAGGATGTTCGAGACGGAGATGATTGTGAAGGCTCTCAAGCGGGCCAATTTCGTGCAGGTGCGAGCCGCTGAGATGCTCGGTATTAGCCGCCGGATCCTCAAATATAAGATGGATAAGCTCAAGATAAATGAGCGCGGCGAGGTACTGTCGGGAACCTCCTCGCGAGACAGCTAGCGGGCGATATCATTTGAAGAGATCGTCCAATGCGGATTTCACCTTACCTTTCGCGTCGGCTGTGTCCCCTGATGTTGTTGAGCGCGGTGAGAAATACTCACACTTATTTCCGCGCTCCTTGTCCTTGACCCATTCGGCGGATGTTTCACGACACTCATGATACGCGCCTCGGTCGTGTAAGGAGCAGTTATGACAGGTGTGGAGGTCTGAAACGCAGTGTGGACACGTTGCCCGAAACGCCACGACAGCACGCCCGCTGATGA
>JAIXQT010000175.1 GCA_027485595.1 Pseudomonadota bacterium | reverse complement strand
GCTCTCTTTCTCATCAGATTTAACCCACTCAAGCATTTACTGCCTGATCTACGGAATTGGCTACTCGAGGCGTTCGTAGCGCCTCTACCCGACACTCTGTTGCGAGTTGACTTTTTGGGCTACACAAGAGAGTATGATGTTGTAACGGAAGTGATGAGGATTGCTAGACAGCGATCGGAGCTACTTGCGAACACGAACTAGGTAGCCACCTCCACCAGGCTTGCGCGAGCTGGTCGTCCTAACCGGTGTGGTAGGGGGGCCAAATGTCCACCGGAAGAGGCTGGTGCTCGTAATGACGGCGAGATCACGAACATTGAAATCCATTCCCTGAACATCACGGAAAGGACCCAGTTGGAACCAGTACCCGCTGTTGAAGAGACTGCCGGCGATCACGTGACCCGTCTCGTCTACGCTGACCACTCGAGCAACGTCAGCTCGCAGGAACTTGATAGGGCTCTCGTGGTATGACTTGAGCGTAAAGGGTCCGGTGTGGAGGCGATCATTGATGGCATTCCAATGCAGACCACGTACGTGACCGTCGTGACAGCCAAGGAAGATCTGATACAGGGCTCCCGTTGCCACGACATCCATGCTGGTGATGGGACTCTCGAGAGGAACCGACTGATATACAAGGCGCCCGGAAGACACCTCGATGACCACCACATTCGCCTCGGTGGTCGCCATAAAGAGGTACTTGCTCATCACCACCTTGCCAAGGTAGCCGATGACGGAGAGGTTCGGGTACATGCGAGTCTTGCCCGTGGCCACGTTGATTGCGACCAGACTGCCGTTCGAAGAGCTCACGTACAGCGATGTGTTGTCAGCCACGACACACAAAGGCTGGGAGTCCATGACGGTACACAGTGGACGAGCATGCGTCAAGTTCCAGTACTCAAGTCCATGCGTAGGGTTCAAGTAGAAGGTTCGTGTGACAATATCTCCGTCTCCCAAGAGCCTCGTCGGCACCCATGGTCGGGGTGGAAGCTGGGTCAATGAGAAGTCGCTCTTGGTATTGACGCGGTAGATGAAGCGGTGCGAGGCTACTGTACACTTCCCGTAATTGAGGGCAACGTCCTGTAAATCCCGGAATCCCGGGAGGTACCACAGAGATGCTTCTCCGTCCTTCCAGTTACTCAAGAAGGGCAGCTGCTTGGATTGTTGGAGGTAGGTATTGTACGACTGCAAGTCCGCGCTCCACGGAGAATGGGCGTGGAGTCCAAAGGCCAAGCAAGGAAGCTTCCAAAGGCGCATTGTGGACCTGCAGCACAAACACAGTTGCTGCATTTTATAATTGAGTACAGGTGAAAAAGGATAAATGATGCAAGCGGTTCTCGAGATAATAAGCTCTGAGATTGTATGCTTTTTGTCCTGGGAAGAGTGGGCCCGGTGCTGCCGCCTCAGTCGTCGAGAACGCGACTTGCCCATGCCCAGTAGCTCACCGCTAAAGATTGCACCCAACAGCCAAGTCACTCAGCGCTTGCTCAAGGCCCTGCTGACTACCAAGTCTCTCACGGTAGCCGATGCGGATATCTTCCCGAAGCTTCCTCGGGGAGTGACACTGGACAACACACGCTACCTGCACGTGGGTCCCAAGTGTTGCGTGGACGTCCTTCCCGATCATTTGACCAAAATCGAGGTGCCCTGCCTAGAAATACTCCGCATCCCTCTGTGCCCGTGTGTGTACATGCAGCAGATGAAAAAGCTGTGCTCGTACATCAAGTGCCACCCCACACTGAGAACGGTCTACTTGGAGTACGACAACACTACCTCCCCCTCAAGCACTTACCCTTGGCCGGCCATCTGTGATTACACGGTCCGCTCGTGGAGAAAACTGGTGCCAGAGAAGGTGACCATCATCCCTGTCATGGCGACCACGGGGCCTGGCAAATAAAATCTAGGCTCAATCACCAAACCAACGCGATGTGGATCCTCCTTGCCCTCCTCCTGTTCTTCGCAGCGATGTGGTACCTGGCAAGACATAAGCACCGACGCCTCACCAACCTGGATAGGGCCATCAAGCTCCACCACGCGGATCGACCCCGTGCAAGGACGGCTCTAAGGCGTTATACCGAGGCGGCTCGGCAAGGGTACGTACAAGCCCTGCTGCCCATGGGTCAAATCCTGGAGCACGGTGTTCCTCAGGGAGATGAGCCTGTGCCACCCGATCCTACCGCCGCCTACGATGTCTACATGCAAGCGACGATCCTGGGTGATATCCGCGATCAAGCCGAGGCGAGACAGCGCCTTCAGGTGATGCCACCAGTGACCGATCAACTGCACGTGGCACCCCGCGTCGTCGTGGCCATCCATCCCGACGTTGTTCGGCGAGAACCCCACCTCGATAATCCACGGCGCGTGCCGTCGGACTCCCAGAACGTGCATGATAGCTCTGTAGTGCGTCACGTGAAACAATCCTTCGAGGCCCTGCCACAAGCCCTCCACGGTGCCGATGAAGCCCTTGAGTGGACTCGTGGTCTTATACGGACAGAGCTGGGTGATGGCAGCAAAGCCAAGCACGCGGTCGAGGCTCTGGATCTGGTGGCCTGCAACCTGGTTCCCCTGTCCTCTCTGCAGGCCACAGAGCTCGATGTCCTGCGCAAGGTCGTCTCCCGCATCGAGATGGAAGGGGACCCCGACAAGCAGAAGCTGATGAAAGATGCCTACCTCCGCGAGTTGGTGGATATCGGTTCGGACAAGAGCTGTGCATCGGGGCGGGTCGCTCGCCTCGTGGATACCTTTACTCTTCTGGACCCCAAAGTAAATATCAAACCGGCCTGGGCTCTGCGGCGCGAGATGCTGGACAAGGCCGCCCTGCTGGCCAAGGACGCTGCGGACGCCAGTGATGACTCACTGAAAGCCTCGTTGCGACAAGCCTTTTACAAGGATTATGTCGAGTCGCAACTCTGCACGAAAGAATGGATTGACGCGGAACTTGAGAGCTGGGGACCCTTGTCCTGATTCCTATTTCCTATTTGCCATCGTTACAGCGCGATAACCAGTATCCCTTGCCGTAGCTAATGGTTATTTCTTCTCCCTTGTCGATATCACGACGTGCTGTGAGCTCGATCACCCACTCACCGGGATTCTTCTTGTCGGGTTCTACACTCCAGACTGCCGAGGGGGTGTCGCTGTGGTTGTAGAGAGAGCAGTACCCAAATGCCAAGAGGTAGCCGCCGCCTGGTCTCTTAAATACGTAATCGACCAGCTCGGTCTTGGGCATGTTGCAGAGGGTCTTGCACGGGCAGATTTCAAAGCACTTGCCTTTGCGGATGCTCCTTGCCGCAAAGACTCCTTTGCCGTGGACCGTTGATTTGCTCCACGTGACAAGACCTACAGGTACCATGTGTTATCGTTAACTCATCAACTCGTCAAAATAACACACGATGTTGGATCCAAAAAAAATAACAAACTTTCTGAAAAGTCAACCTAGCTTCACCAAAAGATAGAGACGTCGCTTCGCTCAAACCACCAAATTTTTTAGGGGAGTCTAACCCTGATGAGAAAAATGTGTCCGTGGCAGGAAATGGAGGCAGAATCTGACGGATGAAAGGACGAAACCACGATACTGCGGCAGCAGACATAAGAGGCGGTTCGTGGACCCGAAGTGGGACGTTGGAGACCCGGGGGGTGCAGGAGGTGGCCAGATCTCAGCACTCTACTCAAACTGGGATCTCAACGCACGGACGCCCACCTCTACAAGCGTGCGCGTAGGGGTTCTGTTAGCTGTTGTGTGTGGGTCCAACAGTAAGAAGTAAATGAAACGAAAGAGGGGGTGCGTATCAGTGGAGGCTGAAAGACGTAGCCTACTGAAGGATCTAGGAAGCTCGTCGAGAAAGAAGGTTTAAACACGTTTTAGACTAGCCGAGGTTCGGATGATTGCGGACTTTTAAGAAAGTTTGTAACGAGTCTAGACAACAAGAAGAATCTAGATGACACACCCACTCAACCGCGAGCAGATTGCTGCTTTGTTGAAAGCGGAGCACAGGCAACGACTTGACGACTTGCACCGCACTCCTTTTGCCCTTGGTGTGTACACCTCACTTGCCAAGTCCTACGTCGGGGCGGTTGAAGACCTGTACCTCCTGCTCGACACCCTGCTCCACCTGCGCAGCACCGAGCTTCACAAACGCTCGCAGCTCGAGGGTTTGGTGGATCGCTGGAGAAAGGACCTTGCGGACCCTGCGGAGCCTGTGGACCCTACGGGCCCTGCGGACCCTGCGGACCCTGCGGAGCCTGTGGACCCTGCGGGCCTTCAGAGAGGTTACAGCAAGGTGCTCCGTGAGCACGTTGCCGCCTACATCAAACAACAGATCGAACGCTCTACGAGCATGTGGGTGCATGACGCCGAAGCAGAACTCTCCCGCGTCCTGTCCCTCTACCAGAGTCTTGGCGACTACCAGGTCACCGAAAACGGAAAAGTGATTCCGGGACCGGAGAACCGGGAGCTGGACGTTTTTCTGCGCGACCTCGAGTCGAAAAGGACCGAGTCCAGACTGCTGCCTCCACCGGGTCAGCTGGTAGAGGACAGTGGCACCCTCGGCCGTTTCATGACGGTGACGTTCCGTGATGCCCTAACGGCACTCACGTCGGGCTTGGAAGCTTTACAGGGTCTCACAAGAGCCCACGAATACACCTGCACCGATAACAAGGTGTCTTGGGTCGAGTCTCTCACCACGTCGCTCTACGAAACAGGGAACAAGGTCCTGCAAACCTACGCCGCATGGGTCGCACACCCTCTCACGACGGTCACGGGACTTTACCTACGATTCCCGGAGCCCGATACTTTGAGACTCCACAAGGCCATCGACGATGTCGTCGAAATTGTTCGCACCCTCTACACCTCGGAAGAGAAGCGCCCGGTACACTGCGGAGTGTGGCGGTCGGTTATCACGAGTGCCGTGGTGAATCTGCCCCTCATCCCGGTGCTGGAGGATGTGAGTGTCAGCGAAGCCGAGTACGCCGGGTGGGTAAAAACTACCCGAGAGGATCTGTCTCTCCAGCTGTCTGTCCCGTTTGACAGTGAACCCGTCGAAAGAACTCTAACGTTCCTACACGGCTCGGTCGCCACGCTGCACCGGCTTGGCGAGTCCACGCGGCAGACCTTTTGGAGGATCGACCTTCCGGACGACAAGCCCTTTGTCCTATTCCCTCCCGTGGGTCCCGTGCCCTTGGAAACACTGGCCGATACTTCCTACAGCGCCACCGTGGGAGCCGAAGACTCGAACGTGCGTGTTGGCCCTTTTCGTTTTGTGCTCAATCGCTTTATCCGTGAACGCACCGCCATCCTATCCTGGAGTTTCCCCGCGCTGGTGGACGTACAGAAGAGCCTGCACGAGACGATCCAAGCGACGCGGATGGGTCCCAACAGCAACACGCTGGTAGATGAGACCCTAGGAAGTCTCCTGCTCTACCCATCAGGGTGGTTGACCGGGGTTGGTGCCAACGACAGCACGACCGTCCTTCTGGAAAGACCCGTGCTTAAAGAAGAGCGTGCCACACCGCCAGTTATTGCTGTGAGTGGACAGCGGGGATTTTTGGTGCACAAGGTCTGGGTGATACCAAGAGCGTGGACGGAGCTGTGGTCGTCTGCCAACGAGGAGAGCACGCTCAACGTCCTCGACCCGCTCTGGCTGGATACCAACCGCGTGCCTCAGCTCGCCGCTCAGTCGGCCAGGACGATGCAGATGGTGCAGGCGTTTCTCAGCAAATCGTACAACCCCGATGTGCCTCTACAGGAGCAGATGCAAAGCCTCAGTGCCAGTATCAACCCGACGTGCCTTGCCAAGGACTATGTGGCCAGATGGGGAGGCGACTGGGATTTCACCGCCGATCGCTGCCGACACATCCTGAAGCTTGTCCGCGAGCACAAGGAGGTTGCCGCTGAAGTGTTGGGGTACATCAGAGAGCACACCGACAGATCGCCGCTCCCGGACGTGTGGCGGCACTTTCTCCAGCGCGTCGAGCAGACCTACCTCGTTCACGACGTTCACGACGTACACGACGTACACGAGTCCCTCTACTGTGTGACCGTGGATCCAGTAGACGCGCTGTGGAACTACGTGTACGCCTACTCCCACCTCCTCTCTTCCCCAAGTCGCCCTATGGACCCGACCGTAGAATTCAAGATGGAATTGCTGCCGTCACTCGTCAAGGAGGTGCGGGAATTCCTGGTGAAAGCAGAAGGGCGCACGGCATGGAGCAAGGAACCCGAGGACGATGACCGACCCCTAGCAGATGCAATCGCCACCATCTCGCATCTGGTGCCTTCCAAGGACCTGACACTCGCGCACCCGCTCGTCTTGATCCTCCTTCAGGACTACGCCTACCCGAGCAGCCTCTGCACGATGCTCGTAGCGCTCCATCTGGTTGGCAGGATGCTCAAGGACGATTCGTCCGTACATGTGGACACGCTGCAAATCAAGCTGGATGTCGACGAGCCCCTCTTTGAGAGACTCCGAGGGGTCTTGCGGGGACTGCCCAGATTGAAGCAGGGACAGTACCTCATCGCCGCCAGCTTCTGGTCTGCCTACCTGCCCGACGTTCCGGGCGACGTGAACGTGAATGGAGCATCCGGCGTGATCGATCACGCCTCCCGAGTGTTACCCACCAATGTGCTCGAGGCGGCACGGCAGCAGTGGACCTCCCTGAAGGACAATTGGGACATGCTGTTTGTCAAGGGCTACCCCGACCTCGGGTTGCTATCGTCTCGCAGCCACGGTGTCACGAGCCTGTGGGTGAGCGACAAGCCCTCGTCAATCTCTTCCATACTGCGCAACGACCCTTCGGCGCGTTGCGTGGTCCAGGTGCAGCAAAACCTGCAGGAAGTCAACGCGCACAATTTGGATGTCGCCAGCAACGTCTACCTATCGTGGGATTGGTTCTACGAGCCCGAAAAGATGGTCGTGGAGTGCCACTTGGAAGACGCCACGGCGAGGTGGTTTGTGGGTGCCGCCTCGCTCATCAATCTTGTCCTTCGATCCGATAGCACCCGAACCTGTTCGGAGCTCGTCAAGACACTCAACACCAGCGTGCATGCCCGTCAATTGCTCGCGGCTTACCTAGCGTACTGTCTGGCGCACCAGTTGCAGAGAGAACCAACAGCTCATCACCTTGTCCTACTGGCCACCGAGGAAGAGGGAGAGACGGAGCTGCAACTCGTCGAGAGCGTCTTGCGCCACATCCTTGGTGATTGGAAGGTCACTTCCACGTTGAACCAAGGCTCTTCACTCGAACTGTTGTGCGAGGAGGATGCCTGGGGCGACAAGCACGTGGTGCTGGCAACGCCCAGTGCTCTGGAAGCCAATGACTTTGCGCTGTGGGGAGTACCCGTGCAGGTGCACGAGCTCTTGCCCGTGGGTGGAGGGGCTACCAACATTCGCGCACTCTCTGTCCAACGCTACTTTACCTACCTGCCCTTGGTGCAGGAGTACGCTGCCGCTACACCCAACAACCTTGCACTGCGCCTGAGTGACGCGCACACGGTCGTGGTCGGTTGGGACGGTACGCGTACCGAGGAAGCAGAGGTCAACACTCTGGTAAACAACGACCTCGTACTCTCTGTGCTGGTGCTGCGCTTCGTACACGGACTGCTCTTTGATAAATTGGGAGAGGAGGAGGCATTCTCGAATGAGGACGCCTACCGGCGGGTGATTAGCGATGGGCATCAGCACCTGTGGCCGACACTGAGTGCACTGAGCACCGATGACCTGCGGTTGATCGGAGGACTTTCGCCTCGCGTGTCTGTGCGCCTCACCGAGGACCCCTTTGAATGCACCCGCTCGTTCCTGGAGAACGTCGTGACCGCCTACTTGGCCGATGACTGCGACCAGGACGTGGACAAGTACCTCCTGACCAAAGTCTCCAACTGCTACATGACCAGGGACCAGGTGCGGGACAAGACCGTTGCCGCGGCACAGGAACGTAGTGTCCTAGGACCCAAGTTTGTGGGCTGGCAGAAAAAGTACGGTTGCGAACGGCGCCAAAAGTGCCAGGTGCACACCGAAGGCCGGGTGGTCCATCCCTGTACTCCCGCAAAACGCACCTAGTACTTCATCTGCTTGCAGAAGCGCCCGATTTCCTGAATCGCCCGGAGGAGATCCGTCCCACCCTCGCCTTGCATGGCAAAGTAAGCCAGCATTTCAGGGTCCGCCATGAAGGTCTTGCACAGTGTGTCTACTTTTTGGAGGCACGTCTTGGAGGTCGTAAACTTGGAATCAGCACCGACGCACACATCCCTGAGCTGACCCGCCTGCTCCGCGTACTTGGGCGATCCCGCCTGGAGAGGAGACAAGGCCTTGACAAGTTGGTCAAAGATCTTCGCACCCTGCACGTCCACCACGGCCTTGATGTCAGGGTAGTCGTCGAGAGGGTTATTCTTCCATAACCCCATTTTACTCCCCAAAGCACCCAGTCCTGCTCGTCCGTACTGGTAGGCTCCGTAGCCAAGTGCCCCGGTGGCCCCTAAGCCTACTGCGCCGATTGTGGCGGGAACTGCCCCTACGGCCGCTGCTGCACCCACCCCAAGGGCACCCAGGGCCCCAGCACCTGCAACGTACTTTTTCCATGCGGGGGTCTTGCGGAGATAGTCGGTCGGATTAAGCGCCGCCCACTCGAAAAAATCGCGGCTCAGGAACCCTTTTTGATCCAGTTCGGTAATCAGTTTGGCAACGCTCGTCATGTCACTGAACTCGGCGTTGGCAAAGGCTGTCAGTAGAGCCATGACACGATCCGCGGCGTATTCGGGTGTTACGGCACGACCCGTGGTCTCTTCTGTGGCTCCTTGAGAGTAGTCGATCTTGAGACCTCGGTCCCACAGGAATTGATCAAAGGATGGCTTCCCCTTTTTCTGGCTAAAGTGTTGGATCAACGACTTGCGTAACTCGTCGGTTTCTTGGTTGACTCGATTCACGATCTCCTGGGCTTTTCGGATCATCTGTATTTGCATTTGCATTTGCATTTGCATGTTCAGTGGCTTCAATGGCTTACGGTCTAAGACGGGAAAAAAACATACATGATGACAGGCTACGATGCCCAAGGGTCACCAGATGCGAGCGCTCAAGCACTACATCAAGCTCGCCAAGTGCCACCTCTCCGATCCCGAGGCCAACCCCCCGAACCAGCGTCAAGCCCAGGTCCTCTCGGCGTACGAGTTTGCCAAGCCCGTGGTGGAGCAGATGCAGCGGGATGGGTCGGGGAAGGATGTGGTCAAGTTGCAAGGAGCGATACGAGAGGGAAACCGAAGCGCGCACCACAAAGCACGCGCCCGTCTCCGAGCCAAATTGATGGAGCAACGAGCTTCTCGTTCACTTTCTCGTTAGGTTCACTTGGTTAACCAGGCAGGGATCATGTCGTGATAGACACAATGACCACGATAGAAAGCAGGTGCCGTGCAGTACGAGACACAACACAATCTAGGCTGGTGCAGACTACATGTCTCTGTGTAACAAGTCGCTTTTCGATTACAGCCTCGCACGACACAAACAGGAGTGGTGATCTTGAAGGCGCGCTCCTTGCTCATAAAGGCGTCAACTGTCAACACACACGTAAACGACACACATCGTATTAGCCAAACGCGCCATTTTTCCTCACCCCATCCCCTTTCGACTCTACAGAATGCAAATGCAATCGTCACCCCGTAGACACCAGCGGGTATGCTCGTTTGACCACTGTGGCTTGCGAGCATACGCCAAAGGCATGTGCCGAAGACACGGAGGTGCGCGGCACTGCACCTACGACGGGTGCACCAGCATGGCAAGAGGTCGTAACAGTCGCTGCATCACTCATGGAGGAGGGCGTCGGTGCCGGTACGAAGGTTGTAACCGAGGTGCCCAGGGCTCAACCCCTTACTGCATCTCACACGGAGGAGGTCGGCGGTGTGAGGTTCAGCACTGCACCAGGGGTGCCGTAGGACGGACGATGCACTGCAAGGCGCACGGCGGTGGACCTCGTTGCCAGCATCCTGAATGTACCAAGAGTGCTCGAGGCAAATCGGGCATGTGCAAGGCACACGGCGGTGGCAGGCGGTGTACTTACACAAACTGCAACAAGAGCGCGGAGTATGTCACGGGTCTGTGCCTCACGCATGGTGGAGGCAGGAGATGTAGTTACGATGGATGCACCAAGAGTGCCGTGGGGTCTACGGACCACTGCGTCGCACACGGCGGTGGAAAACGATGCCAGAGCGTGGGGTGCACCAAGAGTGCCCTCGGTGCCACGAGCCACTGCTCGGCCCACGGAGGTGGGAGACGGTGCCAGGCGCCCGACTGCAACAAGAGTGCCCAGGGCGCAACGAATCACTGCATCAGTCACGGTGG
>JAIXQT010000267.1 GCA_027485595.1 Pseudomonadota bacterium | reverse complement strand
CGAAAAAATCCTCAGCGTATCTCGGTGGATACGCCTCCGGTTTTCTCGCTCATTTTCCTCGCCTCGCCGCGCGTCTCGCCGCCCTCGCTACGAAGCTACTTTTGAGACCAGTTCTAACGTTGTAGCCTTTTGTGGTATGTCGCCCCGTGGGTGTGAGCATTACAGAAATAACGGTCATCTTCCTCGTGGCGCTCGTCCTCTTCGGACCTGAGCAGCTTCCTGTCCTGGCTCGAACGCTCGGCAAACTAACCGGGCAGGTGAAACGGACATCCGACTCGTTGCGAAGGGAATTTTACAACTCAGTATACACACCCGGTCAAGACGTGCGTAACGCGCTCAACGGAGAACTTCAAACCCTTCGAAACCTCAAAGCGGAGGTAGTAGCTCCCCCCCTCGGCTCGGTAGCGACCTCATCTCGCCCCGCGACACCCAACCAGCAGAGCCCTTCCACAGGACCTTCTCCCGTTCAAAACGACGATACAACGCACAAGGCCTCCTCGACTGACCCGGTATGAAGGAGTACGACCCACACAGCAACAAGATGCACCTCATGGAGCACCTGCGCGAGCTGCGCAAGCGGTTAGTCATCTCGCTCTTTCTCATCACCATTGGTGCGGTAGCCTCCTATTGGTACGCGGGGAACCTCTTCACGATCCTGTGCGCGCCCTATTTTCAGGCCTTTCCGAACAGCCCCTTGATCGGCACATCACCAACAGAGGCGTGGATCCTCAAGTTAAAGGTGTCGGTCGTCGCTGGCGCGTTCATCATGTCACCGGCTCTTTTTCACCAACTCTGGCTCTTTATCGCCCCGGGGCTCTATTCACACGAGCGACGACTCGTCCTCCCCTTCGTGCTCCTGAGCACATCGCTCTTTTTAGGGGGAGCGATCTTTTGCTACATCTCAGTTCTGCCGCTGAGCTACGCCTTCTTTCACGATGAATATAAATCAATCGGAGTTACTCCAACGATCCGTATCGGGGATCAGATATCGATGACTATCACCACAGTCGTTGGCTTTGGAGCGGTCTTTGAGCTGCCACTCGTTACCTACTTTCTAGCTCGGGTGGGGATCGTCGATCATACCCTACTCCTACGCTACTTCCGCCACGCCGTGGTCGGGATCTTCTTCATTGCCGCCGTGATCACCCCACCCGATGTCTTTACGCAGTTTCTTATGGCCGTTCCCCTCACCGTGCTCTACGCCATCAGTATCGGAATCGCCTATCTCGTGACGAGAAAGCGGTCAGACGCACCGCTTCCGGTCGCTCAATCGGCCACGCCAGAGGCACCCCCTACCGGTCCCTAAGAGAGCCTCATCCCTAAAAAAAGCCTTTTTCGGTCGTACCTTCCCACAGAACTGGATCGGGCTTGCGAGAGAGTAACGGAGCGCGAGAATTGGGGGCGGGCGTACTTATTTTCAAATCCCAAGTACTTTCAGGGCATTAAACCATCTGAACTTACCCTTTATGTGGGCCGATTGCGCGATGGGGAAATAAATCCCCTTGTGGCGCGACCGCACCTCAAGAGAACCCACAGAAATGCCGCTACTTGGGTAGGTAATGTAAGGGCACGGGAGGTTGTGCACGGTATGGATGGCGGGAACGATTTACACGATGAAAGCTGGGCGCGCGCGTACTCCATCGTGCGTTCAACCGCCCAAATACCTCATAATCTCCCCCACCTTGTACGAGCCTGCTGGAACGATCTCATCTCACCAACGGACTTCGTCCGGCTTCTCGGGAGCCCTGGGCTTCCCCTCCGTAGCCTCCTTCGTGCAGCTAACATCACTCCTTCAGGGGATGGCATAAAACAACCAGAACTCGCCGCTGCCGTCGACCTTCTTGGAGTCAAAGCATCCGCGATTATCCTGGCAATTAACTCGATCTGCGAGCGCACCCTCGATTCCGGGCCATCCGCAAAGGTCTGGTCCCCCCTATTCAAGGACATGATGTCAGAGATTGAGATAGGTTATCACCTTGGCCTGAGCCTCGAACAGGTCGGACACGAGCAGGGCATGGTGATAGGGTTCTCACGCCTCGCCGGCCTCGCCCTCCTCCTCGTCAGCGACCCAAAAGGTTTTACTCGTTGGTTCGAGGAAACTAATGGCCACGCAAGCGACCGCCGACTCACTAATCTCACATTTGGCTGCGAGCCCTACCAAGTAAGCTCGATTCTGATGCAACACCTCGGGCTTGGTACCCAAGTAGCTCTCGCCACAGCCTCAACCCTAGGACATGACCACGCGACGATCATTGAGGTGCAACCTACCTTGCAAACGTGGCGAGCCGCGTATCATTGGCTTCACGCACTCAAGCAAGGCGATGACGCGCCATCATGCAGCACCGCTCGAAACACATTTGCTGAGCTGTGCACTGGTGAGGGCGAGGAGCACTCACCCGAGCATCTAACGATGCTCAGAGAGCAGATCGCGGACGTGCGGCAGAGTCAATCTCTCTGGACCTGGCACCTGCCATTTTCGACCTACGAGGAAACCGCACGAGCCATCGTGTATCGAGTAAACGCAAACGCGAGCGGAACTACCTGGACAAAAGGTCTCGTGCACCCTGCCCGCTGACCCCTCAGACGCCTCACCCAGCGGCCCCTCCGCGTGCAATAGACACCGAGCAAGGTAGGAGATGCGCCCGCTGAACGTTATTGCCATGCATCCCTCACTTCTTCTTCGTACCCGGCGCGCGCCCACAATTTCACCAACAAGACCCGATTCTCGCCCTACGAGATCCTCGCGCCAAAATATACAATTGTTTTGTTGACGCAAACGAGCATCGTCAAGCACAATAGTGATAGGTCGTGACTTGCAGGGACCGGTCATTAAATCCCTCCCCATGTACTTAGCTTCCCTAATGACCGGACACTCTGAGGTGATGAACCGACACTGGGGCACTTACCTGGAGACAGGTAAGTGCCGTTTTTTTTGCCCCGCGCCACGAATCGCGTCTTTTACCTTTTTCGCGAATCGATCGAGTTCGCTACAATGCAGAGATGCGATATCTAAACAAAACATATCCGCTCTCTCACCTTGCGGAACATATCGGCGCAACGATCATCGGCGACGCGTCACTTCCAGTATCGGCACTCTGCACCCTTGAGAGCCCGCTCCCACACGCTATCACCTTCTTACGAAGTGACTCAGCGGAAAAAGCTCGGCGAGTCCTGAGTGCTATTCCACAAGAGACAGCTGTCGTGGTCCCTGAGGAGGTAGCCCCGACGTCCACCGGGCCGGGCGAAGGCCCCCTCCTTGTCGTCAAAGAGAGCTATCCCGCTTTCCTCAACCTCATACCGCTCTTCTTCGCCGAGGACCGTCCACCGACCGGTATTCATCCAACAGCATCGATCGACGCCACGGCCTCCATAGCGGATGGAGCATCAATCGGCGCGCACACCTTCATCGGCCCTCACTGCACCGTTGGCAAGAACTTCACGATGCATAGCCACACACGCCTCTACGAAGATGTGACGATCGGCGATAACGTGACCCTTTACGGTGGGGTCTCGATTCGTAGTGGTACTCAGATCAAGGATCGAGTAACGATCCACGACAACACGGTCATCGGAGCCGATGGCTTTGGATACACCCCGGATCCAAAACTCGGGCTCCGCAAGGTTCCTCAAGTAGGCACCGTAATAATCGAGAGTGACGTTGAGATCGGAGCCAACTCGTGCGTCGATCGGGGGGCGTTCGGTCCTACCATTCTTGGCCGAGGGGTTAAGATAGATAACTTGTGCCAGATCGGACACAACGTCACGATCGGGAACTTCTCCATAGTGTGCGGAGCCTCCGCGATCGGTGGAAGCACTAAGATTGGAGATGGCGTTGTATTAGGTGGAAAATGCGGGGTTGCGGATCATGTCACGATCGTGAGCGGTGTTCGCGTTGGAGGTG
>JAIXQT010000034.1 GCA_027485595.1 Pseudomonadota bacterium | reverse complement strand
CGCGATAATCGAGCACCTTCATTCCCATAAAGGCGAAGGTATCCTCGAATATCTTCAAGGACTGACGAAGTCGTTGCGGCTCCCTCGGCATAAACAGCGTTGCCACAGCCACGGACCCCTTAGGATACCCGAAGAGCTCAAAGGGAATGTCGGTCATTATTCCGGCGCCATCTCCCGTCACCTGGTCGGCGCCACACGCGCCACGGTGCTCGACACATCGCAGCGCTGAGAGCGCCGCTTGCACAATCTCATGACTCGCCCGGCCCTTGCGATCAGCGACAAACCCTACGCCGCATGCGTCTCGCTCCTCGTTGGTAAACGGCGTAGCGCCGTGAATGTCATTGGAAACCGAGGGAACGGGGAGATTGGAGGGGGGTGTGTTCATGAAGTACACGCGCCTATGGTAGAAGCAAAATAAGTACTGCTTCGACAGAATAGAGGAAAGGACTGGCGGAAACTAGAAAAATCGAACGTCCGCGGCCCATACGTTGGGCCCTCTCCAAAGCGCCCTACCCCTCCAAGAAATCCAAATCTCGGGAGAAGGTCTCCTCCAAGGTGAGGAGACACACCGCTGCGATAACACAAACTACAGCCCCAACTATCATCGCCGAATCAAGTATCCCCTGCGTGGGCCGCAGCGCGAGAAAAGCGGCACTTACCGGGACGATAGCTCCTCGAATAAAGTTCGGAATCGAGGTGGTTACCGTTGCCCGCACGTTAGTGCCGAACTGTTCCGCCGCAAGCGTAACCACCAACACCCAATATCCGCCGGCGCATCCGACCAAAAAGAGATTGGTATAAAATCCGGAGAGCGAAAGCTGTTCGCGGGTCAAAAACCAGAGTGGAGCAACCCCGCAGAGACTCAGGTAGATAGCGATGGGCCGCTTTCGGCTCTTGAGATACTGGCTTAAGAGCCCTCCGATAACATCTCCCACGAATAATCCAAAGTAGCAGATCGCGATGCACAGCCCCGCCTTCGGGACCTCAACCACCCCAAGCGCCCCTGCTAGATCCCTTGAATTGGCGAGCAGGATACCGACGATAAACCAAATCGGCACACCGATAAGAATACATTGAAAGAAGCGGGCCAAACGCCGAGGCCTCGCCATGAGACGCAAGACATCTCGCATCGAGCTCCCTTGAGCGTGCACAGCTTTGAAGAGCTCGGATTCAGCAACGGAGACCCGCAGGAAGAGAAGCGCCAATCCGAGCGCTCCACCGATAAGGTAGCTGAGCCGCCACGATAAAACGTCCCCTACCAGTCCGGCGGCTATCGCGCCGAAAACACCGACGCAGGCGATAATGGTAGTCCCATATCCACGCAACCGAGCGGGCATCAGCTCAGCAACAAGGGTAACCCCCGCTCCCAGCTCTCCGGCGAGTCCTATACCGGCGATAAAACGGAGGGCCGCGTACGTATCGAGGGAGCCAACAAATGCGTTGCAGATATTCGCGACCGAATACATCACGATTGAACCAAACAACACCTTGGTACGCCCTATCTTGTCTCCAAGGAGCCCCCAGAGGAGTCCACCAAGAAGCATCCCCCCGTTTTGGCAGTTAAGAAGGAATGCTCCAGATTCGAGCATAGCGTCAGGAGCTACTCCAAGATCAATCAGGGATGGATTCTTGACCACGAGGAAGAGGACGAGGTCGTAGACATCCACAAAGTAGCCGAGGGCCGCGACGATAACGGCGGAGGAGAGGAGGTGTTGTTTCGCGGACATAGGAAACTTGTATCACCCTGGGCAGGAGGGGGCTAGAGCGACATCGGCAGGCCCGATTGGAAATTTAGATACCTCTTGAGGTATATCTAGCGACCTCGACACTCCTCGGCGGATGGCATGAGAAAGACCCTTGTATGAACGCAGGTCCCTACAGAACGTCTATGTCCCCTTCCTCCCCCCACGATGGGGGCACGGCTTGTCTATCGGCCACGCGATTGGTGCGAACTCACCCCTCCGTATCATTCATCCCCATGCAAGGGATGGATCGACAGCCCTGTGTGGATATGTACGGGGATATTCCCTTCGGCTTATTTGCGCTACCGGACTCCACCCTGCGGGGTGAAGCAGCCTATATATTTACGAGCGACGGGACTCCAATCCTTGAACAGAATGCCGACTTCCTCCGCAAAAAGCGTTTCCTAAAGCCTCGACTCAATGAGGAGCACCTCACGCTTCGAGCAGTTCGACAGGTCGACGATCTTGTCTCGCTCACATCTCGCTGCGACACTGGCTTCTTTCACTGGATGATGGATTCGTTGCCCAAGGTCGTTATCGCCGAGGCATGTGGATTTACGGGAAGCTACCTTATCCCTGAACCCAGTACCGCTCCCTGGGCTGAGGAATCGATGACTCTTCTTGGAATCTCCCCTATCCGCCTCATACACCACTCCTCTCTCGACACACGAGCGCGTCGTCTCTTTATACCTACCTACTTCAGTGGCTATAACGCGCATCACAATAAACCGTTTCTGAAGCTCTATCGGGACAAGGTGCGGCAAGCGATCTCGGTAGAACCAAGGAGCTCGAATGAGCGCATCCTTATTGCTCGCAAACCCGAGACCAAAGTCCGTCGCATACTCAATCACGAGGAGGTGCGCCATACCGCTGAGGAGTTCGGCTTCCAAACCGTGTACTTCGAGGACCTCTCACTTCGCGAACAACTACAACGCGCTCTCTCCGCTGAAGCAATTATAGGAGCGCACGGCTCGGGACTCTGTCACTCCCTCTTTATGGATGAAGGGTCAACGCTCATCGAACTCTTCCCGTTCGCTCGCAGGCAGTCGTGCGATTGCTATGAGGCGCTGGCGACTATTCCTCAGCACTATTACCATGCACTTGAAAGTACCCACGATCGTGAGGGTGACATCGTTGTCCCAACGACCGAGCTACGGGAGCTCCTGCAGCGAGTACGAAGACGCTAGTCTTCAGGCAAACCGAGCGCCCTGTGTTTCAATGCGGTTATATGCCCGCTTCAGAAGCCAACCCTTCAGCCCTTTCGGAATCTCTATCTGGAGCTCAGGCGGAATAGTCGCGCTCTCAAGACCAACCTTAAAAGCGCGCGCCAAGGTCTTGCTGTCCAGTAGGCTTCGATCCTTACCTTGTATGGCTACTCGTTCATTCGCTCCCGTCGCGGCGAGAAGACCGAGCGGTATCGACGCGACCTCGGACATGTAGGTACCCTTATCAAAGAGAGCGGCGGCGGCCTTATCCATGATGACGTTCGGACGGAACACCATCGTGAAGAGACCGGTCTCCTCAAGAACCCGTTGCAAGGTACCGCAAAGCTCCGTACGAGCTGCAAGAGTCGGCCGCGCGACATCGGTACATCCAAAATCGAAATGATTCAGGTCGATGGTCGTGGTGCCGGCGTCTCGATCTCGATGAAGTTCAACCAGGTAGTTTCCAGGATGTCGGTCATGATCCTTTCCTTGCCCGGACGCCGCCAGCCGAACCTCATTCGCCACCACTGAGAATGCGACAGCGCTCAGAATTCTGAAGCGTTTATCAGTTTCCTCTTGAGTCCACTCACCGGAGGCGTTCTTCTCTCGGAACTCCGCGACCATCTCAAGAAGGGTTCTTCCCGGTACGCGCGCGGCTTCCTTATTCCCCGAGTCCTTCATGAAATCATTCGCGTGGGGTTTAGCCTCTGACGAGATAAGTGGCGCGCATGATGAACGAATAACGATTCCTTCATCTGGGAGGGTCATGCCGTAGGTGTATCCCCGTTCGGCGATCTCCTGCTGAATCGCCGGCGAGTTCGCGAAATCGGTCTCGTTCGCGATAAGACGCCTCGTTTGCTGCGCCATCGGGGCTATGGCGCCAAGCTCTGGCTTTATCTGAGCGAGATTCGAGGCCATGGTGGTAAAGTTTTGAAGCCAGTAGAGGCTATCAACCTGCGCGCCGGGATGAATGATCGAGAGGTAAGATTCAGTTCCATCCGTTCTCCTGAGCGGAACCGAGAGGCACATCGAACCGGCCTTGGCACTTCCAACCCAATGCTCGGTGGCCCCCTGTGGCCCGAGCTCTTCGATCCGCTCATGAATCGTCCACCTCGGAAGTGAAATCGTTTCATCGAGCACGTTGTGGAGCACATCCTTGATCTCTTGTGGGGTCGTTGGATGGTTGCGAATTCGCTGTAACAACTTGTATCCGGCTGTCCCGTGAGATCCGAGGAAGCTCTTCGCAACGAGGCCAACGTTCGCCAACTCCGAAACCTCAGAGCGCTCCTGCTGCGCACTGGCGAGAATAGCGCACGCTACCATGTACTTGTGGTGAAGCGCGTTGCCATAGAACTCAAAGTAGTCGTTAATCGCCGATACAAGGAGCTCGTTGAATAACCCCTTCTCGGGGAGGATTCGGGGCAGGAGCACCTCGTTCTTGAACTGTTTAAAGCTCTCCTCTGAGGGAGAGGTATCAACGGCGATCATCGAAAGGGCAGCTCCCTTCGCTCTCACATCAAGTTCAAGGAATCGCTCGTGGAGAGATCTCAAGTGATATTCAACTATCTCTCGTTGACGTTGCCCATCTTCAGGGCTCAAGAATCCCTGCACCCCTACCATTCCGAGCGTCTTAAAGACCTGTGGAACGTTCCCCTCATCGTCCGGATTCCGCCCCTCTAGTTTTTTGATCAGATGCGCGCTGAGGGTCTGTAGTTCCGTGTCGGGCGTGCGGTCGAGGAGGAAGCGGAAGAGACTCTCCCGAAACGGCCTCTCCGATGGGTCACGTAGCCCAACTAGACGATTATGAGCTTCAGAGACGACCGCGTTGGTCGATGCACCATCTTGATGCGTAGCGGTCATAAAGTTAGCAAAGGTCAATTGAGATTGATACTTACTGTGAAGGGTGAGGTTATCCCGGAAAAGGAACGAAGCCTCGCGTTGCAGCAGGAGCTCATCAGCTACCCCCCGCAAAACGCGTGAACGTATCGAGTGCTGAAGCCCCCGTTTATCAAGGGATAAGAGGAGGTTCTCACACTGCTTCAGAAACTCAGGAGTTCGATCATCGAACCGTTTTCCCGACCTCGCTCTCACCTGCGTTGCAAGAACATCAACTAACCCGTCGATCGTAAATCGCTCAAACCGTGGGTCAGAGGCCTTCGGCAGGTAAGCTGAGGTGATGGTGGAGATGCCCTTAAAACGATCGGTGTCATATCGACCGATCAGAAGACCGAGCCGAGAAGCCTCGCCACACGAGAACGGTCGAGGAAAGGAGATCTCAGCGAGGAATGCGGCCCGGGCGTCAACGTCTGAAAGCGTGTCGTATCGGCGCATCACCTCATTCTGCCATCTCCTCTCTACCGAGACGTTGCGGTCGGTGATTCCCATCGCCACGATGCGTTGATAGAACTCAAGGAACTCACCGTTCGAAAGCTTCGTCAGGTCCTGGTTCAGAGCCCTCTGGGTGACCAGGTCTCGAATGCGTCGCCCGAGCGCGCGTCCAACACCGTCATGGGCGCACAAATCACACAGGGTGTGGAGTTGCTCAACGGTGAGGCGATCAGGCGAGCCCTGCGAGAGATACTGCTCAATATAGCGCGCTCGTACCTCGAATACGGGCACAGCTGGGTCGACATACTCATTCGTGTACAACTTGGGGCCCCCGTCGGTGATCCGAACGAGCCCCTCGATGAACTGTGCGGGGGATCGCGAGAGGTCTACTCCGAGGAGGGAGCGAAGTTTTTCTTCTCCTCCAACCGCCTCTTGAAAAGCTGTGTGCAGCCGATCTCCGGTGATTCGCGTCTTATCGCCGTTAAATCCATTAAGCGCCGAGACGCCGACGATCTGTTGCGCCGGGGTCAACACTCCGCCGACATTATCGAGCAACGCCCGCACTATCGGGTGCTTGGGGTCTACCCGGCACCCCTTGCCATAGAACTGCACTACCGAACGGTGATAGTCGCGGTATACATCCAGGAAATGAGCCCCCGACATCGGATTGAACTTGGTGAGGAAGTTGATCGGGGTATCGGTGAACTCGCCGGTGGTGTCATTCGTGACCAGGTATTCAAGCCGCTCCATCATGGCGTGGGCTAGCCCATGAGAGCGACGCGTGAGCTCCTCAGGGAGCGAACCAACAGGATGGACCTGCGGCATAATCAAGTGCGCATGCTCAAAGGCGAACTCAACAAACGCCCGTCGGGTATCGAGACGCGCCACCTCCGGTAGGAGCTCCGCTCCCCGTCGCGCAACGAACTCAGCGAAGTGTATCTCACTCTCAAGAGCAGCCCCCTTGTCATGAAAGAGAGTCACCTGGCGCCGACCCGGATACCGAAGCGATATTCCCCGCGCAAGGTCGACATCGAAAGCTTCTAGGGTTCCACTTTCAGTGGTGCGCATGAGATGACGGGCGGGGCTCAGGGTTATCGTCGCAAACGATTCGGTTCCGACCTGGCCTCGCAAGCACTCCGTCGCGAACTCTAATCCCGCCTTTTTATTAAAGTGCGCAAGTACGTTCAGAGCGCGCTGCGCAGACTGATATCGTTCGCCATCATACACCGATAAGAGCTCTTCATGGAGCGCGCGATGCGCCCCGAACGGAAAAGGTATCGCGCGTCCCTGCTTAACCGCCTCAAGCTCAGCCGCGCTGAAAAGCGTAGACACCTTGTCACGAGTTCGGGGGAGCAGCACCCCGCCCCAGTTCTCACGAAGCATCTCGGGTTGAGCATCGTATGAGAGGAGCTGCTCACAGCCCTTGAGAGCAGCAATCACCTCATCCTTCGTCCGTGCGCCGACCAACGCAAGGTATTTCTCATCCGCGTCAGCAAACGCTCCGAAGTTCTCTACCCCCAACGCCTGGCAGATCGCCTGATAGGCTGAAACGGATGCAAGACCCTCTGATTGATTGTACAAGAGGGCGCTGAGCTTCACACAAACGGGGTGTTGGCTATAACGACCCACCGGGCCCTTTGCCTCGGAGAGCGCCTCCACCGTCACGGTAGCAAGCTCTCGGCTCAGGGACCCCGCGCCCCAATGGGAGATGAGTAACCGATACTCCTCCATGACTTGATAGATGATCTCCAACTTCCCATCGCAATCGGCTGTGGCGAGCCCTTTACGCTCTAGCTCAAAACGAAGAGGAGTTACGATCCGGTCGTCTTGAGAGGATTGCATGATCGCCTCGAGTCGACCGCGCCATCCCTCTCGCAGTGCGTCTATCGATGAAGAGGCGCCCTCAATAAGATGTTTCCGGCGCTCCCGCTCGTATTCAGCCCACGCACCTTTTTCGTAGACCTCCTTCCGAATCGCAGGGGACGCATGGGGCTCGTCGCGCGACACAGCGAACGCCTCACGTTTTCCGCTAACACGAGCGAAGAGGTCAGAGAGCTTACTCATCGCCTCGGGTTTTAACCCGATTCGCTCCAGCATCTTAGCGGGAAGGATATCGCAGTACTCCTCCTGCAGCATTGAGTTGCCTCGGCCCTGGTATCTCCGCTCAAAATTGGCGTGGCAAATCTCATGCGCCACGACTCCGGCGAGTGCGTCGATACACAGGTTCTTTTCAGCGAATTCGGGGGCCGAGAGAAACTCCTGAATCAAACCTCTGTTAATGTACACATCAAACGAGCCAGATCTCGTGGGAATAACAAACGCGTTGACCGATGGCCTATCGACCATCCGCACGACAACATCCTCGGGCTTCACATCTGCCATCTCATTAGGAACGGCTCGAATCATCCGGGAAGTTATCTCACCCACGAGCTGCGCCAGATCCTGAACGTATGGTCGATCACTCGGATATACCCGATACAAAGAGTGCTTCAGGGTATCGTAATTTCCGTTGGCGACATCCTGCGCGATCTCATCGATGGTGTGCGTGGGTCGTGAGGCAATGTCATGTGAGGCCGCGCGTGACAAAACATCTTGAGGGACATTCGCATCGGAGAGCGGGTCGTCGTTCCGCGCGACGGCCACGGGGTTCTGAGAGATAGAGGTGGTGGGTGTCAGGGATGTATCGAGCGATTGGGGAGAACTCCCAGCACGCAAGGGGCAGACGTAAAAGCGAGGAGCATCAACCATACACAATCAAAAACCAATTCGTATTGCTTAGTTATGAATTGAACTAAAAGGAACGTTTCATACCACGACGGGAATGCCACACGCGAAAGAACGAAGCGCCTATCTAATTAGAATCGCTGAGCTATTCCGGCATCCACCTACGACCGGGAGTGGACCAGTCGGAATTGATTAAGAGCGGCAAACCTGCGACCCTTGCCCTGAGATTGACTCGCAACTTACACAAACCCGCTATCGACCAACCCATGACCTTCCTTCAGCCACCTATAGGTCTGCCCCGCATTGCGCATGACGGAGAGATCCTCAACTCCTGCGCTCGACTAGGGCAAGAGATCGGACACGGTCGCCACGGCACCGCGCACGAAGGTATCCTCAACGGAGAGAGGGTTTGTTTTAAAAGGTATCACTTCTCGTGGTCCCACGCGTTTTCAGCTAATCCAGCGAAGCACGAGTACGAGAGGTTGACGCTCGCGAGAACTACCTTGGCAGAGATCGCGGGCTCAATGCAGTCACCGATCGGTTGGTACAAAGACCCGATCATCGGCGATATGCTCGCGTCCCACCTCGTACAAGATTACAACGGCGCGCCATCACGATCGCTGAAAGACACCCCTGAGATATCGAGGTCGTTCTTCCAGCAACTTGAGAGCCTCCTCGAAATTTTGACCGCCAAGCAGGCGCTTTACAATCCGGTGCCCGGCAACATTCTTGTCCAGAGGATCTCAGAGACGGAGAGTCGGCCCGTGTTGATTGACCTCACCAACTACGAAAGCTACCTCCACTATGTGGGTAAGGGGGTCGCTCACCTCATCTCTCCTTCAAGTAAACGCCGACATATCGCGGCATGGCTTGAAGCGACCCGTGATGCAGCCACAAGCAAAGTTGTCGAGCTTCAGCCTCTCTCGATTGAAGTTTTAACGCTCCCACCGCGGCCCGACAGTGCTGCACCGCAAACGTAGCGCAAGACACCACGCCCCTATTCTGGAGAAGGATCCATTCCTCAACACGAACAAAATCCTCTACTTTGGGAAGCGAGGCAAAACCTGCTAGTAGTTTAATTGTGGACGCCGACACGTGCGCGTGCTCGTAAACGTCAACGTACCCGAAACCGTCGGTATTTTTATTCCGGGTACGTTCACGTTCACGTTTACGAGCACGTTTACGTGGGGTTTTGCCTCGCTTCCTTTGGATTATATCAATGAGAGGATGGGGTAATCCTACTGCCCCTGATCGGCGAGAAACACCCTCTCTCCTTGGAGCCACGTCTCAAGAACTTTTATTTCAGCTATCTTATCCCCATCCATGGTCCGCGGATTCTTCTCCAGGATTACTAGGTCGGCCCATTTCCCTGGCTCAAGACTCCCAACGCGGTCTTCGAGGAACATCGCGTAGGCGGCATCGAGCGTTACCGCCCTAATCGCTTGGTCTACAGCAAGTCGCTGCTCTTTGCCCAGCACCTTACGCGGTGGCTTCTGCCACAAGCGCGAAGTTCCTGTAGAGATATATCGAAGTGGTCCGACCGGAGACACGGGGGAGTCGCTATGGAACGAGAATCGAACACCTCGTTTGGTCAAAGAGCCGGTCGGATCAATGCGCTCCGCGCGCTCATGACCAAGGACATGATTGTGAAAGACCTCTCCCCAAAATCCTACGTGACCGATCGTCATGCTCGGCACTATTCCCAAGGATGCAGCTCGATCAATCTGTTTCTCGGTGGTGACGGTGAAATGCTCTATACGCAAGCGACGAGAAGCAGGATTTGCCTCCCCTTGCAGGAGCCGTGAGTACAAGTTAAGCGTCTGCTCCACCGCCCGATCGCCGTTGGCGTGGAGTGAGAGCTGCCACCCCTGGTCGAAGAAAGGCTTACTCGCGTTGTAAATCTTTTCATCCTCCCAATCGAGCGTTCCCCGGTTGGAGGTGCCTGGCGGATAGTGGTACGGGTCATGTAAAGCAGCCGTGAGCCCCTGAGTCGATCCATCGGAGATGTACTTCACGCCAATCATCCGAAACATGTCGTCACCCTCACCAGGCTTGATCGCTGAGAAGCCCTCTGGAAGCGACACGCCCCACAGGTATCCACGAATTCGGATTGGGAACTTCGGCTGATGGGTGAGCTCTTCAACCATCGCGTGCTCTTGTTCAACCGGAAGAACTCCACCCATCGCGATCTCAGCGGATGTGGTGACACCGGTCGCTGCCATGGAGTGAATCGTCTTGGTATACGCGTTTTGGATGGCCTCTGGTGAGGAGGGAGTCATCTTTTTTGCGAAAGCTGCATACGACGGAGGCTCAATCAACTTGCCTGTTAACCGTCCCTTGGCGTCTTTAACGTAGACACCTCCGTTCCCCGGATCTGGCGTACTATCGGAAATGCCGGCGAGCTCTAACGCTTTATGGTTCACGTAGGCGATGTGACAGGATTGATTTATCACAAAGATCGGATTCGTCGTTGAGACCGTGTCGAGAAGATCAGCGGTGAGTTCTGCCATCGGTGGCGATGTTCTTGAAGGATCTACGCCGAAGCCAACGATCCAACTCCCCTCTGGCAAAGAGTTCTTGGCGGCCCGGAGCTTACCCAAAATAGTGTCGAGGGTGTCATATGGCAGCGTGAAGTTAGCCAAGTTCACCGCGATATTCTCGGCCATCGCCGTGAACGAGATATGCACATGGGGTTCAACGAAACCCGGCATAAGGGTACGGCCCTTAAGGTCGATCACCTTGGTCGTCTCGCCAGCGTGCGACTTCAGGATATCGGCCGATTCTCCTACCGCGATAATATTCCCGTCACGAACCGCAAGCGCCGAAACTTCAGGCTGCTTCTGATTAACCGTCACGATCGGACCACCATGAAAGATCGTATCGGCGATATGCGCCGGTGCCTTCGGAGCACAGGCGCTCATGACTAGTAGGCATGCAAGGCCAACGGCTTTCACGATCTTTACCTCTCTCACTACGGTCCCCCTATCAGGAATTGCTTTACATGTTTTCGAACCATCCGAGAGACCGCGCGTTAAACGACGCACAGAACTACCGGAAGCCTGCATCAAGCCGGTCATGTTATGAGCGTGGATTATAGAGAGACTCTACCGGATGTAAACTCGATAATGTCCGTCCTGACACGGAAACAAGGACAGTGCCGGCTCAAACACTGTCCCTTATTCCACCGAGCCAGGCCTCTAAGCTCTCACGCCCCGCTACGGACACCGACATACACTATTTAACTAGGGTAGCTCCCTGTATACAACTGACAACACCTCCACCTCCTGCTCTCCCTTCGGAGAGTGGAAGGTGACGTAGTCGCCCGCTTTTGCTTTCAGAAGCGCCTTGGCGAGAGGGGACATCCAACTTATCCGTCCCCTATTCACATCGACCTCGTCGATCCCAACGATCGAGTAGGTCTTCTCACTATCATCTTCGAATAGAAGAGTGACGGTAGCGCCAAATTGAACGTATTCAACTTTGATCGCGAGAGGATCTACAACTTCCGCTGACTCTAGACGTTTGGCCAGAAAGCGCATCCGCTTATCTATCTCGCGAAGGCGTTTCTTTCCGTAGAGGTAGTCGCCGTTCTCTGAGCGATCGCCGTTCCCGGCCGCCCATGAGACAACCTTAGTAACCTCGGGACGCTCCTCGTATCGAAGCTTCTTGAGCTCAGCCCTGAGTCGCTCAGCGCCAGCCGGAGTAATATAATTCTTTCCACCTGGCACGGATGCGTCTACGTCCCTATCTACTTCAGTGTTGTTCTCATCCCCATCGCGGGTGAAAGCCTTACTCATGACTTCGAGCGTGAAAAGTAACGATTAATCGACCGGTACGTTCGCTTTAATCCAAGCCACCACATCCTGCGTATGGGTCCCAGGGATGAAGATCTCCTTCACGCCGACCTTCTTAAGTTCCACGATATCATCCTTGGGGACGATGCCGCCACCGAACACAACGATATCCGAGGAGTTCTCAGCAGCCAGTTTGTTGAGCAGCTCCGGAAAGAGTGTCATGTGCGCGCCAGAAAGGATGCTGAGCCCGATACAATCAACATCCTCTTGAATAGCTGCCCGCACGATATGTTCAACCGTTTGATGGAGGCCTGTGTAGATCACCTCAAAGCCCGCATCACGAAGCGCGCGCGCGATAACCTTCGCCCCGCGGTCGTGCCCGTCGAGCCCTGCTTTCGCGATAAGGATTCTGATAGGTCGTGCTTGTGCGGTCATAACATCCCTGGATCCGAGTAGGTGCCGAACACCTTACGATAGATATCTGATACTTCCCCGAGGGTCACCCCGGCGTCAACGGCGTCGATGAGCACCGGAACTACGTTCCTGTTCTCTACGCACGCTCTTTCAATCGCGTCCATCGATTGCTTCCACTTCCCTTCGTTTCTTTGAGCTCGGAACGCTTTAATTTTCTCAATCTGGTTTGTCTCGGGGCCGAGATCGATTTTGAGGGTTGGAATCTCTTGATCTCCTCCCTCTTGGTATTTATTAACGCCGACAATGACCTGCTCCTGCGCGTCCACATCGAGCTGGAACTGGTAGGCGGCTTCAGAGATCTCTTTCTGAGGGAACCCCTCCTCTACCGCTCGAAGCATGCCGCCGAGAGCGTCGATCTGCTTGATGTACTGCATCGCCTCAGACTCAATCTCGCTCGTGAGACGCTCGATATAGTAGGAACCACCAAGGGGATCGATCACGTTCGTTACACCACTCTCTTCGGCGATAATCTGCTGCGTTCGCAGCGCGACTCGGACCGCGTCCTCAGTTGGTAACGAGAGGGTCTCATCCATGCTGTTCGTGTGGAGAGATTGAACGCCCCCCAATATAGCGGCGAGCGCCTGCATCGCGACACGAGCCACGTTATTGATCGGTTGTTGCGCGGTCAGGCTTACGCCTGCTGTTTGCGCGTGAGTTCTCAGCTTACATGATGCATCGAGCTTAGCGCCGTAACGCTCACGCATGAGACGGGCCCACAGCCGCCGACCCGCGCGGAACTTGGCTATCTCCTCGAAGAAATCGTTATGCACATCGAAAAAGAATGAGAGCTGTGGCGCGAAGCTATCGATCGCCATACCTCGTCCGAGACAGTGATCTACATACGCCAATCCATCCGCGATAGTGAACGCCAATTCCTGCACGGCGGTCGAACCCGCCTCACGGATATGATAGCCACTGATACTGACCGGGTTAAACTTCGGTGCTGATGAGGCGCAGAACTCAATCACATCACACACAAGCTTTACCGACGGCTTCGGAGGGGAGATCCACTCCTTCTGCGCGATGAATTCCTTGAGCATGTCGTTTTGAATCGTACCACCAACCTTATCAAACGATACGCCACGTCGCCGAGCGACCGCGAAGTAGAACGCGAAGGCGATAGTAGCCGTGCAATTGATGGTCATCGAGGTCGTAATCTTGTCCTGGTCGATTCCGTCGAAGAGGGTCTCCATGTCTTGGATGGTCGCGACGCTCACTCCCTCTCGGCCGACCTCCCCCAATGAGCGAGGATGATCAGGGTCGTATCCCATCAAACACGGCATGTCGAACGCGGTAGAGAGCCCCGTCTGTCCGTGCTCAAGGAGGTATTTAAATCGTTGGTTAGTATCCTCTGGGCTTCCAAAGCCAGCGAACTGCCGCATCGTCCACAGACGGCCACGATACATCGTTGGCTGAACACCGCGTGTGAAGGGATATTCACCAGGATAGCCGAGCTCTGCATCGTACTTCACACTCCCCCCGTTCTCGGGGGTCACGAGCTCAGGTTGCTCTCGAAAACTGATCGATTCGAAGGTGGTCTTACGCTCTTTCTGAGAGGCGTAGCGTTGCTTGCGCCATTCCTCATACGAGGCGCTCTTGGAGAAGGATTGTCCTGTGGGCTTCTTCGTCATACCTACCGCAGAAACTACTCTTTTAAGAGCTGGGTGGCTATCAAGATCCGCTGGATCTCGCTCGTCCCCTCATAAATCTCGGTAATCTTTGCGTCTCGGAGATGTCGCTCCGCCGGGTAATCGGTCACGAACCCGTACCCACCGTGGATCTGAATCCCTTTATTCGCGCAGTACATTGCCGTTTCAGAGGCCGAGAGCTTCGCCATTGCAGCTTGGCGAACGTAGCTCTTCTTTTGGTCCTTACGCTTCGCTGCCGCCAACGTAAGGTACCGAGCGCTGTCGATTCGGCACACCATCTCGGCGAAATAATTCTGGATCGACTGATGTTCGCAGATAACCTTACCAAACGCTTTTCGGTCCTGCGCGTATTTGAGAGCGTCATCGAGAGCGGAACGAGCTATACCGACAGCCTGCGAGGCGACACCAATTCGTCCACCGTTAAGCGTCGTCATCGCGACCGTGAAGCCACGGTTCTCCTCGTAGAGCAACGCACTCTTTGGAAGGCGCACATTGTCGTACATGATGCTTGAGGTTGGAGAACCTCGAATACCCATCTTGTCCTCGTGTTTGCCCTTCGAGATTCCAGGAAGATTCATGTCGTGTACGAAAGCGGTAATCGCTTTGTTTCCCTTTGACGTATCATGCGACGCGAACACGACGCACACACCAGCTTCGGGAGCGTTGGTGATCCAATTCTTCGTGCCGTTTATAACGTACCCGTCGCCATCCTCTCTATAGGTCGTAGTAATGGCGGCAGCATCGCTACCGGTACTCGGCTCAGAAAGCGCAAAACATCCGAGCGCCTTACCAGAGGCGAGACGGGGAAGGAAATACTTTTTCTGTTCCTCTGTTCCGTAATCGAGGATCGGTGTCACACATAGGGATGTATGCGCACTCACGATAATTCCTGTTGAGGCGCACGCGGCTGACAACTCTTCGATAATGAGCGCGTACGCGAGAGTTGAAAGACCTGAGCCTCCGTACTCTGGAGGGATGATAGAACCCATCAACCCCAATTCACCCATCTTCGGGATCAGTTCCTTGGGGAAATAATGATCTCGATCTATCTTCGCCGCGAGCGGGGCGACATCCTTTTCCGCGAAGGCGTGCGCGGTATCACAGGCGAAGTTCTCTTCATCAGAGAGTTCGAACGGAAAACTATCACGCCACACCATACCAAACTCCTTTATCGTCCCGTAAATGTCGCTGGACGCTTTTGCAGAAACGCGGCCATGCCCTCTTCGCGATCCGCTGTATCAAAGAGCTTCAAGAACTCCTCGACCTCGAGCCGCAATCCTGAGAGCAGCAACGACTGGTGCGCCTCGTTAATAACCCTCTTCGCGCCCTTCACCGCAAGAGGCGCTTTGGACGCGATAGTTGTCGCCATCTTCTGCACCTCTTCCATGAGTTGCGCGTCGGGGAATACTTTATCAGCTAACCCGATGATGCGGGCCTCCTCAGCGCCGATGAGATCGCCGGTGTAACAGAGCCGACGAGCGGCACCGATACCACACCTCTGGAGAAGTCTCTGCGTACCGCCAAATCCGGGAATGATTCCGAGATTAACCTCCGGCTGCCCAAGTTTAGCGCTTTCGCAGCACACGATGAGGTCACACGCGAGCGCGAGCTCAAGACCACCACCGAGGGCGAAACCATTAACCGCCGCGATCACAGGAACCTCACACGTTTCAATGAGCCGCATGGCCCGCTGCCCAAGCTCTACGTAATCCGCTATCGGACGGGGACCAAGTCCATGCATCGAGCGAATATCAGCGCCAGCGACAAAGGCCTTCGGCCCTCTACCGGTAATTATAACGCTCCGGATAGAAGGGTCTGAGGATATTTTTCCGAACTCGAGGATAAGACCCTGAAGAACATCAGGATTTAGAGCATTAAGACTCTCCTGGCGGTTAATCGTAACCGTCACAATCGCCCCTTCTCGCTCTACTAAAACGGTATTCTCTTCCATCAGCGTAACCATAGAAATTCCTGTGTTAGATGAGATGCTTACTAGCGTACTGCTGTTTCGCGATGGGGGCTATATTTAAGATTAAGGACCGACCGCGAGGCTCGCAGGAATCAACGCCCTCCCATATCACGGGTCGCACGGCGGGAGGGCGACCATTCCTGGTCGCCGAAATGTTTCGATCCGGGAATGAACCTGGCCGCGGATTCCAACACGGCGGTCAGGAATGACCGCCCTCCCAAGTCACGGGCTCGCACATCGGGTGGGCGACCGGGTCCAGCCCTCCTACCCCGGCGGCCACAACAACGGCCGACCGCCAATGACATGAAGGTGAAGATGGAACACGGTCTGCCCAGCGTCCGCGCCGATATTGGTAACGACTCGATAGCCACCCGGCTCAAGCCCTTCCTGTCGCGCCACCTCCGCAGCCGCGATTAAAAGCTCCCCAAGGATCTCAGCATCGGTCGCAACAGCCGCGGCGACACTCTCGATCGGCTTTTTAGGAATCACTAACACATGCACTGGCGCCACGGGGTTGATATCTCGAAACGCGAGAACCCGGTCGGTCTCGTACACGATCTGCGCAGGGATCTCTTTTCGAATTATCTTGCCAAAAATAGTATCGCCGCCATGCGTCATAAGCCCCCCTTTTAGAGATTCATCGCCATCGCTTCTATCTGCTCAAAGACATCCTCTGAGCGAACGAACGCGCTACCTGATACCTCATCGTAATCAACTTGGATAAGGTGTTGAACCCCATCTTTCACATCATCGAGATGAGTGATGATGATGATCTGTTCAAAACGATTCCTCAATTTTTCGAGGAGCGCGAGCACGTTACCACGTCGATTCTCGTCGAGTGAACCAAACACCTCATCGAGAATAAGGAGGGAGAAGTGCTGCCCCGCCCGCTCCGCCAACATGTGGGAGAGCGAGATACGCATGCACAAATTGAGAATATCCTCCTCTCCTCCGCTGATAACCGACTTTGCCTCCCCATCCTCAACTACCGTCGGAGTGAAATCCTCGGCTAATTCAACCGCCGTGTATCTTCCATCCGTCAAATCCGCGAGGTACTCACTCGCCAACTCCGCCATGCGCGGGCGAATCGAGGAGTTCACGTATTTCCGGAATTCGGTGATCATGCGGTCACACTCATCACAGAGCCTCACGTCACGACGGAGGCGCTCAACCTCCATCTGCCGCTCAGTAAATTTCGCGAGCTCTGATTTCGTTCGCTCAACCAACGCCTCCTTGGTGTTAACCTCGCCCTCGAGTCGAACACGCTGCAATCGAGCCACCTCGACGAGCCGCTGAGAGGCATCGAAAGCGCCCTTTTCACGGTTATAATCCTCTTCAGAGAAACGGAGCTCCGACATCCGATCAGACGCGAGTCGCTTGTGTTCCTCGGCGAGCTTGATCTCGCCCTCAACCACCTCCCGCTCTTTCCGCAATGACTCAATTTTATGTTGCAGTTGCACACAGAGCTGCAGCTCCTGAAGCTTCGCCTCGGCCTGCTTTACTTTGAGCTCAAGCTCCGCTCGCTCCTGAGCGATGGCGACTACCGATTCAGGCTTCCCCTGGACATCCTTGAAGGCTCTCTCAAGATCTCGAACCTTTCCAGCGAGCGCTCGTTGCTCCCCCTGAAAGTGCTTTCGAACTTGCTCAAAGGACTCCCCGAGAGCCTGGCCACAGGTTGGACAATCACTTCCACCTTCGAGTTCGCCGACCTTCACAACGCGTTTCTCAAGCTGTGAGTAGTGGGCCTTCGCCATATCTCGCTCGGCGGCGGCCTTCGAGACAGCCTCACGCCATGCGAGCTCAACCCCCCGTTCCTCCTCGAATTTCGACGCAAATCGCTCCCGCTCGGTCGCGACCTGTCGCTTGACCGCGGCGATTGCTTCATCGAGATCCCGAGATGCAGAAAGCGGTTTGAGTACTTTCAGAAGCTCTTCCTCGGCTAACGAAATAGCGGAGACAATATCGTTCAACCGCCGACTACGCTCTTCCAAACGAACCGAAGCAGACTGAACGCCCTCCTTTTCACGGACGAACCGAGCCCTAAGCTCTTCAAGCCGCACCATCTTCTCTCGAACTACATTGAAGTCTGATTCGGACTTTTGCAGCGTTTTCTGCGCCTCGGCGTGACGCTCCCTCATCGTGGTCAATTCAGTAAGCTCGATCTCAAGCCGCCGTTCGATCTCCTCTCTCGTACCGAGACTCGCTTCATACCCGGTGAGAACAGCTCGCTTCTCTTTGCGATCTCCACGAATCACCTCCTGAACCTCCTCCAGGCGATCGTAGCCCATCATCCGAACGATGAACTTCTCACGCTCGGTAGCGCCCTTCTTACCACTCAGGAACTCTAACCCCTTCTGCTCGGTGCAGTAGGTTGAGATAAACTCTTCATAGGACATCCCAACGATAGCGCTTATGCGAGCCGAAACATCGCGACTTCCAACGGCGACAGGCTGAGACTCTCCACCGATATAGATCGCGGCGTCATTGAGGGAGCGCTCAATTCGAAAAACCACACCATCGTGCTCAAGGGTAAGCTCGACTCGGAGATCCTGCTCTTTTTTCCCTCGGCCTGTCTTCGCGGGCGCCGTACGGGTTCGAACATCCTCGACCCGTCCGCGTAGCGCGCGCGAACCGTAGATTGCGAACCCGATCGCCTCAACGATCGTAGTCTTCCCGGAACCATTAGTTCCGATAACGCCTACCAGACCATCAGGAAACTCAATATGACTTGAGATGTGCTGCCTGAAGAGATTGAGCGAGAGACTACGAAGCTTCATACTTCGCCTCCACCCGAGCTACATACGATTCAAGCAATGAACCGATCTCTTCCTGACTGGCGCCAGGAACCTCGAAGGTTTTACTGAACTCTCGCAACTGGTCCTTCAATAATCCCTTTCCGGCCTGTCCGATCGAACGACCGTGTGAGGTTGGGGAGGCGAAGGTCATATCGAGGGTAAGATTCAAAGCGCGGGAACGGAGGGCTCGGAGCTCCTTGTGATCGAGATGCCGATAGGTCTCTCGTGTAAGGCCTCGTACCTCCAAACGAATAATCTTTGCGTCCATCCCCCCGGCGATAGAATCCAATCTGTCCCGTATCAGTCCCATAACATCGTGCGGCTCCAACCCCTCAACCTCAAGAGGGTCGAGTACAACTATCTCTCGGGGTGATGTTAGTGGATGAAAGGTCCGTTTACCGCCTGGGAGCTGCACTTCAAGGAACCCCTTACCAACCGAGCCTTCACTCCAGATATTGTTGGCGGTGTGCTCTAACGCTCCAGAGTAGGCGGCATTCAGCGCGACCGGTCGATGAATGTGCACGTGCCCCAGAGCGATATAGTCCCATTCATGAGGCGCCAACGCTTTGAGCTCAACTTCTGCTCCGCCAAAATCACTTACCCATCGCTCATTCACCTGTCCGTGCACGACAAGGATGTTGTGCGCGAACCGATCATCGGCTCGGAGAGAAACTGTGTCGAGTTCGAGCAACGCAGTATGCGGCAAACACGCCACCGCGAGGCTCTTGTCTTTAAAGCTAAAAACCTCGTAACCACTCTCAGCCACGTAGACATTCTCGATCTCACGAAAAAGCTGAAGCACTGAGCCGGTATCAGCTCGTTTGGGGGTCTCATGATTTCCGGCAACGATGACAACGGGAGCACCTGTATCCCGGGCGAGTCGACGCAATTGACGGAAACAGAAGGTTACATTCGAGTTCGAGGGGCGCACCGCGTGAAAGAGATCTCCGGCGATGATCGTGATGTCGGGCTTGAGGGAGATAATTCGAGTAATCGCCTCTTGGAACGCCACATTGACATCGAGCTCACGTTGATTGATGCCCGACTTAGACACCTTGTTGTAGCGACGGTACCCCAGATGGACGTCAGCCATGTGGCATACCCGAATAGGAGACACATGTGTGGGAGACTTGGACGTCGCGCTCAAAGGGGTGGGCATAAAGAGGAAAACTCAAAATTGGATAGGGTGAATTTAACTAATCCCCCATGGGACTTCAATGACGAAGAGGTGAACTACCGCTTTTTAAATTGAACTCGATACATCACTCCCAGCGGTTCCTACCCTCTCCTCGAATTGAAACACCCAAATGCGAACATCCCCGTGAATCGCGGAGCGTACTCGACAGCTTGGTTGATACCCATAGCGCTGAATATCCTCCGGAAGGGGTGCGATCCGGTCGATGGTTATTGATGGCCGCTCGGCGATAGTGCTCCGAATCTCCATGTACAACCCGCGCTCAATCAATCGAACCGCGAGCTCCTCAGCGCGAAGCGCTGGCGCTCCCTCAACCACTCGCCCGAGCAGCTCATTGCAATACGCAAGAGAGCCATCGTTCCTGTGAGCGAATATCGCCTCGTGATTTAACTCCTCGATGGCTCGTCGCATTCCTAGGATACTCACAACTTTATCCCTATGTTCATCACTCTGACGGCGAGCCTGGCTCAGGCTAATGTGATTATACACTCGAGCAAGGAAGGCTGTCCGGTCGAGCGGTTTCGTTAGATAATCGTTGGCTCCAGTCGTTAATCCTCGAACTACATCCTTACCATCGGTGCTCGCCGTAACGAGCAGCACAGGGACGGAGTCCGCCGCATGGCGTTGACGTATCAGACGCAACAGATCAAACCCATCGATATCAGGCATCGAGATATCAAGCAGGATGAGCGCGGGAATCTCTTTATCGAGGAAATCGATACACTGCGTTCCACTACCGCACTCAACGGCGTCATAACCACATGCGGCAAGGATAGAATGAGCCATCCCCCGACTCACCGGGCAGTCGTCGACAACGAGGATGGGTTGCTGCTTAGGCGCCATAACACTCCGTGATGCACTGCGGTCGATGCGGGTCGCATCGACCATTCCTCTGGCTTGCCTCTTGCAATCGTCGGCCTGTCGTAGATCCTTTAGAGATGGGCGCCCCAAAAAATCAAAGGAATACATGACCTTAGAAACAAGCCCCCTCGTTTCACCTGCCAAAAGTACGCAGGAGTTGCGGGACGACGCTCCAAATGTGGCCACAGGGTGCGTGCTTTTGGGCATTTTAAAGTCAATCGAAAGTGAACTCCGGAAGAGGCAGCACCTCTGGTCCGCGGGCACTCCCCCCACCCCACTGTGGTTTATCGCTGAGACCGAGAGGAACATCTTCCTGTGGCGCACGAATCAGAGCCTCGACGACGCTCGGAAGTACAGCTTTTGGGTTAACATACGAGAACTCATTACCAAACGACGTGAGCAACTTTCCCGACCTCAAGACTCTAATCCCTTCACAAACCCTCTCTGGGGAAGCGGTCCACTGGACCCCTCCCTCGTTGAGCGGGAGCGAGACTACCTCGACGCGCTGGAGGACCTCATTCCGAACGCCTTCCGAAAAGCGGAGACCCTCAGCCGAGCCAGTGAATCCCTTAGACTCGAGATCGACCCAGAGGCCGTCCGCACGGCCATCATCATCCCGACTCCCGGCACAGGCCCCCTTCCCGCCAAACCCCTCGCCCCTTGAAAAACAACACGCCCCCTTCACCTCACTTTAGAGAAGCGCTTTTGCTCTCTTTGCTATACTTTAAGGATAGTGGCGGTCGCTACCAAAGCCGCGCTTGAGACTACGTATGACACACGCCTTCATCGATCCCCTTGTCATCGAAACGGTTACTCGACTGTGCGAGACCGAGATCCCAAAATATCAAAGTGACGAACACTACAATACTATTCCTCGCGCGCTTTTCACCGCGATGTGCGACGCCGGACTTGGAGGACTCAGCATACCCGAGGAGTACGGCGGAATAGGAGCGAGCGCGACCACCAGCGCCGCTGTTTTCGAAACGATCTCACGTTACGATGTTGGGCCAGCTATCTTTCTCTCCGTGCACGCGATGGCAAGCGGCCTGATAGCTCGGCATGGGACCGAAGAACAAAAGCAGATCTATCTTCCCAAACTCGCCTCTGGCGAGCTGCTCGCCGCGTTCGCCCTCACCGAGCCACATGCCGGTTCTGACACTGCCGCGCTCGCCACCGAAGCGAAACAACTCCCTGATGGATTCGCTCTCAATGGCAATAAGTGTTACATCACCAGCGCTGGGTTCGCCGATATCTACCTCACCTTCGCCACAACAGAGGACACCTCAACCTCCGGCCTCTCTGGATTCATCGTTCCGGCGACAGCACCTGGCGTCTCATGGGGCAAACCTGAAAGAAAGATGGGCGCGGAGCTCTCTCCCATAGCATCGCTCTTTTTCGACAACGTCATGCTCCCTCAAAATGCGCTCCTCGGGGCGCTGCACGGTGGACGAAAAGTGGCGCTCTCAGGTCTCAGCGGAGGACGGATCAATATCGCAGCGTGCGCGAACGGTCTCTCGCGGGCCGCTCTTGAGGATAGCGTCGCGTACATGAAGGACCGACGTCAATTTGGGCAAGCGCTGGTTGACTTTCAAGGCCTCCAATTCATGCTCGCCGATATGCATACCAAGCTCGCGGCCGCGCAGCTTCTTACCTCCCAGGCGGCTCAGGATGTCGATGCCCTGGCGAATGGAGACGCCTCGCGTAACACCAAACTCTCTTCATCAACGGCAAAGTGTTTTGCTACCGACGCGGCGATGGCTATCACGACATATGCGGTTCAACTCTTCGGCGGAGCGGGATACATCAAGGACTATACTGTCGAACGCTACATGCGTGACGCGAAGATGCTCCAGATAGTGGAGGGTACCAACCAGATACAGAGGGTGATAATAGCCCGAGAGATAATCGGCTAAGGTCCCCGTCTGAGCTCTCTGTGCTTCACGTAGCGCGGTGAACAATTTTCGTCGTGAGCGGGGTGCCTGTTTTAACGAAGCTAGACCGAGACAACCATACAACCCGACCCGACTTCGCTACGCTGTGAGACATCCTGAGAGCATTCACTGCGCCGCTAGCAGGATCCCATACCTATCTCTCACGCGAGACACGAGCTCGGGCACAGCCGCCTTAATGCCGTGACCGAACGGCGCCCCGTGCGTTATGAGAGTATGAGGATGTGGGGGTTGGGCTCGAAGGTCAAAATGAAATCCGTGAGCCTCAACCGGATCGGCGACGAGCACTCCATAGCCACCACGCTCAATAGCGCTCGCGAAAAGAGGAAGGTCGTTCTCGCCATTTCCGAAAACGATCGGAGTGACTCGATCGAGCCGAACGTTCATGCGAGCTCCGCTTGCGTCTGACACCAAAAGCTCCTCACCTAGTAGCCGCTCGCAGAGGGCATCGAGAGCAACCCCTTTATCAGCTCTTCGATTAATCAGATGAAGGAGATCGCCGAAGGGTCGAAATCCATGGGCCCGAGCAATCGAGCTCACGACCTCGCGTTCCGCTGGGGCCAGCCCCGAAAGATAGGCCGAGGCGACGCGCGCGGCACTGATCCGCAACTCCTCGAGCGTCGAGTGCCCAAGGTCATCTTCTTGCGCAGGATTATCCACTCCTGACCTCTCCCGCCGCGCCATAACCTGGCCACGCCATCGAGACTCGAGAGCCGTGAGATCAAGGGTGCTCACTACCGAACGACCGAGCGCTGTCTCAATAGCCGCGACACACTCGCGAATCTCTCGCATATCACCGATCGTGACCGGCGTCCCACCGGGGGAGCTTGTGCAAGCGCCATTCTCCGAGATCACAAAGCCGCGCGCCCGGACTGCGCGCGCGTACATCTCAGCCTCTCCATTTGCTCGAGCGGTGCAGATACCAACGAGAACGCCGTACGATTGCAAGGCGTCAATCGCCTCGCAGGCGGGTCCTATGGTGTGAATGCGCTCCGATTCCGAAACATGCTCGTTGTTCAGCGTTCCATCGATATCGCTGAGGGCAAACATGAGACAAGTTTCTTGAGTCTTTGGAGACCGGAAAACCAGTCCCATATCGCTCCGATAGGTCGTTCCAGCGCCTAATCTCATCTCCCGTGGTACGCACCCGGATGGTTCCATAGGGTACCTTTAATAGGGAGCTTGGCCAGTAGCCATAACCCGAGAGAACCATCGAAGGCTCTCTTTCGGGGTACGTTCAAGGGTCGCTCGGTCGACGTGAACGAGTCCGAAACACCCCTCAGGGCGATATCCCTCCGCCCACTCGTAGTTATCCATCAAGGTCCACGCGAAGTAGCCCTCAATCGGCACACCCGCGAGCTTCGCCTCGTAGACCTGCTGCAGATGATGGCGATAGTAATCGATGCGGCGGAGGTCCGGCAGAAGGCGTCCCTCTGCGTCGAAGTTTGACCGTAGAGCCATGCCATTCTCGGTGATGAAGATACGCTTGAGTCCGTGACCTCGATAGGAGTGATAGAACTGGAGAAGGATATCATATAATCCCGCCGGATAGGTTGGGGACTCAAAGACCGGCCAACCGAGGTCGTTCTCAGGCCCTCCAGGAACCTTAACGGAGGAATAACCTAGATCTCGCGATGAATCAGCTCGGACGATCTCTCCGCAGTAGTTGTTTACACCGAGGGAGTGCATCAGGTTACCAACACGGATAACCTCCATATCGGCTGAGGCAAACTCTGGAAGGTGCCCCTCAAATACCGAAAGAATCTCTTCCGGATATCGCCCCAAAAACAGAGGGTCATAGAACCAACGATTAAAGTAACAATCAGCGATTCGTTGCGCGCGTAGATCGGCCTCATCGGCTGAGGCGGCATAGTGCGCTTGCGAGTTCAAAACCACACCAATCTTCAGCGTAGGATCTTTCGCAAGAAGCTCTCTCATCGCCTGCCCTGAGGCGAGAAGGATATTGTGAGCCGCAAGAAGAGCGTGTCGCAATGAGACATCCCCCGGCGCGTGTTTACCTTGGTGATAGCTCAACATCGTGGAGCACCACGGCTCATTCAAGGTGAAGTACTGATCGATCAGATCTCCAAGATGTTCACGAACCGCGACAGCGTGCTTTACGAACATCGACACCGCATCCTGTGAGAGCCACCCCCCTTTCTCGACGATCGCCTGTGGCAACTCCCAATGATAGAGGGTCGCGTAAATACGCACTCCATGAGACCTGAGATACGACCAATACGCGCGATACCACTCGACGGCTTTCTTGTTTACCCTGCCTGAGCTGTCCAGCAATCTGCTCATGGACACTGAGGTGCGATAGTTTCGCACACCGTGCGCTACCATCAGATCGGCATCGCTTTTCCATCGATGATAACGGTCAATGCCTTCAGCGGGAGATTCGCTGTTCCACGTGCGACCATCAGCGGCGAACGCCGACCACATCGTTGGCTGAGCGTTCTCGTGCCGCACACACGCATCTTCGCCGATGACCTGCAGATCCGCGTCCGCAACTCCGAACATAAAGTTCGAGGGAAAATGAAAAGCCTGCATATCCGCTCCATGAAGAAAAATGTTCTATCGTATGGGCCCCTGTACCGACTACGCTCGTATATCCTAGAACATCCGCGCGGACGAGGCCGTATATACGTTCGGCTCCACTCATGATCATGAAACCTTCTCTGATTCTCATCACCCAACAAAGGCGTATTTCACCCAAGAATTCCGAATAAGACTACCCAGAGCAATCAGAAACTGCAGGCAACTGCCTCTCACGATTACGCTTTAAAGGGTCGGCTCGAAGAATCCCCACCAAATCATCATCATTGATGAAAGAGACGGATTCATTTATCTCCCCTCGTGGACTCGGGTGTCACCCACCCGATGTGCACTTACTCCACACGCTGCCACTCAGCTTACCGTCGTCCGCTTAGGAACTTCGCGACGAAAGCGCGCTCCCGACTTTTTCGGGCTCTCACACCCTGATTCACCAGAGGAGGTTACTCATGTCCCTACACCAGCACGCGCACGATATCTCACCCGCTCTTCCATCGCATGATCATCGTCAGAACCAGCTTAAACAGATATTCGTGGATCGAACCAAATCCGCCTATACAGTCGTGCGCCACGACGAGCCGGGACTAATCAACATCGTGGCGTCGTATGACGACAAAAAGCCCCCAACCGATCCGTTAGCGCGACAAAATACATTGGCTAAAACTATCGAAGTACTCGCAGCACAGTTGGGGTACCTCCCTCGATCTGTGAGAGATAACTTCCATATCGTGCTGGCTGACAACGGTATGACAGCCGAACAACTCACATCAGCTCGAGGTGTCATAGAGTCGGTCAACGCGACACTCCGTCAATCAGGGACGGGGCAGGTGAAGTTTCGCGTCGCGCACGCCCCCAAGGATCCCGCGAACGCGAGCACCGCTACAGCTGCCTACGCTCGCAATCAGGCGTTTTCCGTGGTTCGCGCCCTCCGGGAACACGATCACTGTTTTGGGGCTCCAGTGCTCGTCACCGATGATGACTCGATCACCACCGGAGTGGCCGATATGCTCGCTGACCTTACGGGTAGGAACGAGAGGATCGGAGCTGTCGCGCCCCTGAATCGAAGGGCTGAGAACGTAGTTGCCCAAGCGACCACTATCCTGCCATCGCTATGGGCGGGTGAAACTCTTTATCCCACCGCGCAGCCGTACCGGGCATTCCCCGGCATAATCGGTACGGCGGGAGTGATAGACTTTTGTTTACTCACCGCTTTTGGAGGAACCCGGGTGCCGAAGACGTGTTCCCTTATGCTCGATGGCAACGCGGTTCAATCGATGCAAAGCGATGCCGGGGAGATCTTCCTCGTCTGTCCTGAGGGATCATTTGAAGACATGTTGCTATCCGGTGGACTCGAGCGGCAGGGTTACAAGGTGGTCGAATGCCAACAAGCAGAGGTTTTCGATCAGGTCAGGGTAGATCCTCACGCTCGTTGCCTGCAACAATTTCGATGGGCTTTCGATCACGCGACGGCTTTCCACGATCTCCTTCTTCTTGGAAACACATCAAACGAGGAGTTAGTATTCAACGGAATATCGGTGTTACAGCCTGGGCGAGATGGATGGCAGCTGACCAACATATCGGCGCTCGAACAAGCGAAGATGAGGCCGCTCCAGGCGGATGCGGTACGCGCGGCGATCGTACATCCCACTGAGGTTCGGGAGTTACTCTCACGGATCGATATAGAGCTTTCAACGGACCTAGATCGATTTATGACTAATCATCCGTACGCCTTCAGTGGACGAATGGGTTCGTTTAGAACCGTAGAGACGCTCCAACGGACGGTGAAGCTATGCCGGGAGCTTGTCGACAAGACCACTCCACGCATTCCACTCGCAGGCTTCGAAAAGGTCGAGATGCCCGTCATCGCAGTAGACGCCCTTCCCCCTGCGGAACAACTCAGATTTAGTCTCGAATGCCGGACTGCTCGCCTCTTAGGTAACCTGGCTGCGATAGCTTTGATGACATCAAATGACATAGAGGCTGGAACACTACGTGTTGCGCTCTTGGGTCCGAGACAGCCGACACTGTAGCAATCGCCGTCACCAAACTAGGCCTCACGTGGACTTATCTTTCTTGGCTCCTCGGGGAATCAAGTGGGTGCCGGTGACTGCTGATGGGGTATAACCCACTTTTTTAAATGGTAAATTACGTATTTCCGCGTGAACGTGCTCGTAAACGTGAACGTGAACGTGAACGTACCCGATCTAGCAACTTGCTGCCCCGCCGATCAATATCGAGCAGGGTGGTGAAAAATGATTTCCTGTTGCGCATTTCGATGGTTTGGCTCCAACCTCGTTGGAGCCAACGAAAACATCCTCAACGTATCTCAGTGGATACGCCTCCGGTTCTTTCGTCGTCTCCGCCTCGTTTCGCTGAAACCCTCAAAATGCTCACGACGGAACCATTTTTTTTTACTTTTCTAGCAGTATGCTGGATTACGAGAAATTGGATGTTTACCGCATTGCTCTGGAGTTCGTCGTCACTACTGTTGAGATTCGAGACCGGCTACCCCGGGGAAACGGAGAACTCCAAGATCGCTTTAAGCGCGCATCATTTTCGATTGTGCTCAACATCGCCGAAGATGCCGGCAAGCTCAAACAAGCCGATAAACGGCGCTATTTCTCAACAGCACGAGGGTCCGTCATGGAGTGTGGTGCCCTCTTTGATTTGTTTAACGCTCTTGGCCACCTCTCCCCGGACGAATATCGCGCCGGAAAGCTTTTGCTTACACGGATCGGTGCCAGGCTTTCTTAACTTTGCCATCAGGGCGTGTGACCACACTTTTTCGGGTACGTTCACGTTTACGTGTACGAGCATGTTCACGTCCGGAAATACCAATCTTACCCACTCGATTTCACGAAGAGCATCTTTCTTTCTGGCGCTATCAGGGAGAGGACGTCATATCCACAATCCGCAGAAATTTCTTTGGATCAATATTTGAACCACATACAAGGAGCGCGCACGTATAGTCACTGAGTCGCGCGCGCTCTTTGAGGTACGCAGCCACCGAAAGCGCGCCTGCCCCCTCCACTACAAGCCTATGCTCATAAAAGAGGTATCGCATCGCGGCGCTGATGTCGGACTCCTCAACAAGGATCCACTGGTCGACCAACGCTTTACACATATCGATAGTTATCGCGCCATCCTCCACTGAACCAGCGGTACTATCAGAGAGAGTTTCGAGATGCGCTGAGAAGTCTGGCGAGATTCCCGTAACTTTGTCGTACATGCCGGCGGAGTTCGCGGGCGACACCCCGACTATCTTAACCGAAGGCTTTACAGCCTTAAGATAGGCGGCCACCCCCGAAATGAGCCCTCCCCCCCCGACCGCAACCAAGACCACATCAACGTGCGGAATCTGCTCGAAGAGTTCGACAGCGAGAGTGCCCTGTCCCGATATCACCCATGGGTCGTTGTAGGGTGAGACGAACGTTAGCCCCGACTCTCTCGCGAACTGGCGAGCCTTCTCCTCGCATTCATCATACGTATCTCCGATGAGGTGCACCGAAGAGGAGTACTCATCAAAAGCGCCTCTTCGGTGGTGATCGACAGCACGGGGAAGAAAGATCGTCGAGGCAACGCCACATACCTCCGATGCCATCGCCACTCCAAGACCATGATTACCCGCCGAACAGGCAACGATCCCTCGGTCACGCTCGCGCTCTGATAGCGCGCTTAAACGGTGGAGCGCGCCACGCGCTTTGAATGATCCCGTAACCTGCTGACACTCTAATTTGAGCCATGTCTCGCCGGCACCGCTCTCAAGGGCACGCGCTCGCTCGACGGCGGTCACCCGTATGTGCGGTTTGATGAGACCGTGCGCTTGTAGCACACTCTCGTGGGCCGCGAAGATAGTTGTGTGCGGCGATTTATCCATAGAAGGTATGGCGCGCTCGACACCTCAATGGCGCACGCACCCAATCCTGGGTCCCTACAGTTTTTTCACAACCCTGCTAGCCTCGTGCCTCCGGGACTCCTTCGGTCCGCTCAAAGCGACTCGGCCCTCGCACCGAGTCAAACACGTGTTCGACGGTAACGATTGAGCTTTCCTGGGTGTTCGCCACAGATTCGAGCCGCGGGTCACCATACGTTCGTGCGTGGAGAACGTGCGCGGCCATGACGAAACCGATAAGGCTGGCGTAAAACGCCGCCCCCGAACCGAGCAGAAACGTTCGAGCCCGAGGAGAGAACTCCAATCCCTCTATCGGCGTATCTGGAGGAAGGTCCACAACATCTCGACCACGATGGTATTTCATTCGGAAGCAGGTTTCGCACAACCGGTCCGCGCTACCATCCGCGAGGCCACACCGATAACATCCACCACTCATACAACCACCTCTTAGGATGGTTCGGCGGAAGATGGGGGAAGCTAGAGGTTTAGCGCCTAATTCACGTAACCTACTGAATAAGGGCTACTGGCCCTTAACACGAGGTACTGTTGATGCACCTGTTAGCTTCAAAGGGTCCGTAACACACGCCCCCGAACTTCATATATATCTTTGAAGAACCGGAACTTTGGAGTGCCCGCGCAGCGACCTCTGCTCCTCCGTACGGTGTTCCCTTAGCGCACCGAATGCCGGCGTAGTAGCGAGCTCCCCAGCCTCCCCCGACAGTGTAGAGACCAAGCTTCGCGACGACATTTCCATTCTGATCGATCGCATCAATGCACGATGGAAACGGCCCAGCCGCCCCACTCTTGAGAATCAATCCGATCGTTTTGCGCCGAATATCCGAGAAGTGGTTGGACCCGAGGGTCTTGTAGATGTGAGTTCTGGGCATCTTTGCAAACTTGGAGCATTGCGCCGGACTTCCACCTGAAGGTTCATCACCCGCAGATGGTGTGCTCGCCGGTGTTGGCGTAGCCGCGATCGCGCCAAGAGTGTTGATATTCACCTCATCAACGGGGATTCCACCGAGCGCAATAGTCTCCGTCAGATCGATATCCCGGGGATTAAGAATCGTGGCGACCTCTCCACTCTCATACACAACCTCGTAGCCGGGCCCCTGTAAGAACTCTCCCACAGTGCTCGTCCCCGTTCCGGAGAAAACACTAGAGGACACAGCGCCTCCCTCTAGGTTGAACACCTTGACAGAGGTCTTTCCTCCACTGCCGGAGCTAAATCCGATCAGATCAGTTCCCGAGCTTTGGCGGATGGGGAACGGTCGCGGACGATTTCCCTGACTCGCGAGCCTCGGAAGGCGCGCGAACTGCTTTATGGCGCCAGAATTAACATCCATCATCCGCGCCAGAGTTCGAGAGTTCGAGCCTGTGCGCGTAATACCGATCCAATCCACCGCCGAGCCACCCTCAGCGCGGGCGTAAAACACGCGATCGCCCGCATCACCAAACTGAAATGTTTTTTCAACGGGGGTATCGGAAGCAAAGAGATCGAAGACCACGGTCCATTGAGCTTTCCGGTTCTCAAGTCGAACGACCGCTGCGTCTGCAAGCCCATTACCATCAAAATCGGCCCCCGAAACAACAAGATCCCCCTTCTTTCCCAAAACCTTCGTGCGGATATTCCCCGCGGAGTCACGAATTGACCATTCAATCTCATTCGAGGCGGTATTCACAGAAGCCACCCCGATTTGGGTGCCGCCCGCTAACCACTGAGCCATGGTGATTGCGTCTCCTGCTTTGCCCAGCGAGCCCAGTGCGATCTGCGCCTGGGATGCCGAAAGTTGGGCTATCCATGTCAAAGATCTGTCACCCTCGATCTGAATCCAGGTGCGGTCTGAGATACCATCACTATCGAAGTCGTTGGGCACCGCGGCGTGCGCGTTTGACGCAAACAGAAGACAACCAACTAAGCCGATTGATAATTTCTTCATAGGATCTCCAGAACTCTCGCGCATACGACTGTCGAAGGGCGGGACAACCCATATCGCGCGTTACGCCACCGCCTTTCCTATTCAAAGTTCATGCCCCCGAAACGGGGAGTAACCTCAACCGCCGCATAGGGCTTGAGGCGGCATACCTAACAAGTGACTCGCCGAGCACGATTCTTAATCCGCCGATCATACGAGAAGACAGCAGACACCCATAGTTCCCATCGTCGAGCCTCACGATCCGGCTAGATGTGGTTACTATCGGAGCGCCCTAAAGAGGATGCCCGAAGCGCGTTAGCAACAGCCCACAGATCTATCATCTCTTGGAGCAAGGCGCCCGCTACCGGCGTTAGATATCCCGCCGCGGCTATAAGCATCCCCCCGACACTTAACACCATACCACCGACGGCGCTCTGCAACGCGACCCGACGCATGTGACTGCTGATATGAAGAAACTGATCCACCTTACGCAGTGACGGCTCTAAGATAACAGCGCCTGCGGCCTCCGAGGTGATGTCACTACGAGGACCGAAGGCGACCCCAACCGTCGCGGCGGTAAGGGCGGGAGCGTCATTAATACCATCCCCCAAATACAACGTTTGAGCTCGAGCCGTCTCGGCTCGAACGATCTCTACCTTCTCCTCAGGCGATTTGCCGGAATACACCTTGGAGATCTGCAGCTGACGAGCGAGGTATTGCACCTCTTCGTCACGATCCCCCGAGAGAAGAATAATCTCCTTGAAATTATGATGCGGCCCCAAATGCATGACAAAATCTTTACTCTCTGGACGCGCCTCGTCCTGAAAACGAAAGACCGCCGATGGGGTGTCATCGATCAAGACAAGGCACTCTAACCCGCTTGGCGCTGCAGAGAACGCTTTTGAGAGTTGCGCATCAACAGCGCGCCGCCCCGTGATAGTAATTTTTCTTCCTCCTACCATCCCAACCAAGCCTCGGCCAGGAACCTCCTGCACGTCAGATGGATCCGCGAGCAAGAGGTGCCGCTCTTCGGCGGCTTGAACGACCGGCATCGCGAGTGGATGTTTTGAATACTTCTCTACACTAGCGGTAAGCCTGAGAACCTCATCCTGAGGGATCCCGAGAGCCTCTATCTCAATCAAGCGCGGCTCCCCGATTGTGAGGGTTCCGGTCTTGTCAGTTATGAGCACATCACAATTGTGGGCGCGCTCCAGCGCTATCGGATCCTTAATAATGATACCTCTCTTCGCTGACCACGAGATCGCCCCGATGATCGCCACTGGGATGGCGATGATAAGTGGGCATGGGGTCGCCACCACAAGCACCGCCAGGAACCGTTGAGCCTCACCCGAAATCCCCCAAGCTACGAGCGCGATGACAACCGCCGTCGGCGTGTAGAGAGCGCCCAATCTATCGGCGAGCCGTCGCAGGCGGGGTCGTCTCTGTCGCGTAACATCCATCACCTGCATTATCTTGGCGTAGCGCGAATCTTTTGCCTCTTTGTGGGCGCGTATAATCAGGGCGCCTTCCCCATTTATCGCCCCTGAAATAACCTCGCAGCCTGGGGTCTTGGAGATCCGATAAGGCTCGCCCGTTAAATATGATTCATCCATGGAGCTCCGCCCCTCAAGAACGACTCCATCCACGGGACACAGCTCGTGCGGAAGAACCACGAGGTCGTCACCAGTTCGAACCTCGTCCGCAGGTACATCAACCATGCTCACCCCACTTCGCTTATGCGCGATAGAGGGCATACGCTTCGCAAGCGCGTCGAGAACTGAGGACGCCCGCCGCATCGCATATTCCTCCAGCGCGGTGCCACCCGAGAGCATCAGCACAACAAGCGCACCAGCGACATACTCCCCCAAGACGACGGACGTAACGATCGAGATGCCGGCGAGGAGATCCGAGCCGAACTCGCCCCGTAGCATGGCAAGGAGAAGATGAAAGACGAGAACTCCGCCCCCAGCAACGAGCACCGTTATCACCGGCATATCGGCGGACATACCCTCCAGTCCGACGCCGTAACGAAGCGCAAGCGTAAACGCGATAGCGATAACCGTAGCACTCGCGATAGTTATATTGAGATACTTCATCATGGTCCTTGGACCAGTTCTACTTACCACCGCACGTATCCGGCAACCAATACATTTTGTTGATCACTTTCGATGAGGGCACTCTAACGACAACCTCGTAGACATGCCAGACGCTACTCTGCGATGATAGTGAAGCACCGCGTACCTGGATCTCATGCATGAGCAACCCTTCACCTCGAGCAATTATACACCCAACCGTGGATCCGTGGCTGGTGGGAGGGCTATCGATCCTTGTTTTACTGAGTTTTATTATCCTCAGTTCAAGGATTCCTCAGGAAATGATCCTTGGAAACTTTCTGGTACTCACCGTGCTGGTGAATGGCACACATTTCATGGCCTCGTACTTCCTGCTCTACTCTTCTCGGGAATACATCGCCCGCTACCGCACCGCGTCGATCGTTATGCCACTCGGACTGCTGAGCGTCGGAGCGCTTAGTCTCTGGATGGCCGCGCCTCCCCACAACAACCCTGAACTCATCAAAGGCATCCTCGTCATTACCGCCCTCTACCTAGCTTTGCACTACACCGGTCAAACATGGGGCATGATGGCCTCCTACGCCCATCTCAACGGCATTCGGTTCTCTCAAGGTGAACGTGCCACACTAAGGTCATGTCTTCGCGTGATGGCGGGATGGCAGATGATATGGGCACTCACCACGAGCCCCTCCTACATTCCGACCCCTCTCTTGCCATGGGCAGGCATATGCATGTCAGTATTCACAGCAGCGGGTGTCATATCCCTCATAGTGGGAGCGAGTACCCTTCTCTCTCTTCGCCGCAGACTCCACGCTCCCCTGCCTCTATCACTCATACTTCCGTTTTTGAGCCTGTACGTCTGGTACACGTTCTTGTATGTGTACCCTCAATCTATCTTTTGGGTGCAGATCTTTCACGCCACGCAGTATCTCTCATTTCCATTCCGCGTTGAGAGCAATCGAATCTCCCGACGATATAGAGCTGAGATCTCCCCAACCCATATTCGACACCTCCTCACGTATTCGCTGTCGCTCTGTGCCGCGAGCCTCTTTGTTTTTGTAGGGGTCGATAAAGCCCTCAACTATCCGAACGGTGGATTTGAGGCCTATACCATTGTCTTTATCTCCCTGATCAACATCCATCATTACTTTATCGATGGATGCATTTGGCACATTCGAAGCCCGGAGGTTCGTGCGGACCTCTTCGCGCACACACACGCACGCTAAGACGGTGAGAGGCTCTCTCCAGAACCCCTCACCGTAGTCAACCGAACTACTTTACGTACACGCGCTTCGGTGAGAGCTTCGCCGCTTTTGCCCGACGCTCGATGACTCGCTTCAGTTCCGCTGAGCATGCCGCGGCTTTTACATCGATGTTATTGGTACGCACGGTGCCAAACATCGGATCGGTAGCACCTGCTTGCGAACCGAGCGCAGCGATGTAGCGCTTGAGCGAGATTTGAACCGGGCGACTTAACTTAATCGAGGTCGTTGGAGCTCCTTTTTTGAGAGACACCTTCAACCGGCCGGTTGAAGGGTCATAATCACCAACTCGAACGTTCACCAACGCGCCGACCGGCATAACTCGGTTCGAGTACAAGAGCGCAAGAGCCTTGTTTCGCAAACCTACCGTTCCCTTCTCAAGACCTTTTGTTACGAAAGCCTTTACAGCTCTACGAGACACCTGTACGCGTAAACCTGCGCCCTGCTCGGCGGTAGAACAGAACGACGCGCTTGGAGCGTTTGGCGTAGGCACGCCGGGAATGCGTGGATTCTCCGGGGTTCCCCGATCAATACCCCCATCGGAGTCCTCCGGATCTGGCGTAGGCGACGGGACGGGCGCCCCCGTAACGTCAGGGCTCGTAGGTGGGCAGAGTGCCATAGAGGTAGATTGAACCGCCGTCGACATTTCCGCCGGGAGAGGTCCTGTCGTGGCAATAGTGAAGTTATCAATTCGAACTCGCCCGTTTACCTCTGTCACAAAGACACCGAACGCCCGCACGGTTCCGTTTAACGGCAAGGAGGT
>JAIXQT010000065.1 GCA_027485595.1 Pseudomonadota bacterium | reverse complement strand
TTCTCGACGAGCACGTGTGAAAGACCGGTCTGGAGCCAGGTTAGCAGACTGCCTCGGCGCGGTTCATAGACAAAGGTCGCCCGGCCACTAAAGTTTCCCATCGGGCGGTAGCGCACGTGCCTCGGCATGGGCGTGAGGCGACTCCCGAACGAGTGGACGTAGCTGATGTGGAGCATATCAAGGACGTTCTCCGTGACCATCTGCAGAGGACGGTCAATCGTCGTTGAACCGCGCAGGGCGATAAAACTTGGGTCAGTCTCTTCGGGCGGGTGGTACACCGGAGTAGCGACAGCGCCTGGCTGAGCGGCGTAGATCAGGTTCCCGTCCGTTTGTACCGTCCAGAGAGGAAGACCCGGGGCGTTGCGTGAGTTAGCGGGGCTCGTGGTGCTGTCTCCCCGTTGTGGGTTAGGGATGCGACAAAAGGCACCGCGGCAAAACTCAAAGCCGTGGTACGGACAATGAATGTTGCCGATTTCATTGATCCAGCCACGGGAAAAGGACCCGCCTTGGTGCGGGCAGACGTCGCTGTGTAGTATCCATGACGCGTTGCGGTCCCTGTAGAGGACGAGCGGCTCTCCAAAAAGCCAGGCCTGGTTCGGTTTACCGATGCTGCACTGACCCAGGACGGAAAGGGGATAGAAAAAGGCAAGCAGGTTGTGTATCATCATGAGGCGGAGTGGTCAAACGTGCGTTGGATGCCTGTTGCCCGTTGCGTGTTGAATCAAGGAGTTGTGCCGTGAAACCGTTTCATGCTCACTCACCTTGGCGCGTTTCTGGCAGGGCCGCGATGCTGTACAGTGATGACGAGAGCAGCCAGTCGTCATCATCCTCTTCGGGCTATATCTACGACAAGCGGTCGCGGGAGGACGACGAGTACAATGACGGTTCCAACTACGACATGGCAAGCCTTGCGAGCCTCCAGACTACCGTCAGCCTGAGCGAAGGAAGGGAAGGAAGGGAGGATCGCCCGGTAGCGCTCCGACCGTGCGCCGAGAGCCTTCACGTGTCCCGGGAGTTCACCTTTACTCCTCAGGGCAGGCAGAGGGATCCTTTTGTACGAGGGCAGCTCGACGATAAGATCACGGCGAGTGGCCTGTTGTGGTCTACCATCATTTACAATCTGCGCCACGCGGTGCACAGGCAGGACACCACCACCGTGGCCGAGTGTCTTCTCGAGATGTTCGAGACCTTTGTGCTTATGAACCGACCCATAAGGCGCATGGTGTACTCCCTCGAGGATCGTTCCGTGCGGATCCAGCTCGTGCCGAGCATCGGACCCTTCTCCAACCCACACTCTCTCGCGGTGCATCAGAGGATCCACCAGGACCTCATGAGCATTTTCCTGACACAGATTGGTCTCGCGGATGTGGCGGCCATCGGCTACTTTCATCATTTATGGAAGGCGTACTGCGCAACGCTCTTCTGCCACCCGATCCGGAGTCTGACACGTCTGCTAGCGATCGGGAGCCTTGCATGCCACAGCTTCAAGAATTGTTCCATCTATTACACCGAGGAACTGTTTGAGGACACGGCCAAGATGAGGAAGCTGCGCGGTATCATGCTCGGTGACCGAGAGACCCTTGCCAAGTCGATGAGCGCCCAGGATTTCTGCGCGGCCGTCCGTCTCCTCTCGTGCATACAGTACTACTACGACTCGCGATCCCGCAAGCACAAGTATTGGAAGGCCGTGGAAATGAACCCGCACCCGCAGATCATCATGCAAGGAGGGGCCCAGGCGCCTCAGTACATCAAGAGGCTCTTTACCAGGTGGCAAAAGGATCTCGAGGGCAAGCTGCGCGCGACCGATCCCGAGGCTCTGGTCGAGTGCTCGAATATCATGGCCCTCATGAGAGACTACTGCGATTACCACGGCCGCTCGATCAATTTCCTGGCGGGCAAATCGGAGAACGAGGCCGTGCAAGTCCAGGCCCTCCTCTTCTGTTGCTCTCTCGTGCAGATGATGCTCGAAGAAAAGGTGTCGAGTGTCAGTTCCGACGGCTTTATCACCACGTCGAGGATCAACCTGCAGTCGGCACCCGTCCACATCTCGGACGAGTTTGCCTTCCGCTTCCGCCAGGCGCACTGCCCCACCCCCCTGCTACCAAAGTATGGGGTCATTGGAGAGCCCATTGTGCGCCCCAAGAAAAAGTCCAAGCCCTCCATGGTGACACTGCTCAGCACGCTGTACCAGCACCCTCCCTTTGTGACCAAGAACCACGAGCGGGTACCTCCTGACATTGAGTTTTCGGACGTGAACGTCGCCTACTACAACGAGCGCACCGCCATGAAGAAACAGCCCTACATCGAGGAGAAGCTCTCGCACACCCGTAAGCTCTACCTCGCCTACTGCAACTGGGACAAGTGGAAGAAGTGGTCGGGCCAGACCCTCTCGGATCCTGGGCAACCCATGCTGGACCACGACTACATTGACTTTCAGCAGCCCGTCAACATCCAGGGTTACACGTCCAACTACAACTGCTGCATCGCCACCGTAACGCTGACACAGACGGGCGTGGAGGATCTTCAGACAAGGATGCAGGCCAAGCTCAAG
>JAIXQT010000172.1 GCA_027485595.1 Pseudomonadota bacterium | reverse complement strand
CTACAGTGACAAATACCGCAACTGTAACTCCAACGGTAAGCGCGACCCCAACAAGGACGCCGACGGTAACGAATACACCAACGCTCACATCGACGGCGACTGAGACACCGACGATGACGGCGACCGCTACCGAAACTCCAACGGCGACAGTGACGAGCACACCGACCTTGACTGCGACGGTCACGAATACGGTGACGATGACGCCAACTGTGACACCAACGGCGACAAGGACGGCAACGGTAACGAATACGCCAACGGTGACCGCGACGGTAACGAACACGCCAACCGCAACGGCGACGGTAACAAATACGGCAACAGTGACTGAGACACCGACAGCGACGCCAACGAGCACGGCGACAGCCACTGAGACACCAACCTCGACGGCGACCCAGACACCGACATTGACGGCTACAGTGACAAATACCGCAACTGTAACTCCAACGGTAAGCGCGACCCCAACGATGACCGCAACGGTGACGAATACGCCGACCGAAACCCCGACAGCCACTGCGACCGCTACGGAGACTCCGACCTCGACAGCGACTCAGACACCAACCTCAACTGCGACGGTGACGACTACTCCGACCATGACGCCGACCGCAACGTCGACCGCGACGATGACGGCAACGGTAACAGAGACTCCAACAGTGACAGCCACCGCCACGCTGACGCCAACGGTGACGCGTACATCGACGGCTACACCTACAATGACTGCGACCGTTACGGAGACACCGACAGCTACGACAACGTACACGCCAACGATGACACCAACGGTGACGAATACGGCGACCATGACACCGACCGTCACGGCCACCGCGACCATGACACCAACGGTCACGGATACACCAACAATGACAGCGACGGCTACCGTGACGCCGACCGTCACTCTGACCGCCACGATGACCGCAACGGTAACGAACACACCAACGACAACGGCGACTGCGACGCAGACACCGACCCTCACCGCGACAGCGACCGAGACGCCGATTCCAACTTCGACCTACACGGCGACGGCGACACCGACCGAGACGAGCACGGCGACTATGACGCCAACTCAGACCTTTACCGCTTCCGCGACGCCGACCGTTACGCAAACTCCAACACGCACACCAACGAGCACGAGTACCCCAGCGAGCACGCCGACTAATACTGCGACGTCGACCGCTACAGCAACCGTCACGGCGACCCCAACCGAAACGGTTACGGCGACTCCTACTAGCACTCCATCAGCGACTCATTCGGCGACACCGACACAGACGCCTACACCAAACTGGACCTCAACAGCGACAGCGACGGTGACGCCAACCGTGACGGCTACCGCCACAAGCTCTCCAACGGTCACACCAACTGAGACCGTCACTCAGACGGCAACCTCGAGCGCAACGCCAACAATGACACCGACCTCGACGCCGACCTCGACCAACACGCCGACGGTCACTCCGACGAGCACCTCTACGCCAACGGTGACACCAACACCGACGCGAACAGCAACATCTACATCAACGCCGGGGCCAACGAATACACCGACCGCGACCGCAACGGTTACGAGAACTCCAACCGTTACCCAGACGGCAACGGCGACCGCGACAGCGACCGAGACACCAACCGCAACCTCAACTCCGCCGGTGAGTGTGGTGAACTACCAGGTTCGTATCGCGGAGACTCCGATCGCGGGTATTCCAGTGATGGTTAACGCGCAAGCACAAATCACTGATGATAACGGTTCGATCGCGGTGTCGATGGAATCTGGTAGGTACTATGCAATCTCATCAGGATTGTCTGCCGTAAGCTTCACCTCTCTGTACGATAGTGGCGGAAACTTCATGGCTCGGGGAGATCAGGTCATCGACGCTCAACGTCTCGTGTCGGCAGGCCCAGCATGTCGAATCATGACCGATGGAGTGAAGAACATCTACTTTACGACGAACAACTCGACGGATGACACTAAGGTTATCTCACGAGCCTACAAGGCGAATCGCATGTACTCTGTGACGGGTGGGGCAGCGCCGCCGGATTACTTCGCGCCAGGAACGAGCGGGTTCACAGTGCCAGAGGGTGAGTTCGCGCAGAATGGTTCGCTGAACGGTGTCTGGTACTTCCTCGGTCAGAGCGTACTGGTTACCAGCGATCTGCCGGTCTGCGCAGACAGTGGCACGCCGGTGCAATGCACAACGATCTCGCAGGCTCAGCTTCGAGTGCCAGTCGACTACACACGAGCGATGGTGATGCGCTTAACGAAGATGGCGTTTACACTCGCGAAGAAGGGCACTTGGAAGGGGCTCAGTGGCTCGTTCGCGACACCGTTCCTCAGCCGAGGTGCGGCGGCGATGGCTTCGATGCAGAAGACGTTGGCGGGAATATCGACGGGGCCGGTGTATGCCTGCGATAGTCAGCCTGCCGCCTCGTGTACGCAGGTCTCGCTCACCGGATTCAAGAGGATAGCTCAGACTAACTTTGGTCGATTGTTCGCTAAGCCGGTACCGCGAGGGCTTGAATCGATAACCAGGCTCGCCGCCCAAGAGGGCCGGGCGTTCAAGACCAAGGTTCTTGATCAGCTTCCTGATCAAGTATGGGTATGTCCCTCGAACGTAACGCCATCCGGCTATTAGCCGGGTGGTTGCGGGCCGCGGAAACAAGCATAAGGCCTGCGTCGGTATCTTTGTTTCCACCACGCTCTGTGCCCCCACGGCAAAGCGCACATAAACCGAGATCCATCGCATCTAACCGGTATTCATGGGGGCCGTTTGCCACAGGTGTACCCTGTCGAGAGAGTGGAACGCCTCTTTGTGACAAACCTCCGTTTTGAAAACAAGGGGGCGTTGAATTCCGCTTTCTCGGCCACACTAGACTCATGCGACCAGTCCTTTCACTCTTTTGTGCCCTGATAGCCTGTTCACTGGCTCTGGTTTCACCACTTCACGCCCAGGAACCTCCCAACGTAGAGGAGGTCGTGTTGGCCGACCCGGAGGAGCATCTCCTCGGTGACTTGGGGAGGGGTAAGCTTGAGGAGGAGGGGGTGCGGATTGAGGCGTTCGCGTTGCATGACTTCTGGGCCAACGTCGCAGGTGGACTCTCTCGGGGCGGGGGCGTCATGGGGAATATGAACCTCATCTTGAGCCTTGATACCGCAAAGATGGGGTGGTGGGAGGATGGTGCCTTCGTTTTTTGGGGGATCGGTGTCTATGGGCGTAGATCCTCTGAGGTGGTCGGCGATTTCCAGTATACAAGTAGCATCGACGCCCCTGATTCTGTTGAGCTCTATGAAGCGTACTACGAACACTCTTTTATGAGTGGGTCGATTGATGTTTTGGCGGGTATCCACGACTTCAGCCTCGAATTCGCCATCCTCGATTACGCCTACACCTTGATCAACAGCTCGTTTGTTACCCCTCCCACGATTACGCAATATCCGTTGTCGTTTTATCCAACAACAGGACTGGGAACTCGAGCGTCCCTCACGTTGACAGACGAGTTGTACGGGCTTATCGGCGTCTACGATGGAGAGCCGGCAAACTCCAATGATTATCGGGAAGCAACGTGGAGCATCAGCAAAGGGGAGGGTATCTATTCAATCGCCGAGATCGGATGGAAGGAAGATGAAGATGAGAAACCGTATACCAAAGTTGCTCTCGGGGGGTGGTTTAACTCAGGGCGCTTTACCGACGCTACCGGACAAGAGCGAACAGGCAATTACGGCACTTATCTGCTTGCCGAGCGACAGGTGTGGCAGGAGGCAACAGGTAGCAAAGAGGGGCTCGGCATGTTCTTGCAAGTCAGCCAAGCTCGTAACGACCGCAATACCTGTCCTTGGTACTACGGCACTGGATTTTCCTACACGGGTCTCATCCGCGGACGTGAAGAGGATGTGGCCGCCATCGGGGTTGCTGACGCCTTCTTCAGCTCGAACTTCAAGGATCACTATGATACCGATGATGCTAGTGAGCGAGTGTTTGAGTTGAACTACCGTATTCCAGTCCTGTCATCGACGACAGTGACCCCTGACGTGCAGTACGTGATGAATCCATATGCCAATCCGGATACCGGAGACGCGCTGATATTCTATCTCCGGACCGAGGTGGCTCTATAATCTCGCAAAAAAAAGGGGCCCGAAGGCCCCACGGTTGCTCTTACGAGCGCTTGTTTGCCGGCAAGATAGATTTTCGGATTCGGATCGATTTCGGGGTTACCTCAACCAACTCATCATCTCGAATAAAGTCAATCGCCTTCTCAAGGGTGAGCGGAACAACCGGGACGAGTATCACGTTCTCATCCTTTGAGGCGGCTCGGATGTTCGTGAGCTTCTTCTCTCGGCAGATGTTCACGTTAAGATCGTTGTCGCGATTGTGCTCTCCGACAACCATGCCCTCATACACAGGATCTTGTGGTTGCACGAACATCTTTCCGCGGGGTTGAAGCCCGAAGATTGCGTACGGGATAGCCTCTCCTTGACGGTCGGCTACAAGCGAGCCGAGCTGACGGGACATGAAATCACCCTTATATGGCTCGTAGCCCTTGAGGTATGAGTTCATGATTCCCGTTCCGCGAGTATCCGTGAGGAACTGGTTTCGATATCCGATCAACCCACGTGAAGGGATCTCGAACTCAAGTCGAACACGCCCGGTCCCGTGATTGATCATGTTGACCATCTTTCCACGTCGAATAGAGAGGGTCTCTGAAAGGATACCGATGTGAGCCTCATCGCAATCGATGATGAGGTGCTCAATGGGCTCGTGCTTCTCGCCGTCGATCTCTTTGTAGATGATCTGCGGTCGGCCTACGGTGAGCTCAAACCCCTCGCGTCGCATCGTCTCGATGAGGATAGCCATCTGGAACTCTCCACGACCACGAACGATACAGCTTTCGTCATCGGTGGACTCCTCAACCTTCAGAGCCACGTTATAGAGAGCCTCTTTGTGGAGTCGCTCCTTGATCTTCTGAGGTTGCACGAGCTTGCCCTCTTTTCCGGAGAACGGAGAGGTGTTCGCCATGAACTTCATCGAGATTGTTGGCTCGTCAACGGTGATTCGAGGGAGCGCGAGTGGGCGCTCAAGGGTACAGATGGTATCTCCGATAGACACATCCTCAATACCCGAGAGGATGATAATCTCTCCAGGTTCAGCTTGGTCCACCTCAGCGAATGAGATGCCCTGGTAAACCTGAAGCTTTGAAACGCGAAGTGGCTCGACCGCTCCGTTATCACCGATTCGAGCGAGACGCTCGTTCTTGCGAGCGGTGCCGTTGAACACACGCCCGATAGCGAGACGTCCGAGGTAATCGGAGTAGGAGAGGTTGGTCACGAGCATCTGGAAGGGCTGCTCCGGATGGTGCGCCGGTCCAGGAATGTGCTTCACGATCGTGTCGAACAGTGGAGCGAGGTTTTTGCTCTCGTCTCCGATCTTGTGCATCGCGAGCCCTTCTCGACCGATAGCGTAGAGCACTGGGAAGTCGAGCTGATCTTCAGTGGCGTCGAGGTCTATGAAGAGGTCGTATACCTCATTGAGTACCTCTTGGGGTCGAGCATCCTGTCGGTCGATCTTATTTACGACGACGATGATCGAGATTCCAGCCTCAAGCGCCTTGCGAAGTACGAAGCGGGTTTGGGGGAGGGGACCTTCGGATGAGTCAACGAGGAGGATACATCCATCCACCATCATCATCGCTCGCTCTACCTCTCCACCGAAGTCGGCGTGGCCTGGGGTGTCGAGGATGTTGATCTTAACGTCGCCCCACTTAACGGAGCAGTTCTTCGCGGCGATGGTGATTCCGCGCTCGCGCTCAAGGTCCATGCTGTCCATTACACGGTCAGCGACCTCCTGATTAGAGCGGAAGAGTCCGCTTTGTCGGAAGAGGTGGTCAACAAGGGTCGTCTTGCCGTGGTCTACGTGCGCGATGATAGCGATGTTGCGGATATTGGGATTGATTACTTTAGTATTCTCAGTCATGGGCGCGCATGGTAGCCCGTGAGCCGTTTTAATTCAACGTAACGGCCCGACTTGTTTGAGGGCCGTGCCAGTATTCCCTACCTAAACCACTGAGTCTGGGGTATCCATCGAGGGATTTCGCGTGGTTCGTTGTCTCGTTTGGAGGTCGTATGTCGCTACACCACACCCATGAGGAGGGCGCCCTGACCTGGAAGATCCTTATCGCGATGGTCCTCGGGGGGATCGCCGGTATCGCGTTTGGCCCTAAGGTCATCGGGCTTGGATTGGCGGGTAAGCTCTTCATTCAACTCATCAAGGTGATGGCGGTTCCCCTTGTTTTCTTTAGTATTCTAGACGCCTTGATAACCGCCAAGCTCTCGTGGGCAGGGGCTCGAAAGCTTGGCCTTGTCGTGGCGATTAATACCACCATCGCCCTCACCATTGGGTTGACCCTCTCGAACGTTGTTCAGCCGGGGGCCTATTTCGAACGCAGTGTCGCCTCCATCGAGGGCGTGCAGCCCCCAAAGGTTGACGCTATAGACCTCGGAACGATCGTTTCATCCCTAGTCCCAACGAGTATCGTTGCCCCCTTCGCTGATAATAACGTTATCTCGGTAGTTCTCCTCTCCCTGTTGTTGGGTACCGCCCTTCGACACCATCTGACCGCCGGAAAAGCCGATTATGAGCTTATTCAGGCGGAGCGTTTGATTCGAACCATCCTCTCTGTATGGACCTCCGGATTGATGCTTCTCGTGCGCCTTGTCCCTTTCGCGGTTTTTTGTGTGACGGCCCGAACCATCGGCGAGTACGGGTTTGAGCCCTTCAAGGGGCTTTCCTTGTATATCGCCCTTGCGATAACGGGGATGCTCATTCAGATAGTGCTGGTCTATCCCCTGTGGATTCGCTGGGTCGGAGGGATCCCGCTTAGAGATTTTATCAAGCTTGCCAAGAAGCCGATCGTATACGCGTTTGGCACCAATTCCAGTCTCGCTACCCTCCCGCTTACCCTTGAGGCGCTGGATGCCTTGAAGGTCCAAAAGAGCTCTTCCCGTCTGGGTGCATGCGTTGGCACAAACCTCAATAACGACGGCATCGTTTTGTACGAGGCGATGGCGGTTCTCTTTGTGGCCCAGGCCTTCGGCTTTCACCTCACCCTGGAGCAGCAACTTCTGGCGGCGTGCCTCAGCTTGGTCGCCGCGATCGGTGTCGCCGGCGTTCCGGAAGCTGGGATTGTCTCGCTCTCCCTCGTGCTCACAGCCGTTGGCCTTCCCCTAGAGGTGGTGCCGCTCCTGCTTACGGTTGATTGGATCGTCGCTCGCATGCGCTCCGTAACCAATGTTTTAAGCGACATGGCCGTTTCGATCGGAATTGATGGATTGAGTAAGTCTAACTCGTAGCGGATGACCGCTTACGCCACTAAAAATTGGGGGCATTCTAAGATGCGAACCGATACGCACAGATGCCGACGGCGCCCTAAGCTACCTCGGTAGGGGGATCTTCCATAATTCAGTCAGATTCACAGTCGCCGAGGAGAACATGAACGAAGTAGAGATTACCATTACCCCAGCAATCTCAGAGGTTCTGCGACGAATCGATTCTTTGAAGTCTACCGAGAGTATCTCGCTTGAAGAGAAGATTCGTATCGCGGAGCTGATTCTCTCCCTTGTTGAGGAAGAGAGCGATGGCACCCTGATGGTGCAGTGATCGCGAAACGGAGGGCGACCATTCCTGGT
>JAIXQT010000104.1 GCA_027485595.1 Pseudomonadota bacterium | reverse complement strand
TCCGGTCGAGCTGGTTCCTGATGAGAACGGGGAGCTCGTTGATCCGCACGAAGTCCTTATTAATCGCCTCAAGGAGCTTGAGGCATTTCGCGCCGCTGCCGCCAACCTTAACGCTCGCCCGGTTTTGGGACACGATGTGTTCGCGCCGCCGGTTAAAGCGAAGAAGATCGATCCAGCGCTTATCCCTATCGCACAGCACGAATCAGAGCTTCTGGTTCGCGCCTTTCACGCAGTCCTCTCTCGCCTTGGTGAGAAGGGCGCTGTGATGTCGATCTCTATGGATCCCGTTACCGTTGTTGAGCGCATGCGGACGGTTGTGGATACCCTCAAATCCAAAGGTGGAGGGGGGACTTTCGCTGAGCTTCTCGGTGAATCATACGACAGACGCTCCGTGATCGGTGTATTTGTGGCGGTTCTTGAGCTATGTCGACGTGGGATGGTGTCGGTCGCCCAACAGGGTGTGTGCGGAGAGATCCTCCTCTCGCTCTCCGAGATGAAAGAGGGTGCCGAGGCGCCGATCGAGGATGAGGCTGTAGAGGTCGCGGCCTAACCGTATCAACGGCGGACGTAATTACGTAGGTAAGGTAATCTGAAGATGACAACTGACGATGTGGTTCAATCAGAGCAGGTAGAGGAAACAGCTTCTCGCGAGGAGATCCAAGAAAGCGCAGCCGCTGAAGCAAGCGCTCCTCAGAGTTGCGCTCCTGAGAGCTCTGCTGAATCAGAAGGTTCTCCTGAGCAGTCGGGCGATGAGGTTCAACTGTGCGCGCAACCTGAAGGGGGCTCTGAGGAGCCTGCGGCAGTTGAGACGAACGCTTCTGAGCAGTGTGTTGCAGCTCCATCCGGTGATGCTACGTCGGAAGTGCCGCAGGGACCTCAGTTAACCCCGGCTCAAAAAGTTGGACTTCTTGAGGCGCTCTTACTCGCGAGTGGGGACCCGCTGCCGATCACCCGTGTTGAGGAGCTTTTGTTGTGCACTAAGTCCGATGTCTTGGCTCTGGCGGAAAGCCTCAAGCAGAGCTACGAGGCCGAGAACCGCGGACTTGAGATCGTTAACGTCTCCTCCAAATTGCAGCTTCGCACCAAGGCGGTCTACGCCGAGTATGTTCGAAACCTAATAGCGGTGAAGCCCCGCAAGCTTTCTCAGGCTGCCCTTGAGACCCTCGCGGTGATTGCCTACCAGCAGCCGGTTGTGAAGAGTGAGGTTGATAAGATTCGTGGCGTTGACGTCGCTCCAACCATTAAGACCCTTCTTGAGAGGAAGCTCGTTAAGATCCTTGGATATCAAGCTTCCGTGGGGCAGCCAGCTCTCTACGGAACAACGGAGGACTTCCTGAGCATCTTCGGGCTCACGTCACTCTCGGAGCTTCCATCTCTCAGAGATCTCAAGGCCCTTGTGAAGGAGCCAGGTGAGGCGTTGGAGGTTTCCTCTGAAGACGCGGAGGGATCTGAAGAGGACGACGCTGAGGATTCCGACTCTTCAACACCGGTTGATGAAGTAACCACTGAAAACGCCCCTCCAGTACAATAACAGAGCGTAGCTCATTCGAAGATAGCGGTATGATAGAAGTTCGGCTCCAGAAGTTTTTAGCTGAATGCGGTGTAGGCTCCCGTCGAAAGATGGAGCAATTCATCACAGAGGGACGTGTACGGGTCAACGGGCAGGTCGTCACCGAGCTCGGGCGAAAGATCGACCCATCGGTTGACAAGGTTGAGGTAAATCGACGACCAGTTCGTCCCGCTCCGAAGGGAGTTCTTCTCCTCAACAAGCCCCGAGGCGTCGTTTCAACGTTGAGCGATCCTGAGGGGCGCAAAACGGTATCTGAGTTCGTCACCAAGCACTACGCTTCATACTTCCCGGTTGGTCGACTCGATTGGGATTCTACGGGCCTCATGATCCTCACAAACGACGGTGAGATGGCCGAGAAGTTGATGCATCCTCGCTTCGGTTTTGAGCGGGTCTATGAAGCTCGCGTGGAGGGGAGCGTGCCTCAAGCCGCGTTGGATAAGCTCCGAAAGGGGATCCGTCTCTCCGATGGTCTCGTGCAAGCTGACGCCACCATCATGAGCAACGACGACAACACCACCTGGGTTGAGGTGCGGATCAAAGAGGGGCGTAACCGAGTTGTTCGACGAGTATTTGAGAAACTCGGGCATGCGGTTATGAAGCTTAAGCGCACGGTCTACGGCCCATTCAAGATCGGTCGCCTGCAAGTAGGTCAGGTACGTGTTCTTACCGCACGTGAATACCTCCAAGTTCGACGGAAGGTCATGACCTTCAAGGGCGAGGAGTCCTCGCCTGCCGCTCGGGAGCCAAAGATCAAGCAAGAGCGTCGTCCTGAGGGACGTCTCTCGGATTGGGAGCGTGAACGACCTCGCCTTAAACCTTCACGGGATGAGGATGGTCGGCGCGCGTCCCGGGAGCCACGTTCTGAGACCCCTCGAAGGGGTCGGTCTGACGATCGTCGCCAGCGTTCATCCGATACCAAGCGTGAACGAGATCTACCGCGTCGCACTGGACGAGAAGAAAGCGGTCGACGGGATGATGCTCGTCGAGGCGGTGGTAGGAGTGAGCGAGTGCGCCGAGATGGACCTCGCAAAGAGGGTGGCGTGTCACGGGGTGGTCGTTCGAAGGCCCCTCGTCGTGGTGGACGTTCGCGTTAATACGGTTTTGTTCACGCGACGGTGCTGGGTGGAATTGAGACTGAACTCAGTTCCCTAGGCTTCGAGCTCTGAGACATTGCCGTCATCGCACAGAACCGCGTCCCATGAGCGACGCACCGAATTAAGCAGGATGATACGGGTCGCTCGTACAATTTCCTCTTTCGTTATGACCCTCTCGATGATCTCTCCACGCTCAAGGAGCGCTCTTCGATAACATCCGTCCAGAAGACCGCTCGCGACAGGTGGGGTATAGAGCTTCCCATCAAGTTCAACGGCGATATTCGCGATCTTCGTCTCGGTTATCTCGCCGCGCTCATTCCACAGGATCGCATCGTGGGCGCTTGGATTGCGAGGGGTGGCGTTCTCGTACGCGCGACGATCGGTTGTCTTTCGGTAGAGCGAGCGATCTGATGATGAGATCGCGTGTCGAGCGAGCGAAAGCCGATACGGTGTCGGGAGCGGTTGGAGGGGCGTATGATCCGTTTTCAATGCCCCCTGAGCGGAGAGGAAGAGCCGGACTCTCGATGGTTCATTCCTCGCTCTCACCTCGCGCGCTGCATCTGTAAGTGTCGCAAGGGCAACCTGCCTGTCGAATGACCATCCGAAGTACTCTGCTCCTCGAGACATTCTATCCAGGTGCTCATCGACGAGGAAGAATCCGCTCGAAGGTTCCCACAAAATAGTTTCGAACAATTCACACGCAGGATTGGAGCGAGTGATAGCGGATGATTTCGCGAGGCACTCATCATATTCGTCCGCGCTCAAGGAATCCCAGACGATCCCACTCCCAACTCCATACTCGGTGGTGCCCCTGGCGTAATCGATGAGAGCGGTTCGAATGGCAACGTTAAACCACGCCCGATCATTCGGTGTGATGACGCCAACGGCGCCGGTGTAGATACGCCGAGGTGTCGATTCCTCCTCGGCGATGGTTCGCATCGTTGCGGCTTTTGGTGCCCCGGTTATCGATGCGGCTGGGAAAAGTGCGGTAAATATCTCGGCGATTGATGCGTCGGTCGTCGCGCTGACCTCGCTCGTCATCTGAAACATGTGGGGATATCTTTCGATCGAGCACACCGAGGGCCACTGAACGGAGCCGCGGTGAGCAATCCGACTCAGGTCGTTGCGCGTCATATCCACGATCATGATGTTCTCGGCTCTGTTCTTGAAGGATTGTTGCAGCTCGCTCGCGTAAGCTCGATCCTCCTCAAGTGTTCGTCCGCGCGGGGTCGTGCCCTTCATCGGGCGGCTCACGATAGAGGTGCCGTTCTGAGCGAAGAAGAGTTCAGGCGAGGCGCTCACGATGGCAAACTCCTCGGCTTCAATCAGGCATCCGTAGATGCCCCCCTGACTTTTTGTCATGGTGCTGAAAAGGTCTCGTGGGGACGGTGTGGTGGGTGTAGTGAGTCGGAACGAGTAGTTCGTTTGGTAGGTGTCGCCCCGTGCGATCCCCTCTTTGACCGAGTCGACCCCCCGCAGGTACTCCTCTTTGGTAACAGAGGGGTGCCACGAGAGTGGCTCAGGTTGCTCGGTGCCCGGGAGGGAGGTGAGGGGCGTTGGGGCTGTAAAGATAGCGAACCAGATCTTTGGAAAGGTTGGCTCTTCGCGAACCGTGAGCGCTGGGTCAAAGGCCGGGGCCGCCTCATAGCTGACCCATCCGACCGCCCAACGTCCGTCGGCCTTGCAGACCCGTTGCACCTCTTCCAGCACCCGGAGGACCTCACCCACAGAACGGGTCGTATAGACCCGCTCAGGGCTCGTAAAATGGAGCCAGCATCGGTTGTCTGGGTCGTAGGCGATGGCGTACACGGGAGTCGTCATGGGGTCGAGGTAGGGTGGCACTTAATGGAGAGAAAGTAAAAAGGGGCAAGGGAGTGATATAATTCAGAGGATCCGCGGTTATAATCCTCGAGGTTGCTTGCACCAGCGGGAGTCCCCGTGTATAGTCCACCACCTGGTCGCTACATTTGTTCTAGGCGACGTCCCTTGATGCGGGGTAGAGCAGCCCGGTTAGCTCGTCAGGCTCATAACCTGGAGGTCGTGGGTTCAAATCCCACCCCCGCTTCCATTTTTTTCCTATCAAAACTTGGCGGAGCCAAGATTTTGATGACGGGTTAGGGGCTTCTCCCCTAACAACCCCCAGTAATGTTCCTATCGAGACTTGGCGGAGCCAAGATTTTGATGACGGGTTAGGGGTTTC
>JAIXQT010000192.1 GCA_027485595.1 Pseudomonadota bacterium | reverse complement strand
GCAAGAGATTCTCGTGGCTGTCACTGGTGAAGGACAAGGGGCTGCCGGGCTCAGCGCTCCGAGGCTTGAGCCCCCTGAGCTGTCGCCGATTGTGCCCGTAGTCGGGGCGGCTGGTGAGTGATAAGCGATATCAGAAATATCCTTCGGACGCGCCTCCGCGATCCGTTAGGGCGGCAAACCTCAGAAGACGGGATCTCTGAAGTGGCTTCTAGGCAACTTGTGTTTCGCGGGTCTCTTCACCGAACCGTCGCTTCTCTTCGTTATAGGACGCCGCATAGGCGCCGTCACGAGCGATGAGTTCATCGTGCGAGCCGTCCTCTATAATTCGACCATTGTTGAGGACGAGAATGCGGCTCGCCTTCGAGATAGTGGCAAAGCTGTGGGAGATGAGGAGTCGGGTGCGTTTGTTGTCGCTAAAACGGGAAACCGCGTCAGCTTGCGCGAGCTGCTTTTTGATATCGAGGTTTGATCCAGGCTCATCAAGGAGAAGAATCATGGGATTGCGGTAGAACATGCGAGCCGCTGTGAGGGTTTGAAGTTGTCCGCTTGAGAGGTCCTGTCCCCCAGCGAATCCACTTCCAAGAACGGTATCGAGACCGTTGGGCAGGCTGCCGATGACTCGGTCAGCTCCGGCGAGAGCGATCGCTTCGTTCAGATCGAGAGGCTCTCGTCCCTCTGGTCTTCCAAGCTCAATCGATTGACGAACCGTGAATGACTCATAAGGGTACGCACCTTGGAACATGAGAGACACGATCGAACGCCACTGTGTTTCGTCAACTTCGTTGAGGTCGGTTCCATCCACCAGAATTTGGCCGGAGGTTGGGCGGTAAATGCCAGCGATGAGGTTCATGAGGGTGGTTTTGCCACTACCGTTCTCGCCTACCATGCCGACGAAGCTACCTGGCTCTATTGTCAGATTGATATTCTCGAACAGGTTGGGTTTCCCAGGATATGCGAATGAAACGTCGCGAAGCTCGATACGTGGGGCTCCGTGCGAGAGAGATAGGCGTTTGTTAGCAACACATGTGTTCACATCACGTGAGCGTTGTCCGATATCCGAAAGTCTGAGAGCGTCCTGAACGAACGCAAGGTTCTTGAGTTGGTCTCCGGCGGTCGATGAGAGTGCAAACACTTGATCGCGGAAGTAGAGGAGTGTTGACATCAGAAACACTCCTTGCCCGATGGTGTGGCTCGGGTTCGTCGCGGTTTGATAGATGAGGTAGGCACCGGTGCCCCACACCGAGAGCTCAAGAACCGCGTTTGCTCGGAGTCTTCTGGCACTCTGGGTGGTATCGAGGTTGATAAGTTTTTGGTTTATGCGGTCGAGGAACGCGAGTGTTCGGTCTTTGACGTATCCGGCTTGCTGCAAGAGGGTGAGCTCTTTGAGGAACTTGGGCTCAGTCAGGAACCAGTTGTGCCACACGTACCGTCTCCTGGAATCTGACACCTCCGTCTCTGCCTCAAACTTCTCCTTCGCATAGCGTCGCTCGGCGAGAAAGGCGGGGAGGGTTGCAGCAAGCACCGTGAGGCTCAGTCCCCAATGTCCCTGCGCAAGTGCGCCCGCGGCTACTCCAACGCTTGTCAGAGAGCTGATTCCCATAAAGGTGCCCTTGAGAAATTCAGATATCGAGTCTTGATTGCTGTTAACCCTGGTCACGAGGGTACGGAAGCTCTCAGATTCAATATTGGCTACCTGGTAGTGAGCCACAGAGGTCGAGACCAGTTCTTCAATTCGTCGGTTTGCGAGTAGCTCCAACTTGTCATGGAAGAAGTCCTCCAAAAGTTTGAAGGCTTGGTGCAACCCAGACGATAAGGCGAGGGAGGTGCCCCACATGACGATAGTGGTTGAGATCCCAGCGGAGGGGGCAAGGTTTAGGCCGTCGACCAATTTTCCTAGGGACCACGTGATAGCGTAGCTCGTTGTCGCGACTCCGGCGGTTAGGCATGAGAGGGCAAGGCACTCACGGGGGAAGTTCTTGCGCATCATCGACAGAAGACGGGTTGAGCTTTCGAGGATCCCGGGAGGGGCGAGGCTTTCAAGAGCTGCGTTTACCTGTGTAGATGTGGCGATTCGGTCCGGGGGAATGAGCTGGTTCAGCGCGGACGTATATGAGTGTGAGGGAGAAACGGCTTCGACCGGAGACGATGGAGGTGCGGCTACCCCGTCTCTTTCTTTGTGGTTCTGTGAAGGAATCATCATACTGCGCTCCCTGCCGTGCGAAGTGCGGGAGTATGCGACAACGAGGCACATGAGGTCAAAGTTGCGCGGACCCTAACAGGGTGGTGAAAAATGATTTCCTGTTGCACATTTCGATGGTTTGGCTGCAACTTCGTTGGAGCCAACGAAAAAATCCTCAACGTATCTCGGTGGATACGTCTCCGGTTTTTTCGTCGTCTCCGCCTCGTTTCGCCGAAACCCTCAAAATGCTCACGACGGAACCATTTTTCACCACCCTGCTAAGCTCGATGGCACGTGTTCCGTTTCCTCAGGGCCAAAGCGAACCGATGGCCGTCAACGAAAGAGGCATGGCCGCTGCCGGGGGAGGATGGTAGCTGGCCGGAGGACTTTCAGAGGGAGCCCCCCGCATCGCAGGTTTTGCCAGCTATATTAGCTGGTTAGCGCCCCCTTCCGAGCCGCCAGAAAAAATCCCGGACGCTGTGTTTAGTTTTTCCGGTGTGTTACTATTTGGCGCGGTATTTTTTTCCAAGGAGGGGTATGCGAGGCATATCGGTCGTAATTCCAGTCTACAACGAGGAAGAGAACGTAGCCGAGGGATTCCGGGAGGTTGCGGGCGTCCTTGAGACTACTGGCATGCCGTACGAGATCATCTATGTCGATGATGGCTCGCGCGATAGCACGGTAGCGACCCTTCTTGAGGCTGCTGGGAACGATCCCCACCTTCGATTGATCCAGCTCCGCCGAAACTTCGGACAGACCGCAGCGATGTCCGCGGGATTCGATCATACCACCTACGATATCGTCATCGCCCTAGACGGCGATCTCCAGAATGATCCGAAAGAGATCCCGCAGATGGTCGCAAAGCTTGGTGAGGGATACGATCTCGTATGTGGATGGCGTAAAGCCCGCCGAGACAAGTTCTTGAGCCGTCGGCTCCCAAGCATGATCGCGAACCGAATCATCTCATACTGCACTGATGTTCGTCTTCACGACTACGGATGCACCTTGAAGGCGATGACCGGTGATATCGCGCGAGGTCTGCGTCTCTACGGCGAGATGCATCGGTTCATTCCGGCTCTCGCCAACGAGATGGGAGCGAAGATAGTTGAAGTGCCAGTGAACCACCGCGAGCGTAAGTTCGGGACCTCGAAGTACGGAATCTCCCGGACGATTCGGGTGGTGCTTGACCTCATCACGGTAAAGTTCTTGCTCGGGTATTCTAAACGTCCGATCCATCTCTTCGGACTCGTTGGCGCGCTCTCTGGCATTTTCGGGGTCGCTCTCCTCTCTGTGCTCACGTTCCAACGAATGTTCCAGGACATTCCGATGGGTAACCGACCGTTGCTCTCGCTCGGCGTTATGATGATTATTATCGGCATGCAGTTCACGGTGTTCGGCCTGCTCGCTGAGGTGTTGGCGAGAACCTACTATGAGTCACAGAACAAGAAGACCTACGTTGTGCGACGAGTGTTTACCGGCCTTGATGTAGACGGCAGTGCACCGTGGAAGCGAAAAGCAGCGAACTAGCATACCCCGCACGTTCGCCTGAACGTCCAATCCGGCTACTTCTTGATGGCCGAAAATTGAGGGATGGCGGAATCGGTGTCTATACTGACAACCTGATCACGGGACTTCTTGAGATCGGTGGTGTAGCTATCTCCGTCCTTTACAGTGATGAGCGATGCAGAGAGGCGGATTACGCGGCGCAGGTTGAGTGGGTGTGGGATACCGCGCGACCGTACTCGCTCGACGAGATGTTCTCGATGCCCTCGCGGATCGACTTCACTCGATACGATATCTTTCACACCCCGCACTACATGCTCCCGTACCGAATCCCAATCCCATCGGTTGTGACGGTGCACGACCTCATTCACATCACGCATCCTGAAAAGGTGTGGTACCCCACGGTAGCGAAGTTCTTGATTCGCTCTGCCGTGCGTCGGGCGGATGGTGTGCTAGCGGTCAGTCGTCACACACAACTTGGTGTGCAAGCATTGACCGGTATGGTTGATAGCAAGATCCGTTTTGTCCCAAACGCTATCTCCTCTCGACTTCTGGCGGAATCAAGCGAACCCTCTCAAAGTGAAAATTCCTCGCCGTATCTTCTCGCGATCTTTTCGAACACCAAGCCGCACAAAGGGTTGTCGGATCTGTTGCTGGCATATCGCACGTTCCGCGAAGGGCGGAGCTGGACGTCCCTCGCGTCGCAGTGCCCATCGCTTGTCCTGGCGGGATATGGTGTTGAGCATCTCTTGACCTCACCGGAGGCCGAAGAGCTCGTCCGTCAGACTGAGGGTGTTCAGTTGGTCGGCGCATTGTCCGACGTTGAGCTGCGAGACGCTCTGCGTGGCGCTCGGGCGTTGGTGGTGCCGTCACATGTAGAGGGGTTCTGCCTGCCAGCAGTTGAGGCTCAGGCTGTAGGAACACCGGTCATATGTCGACCCGTGCCGGCCTTGCTTGAATTAGTGACTGAGCGGGATACTGTGGCGGAGGGGTTTTCCGTGCTCAGCCTAACGCAGGCGATTGAGTTAAGCTTGAGAAGCGAATCGATGCCCGTCAGCTCGGTTTCCAGGGCTCATCTCGATCGTTATTCGTGTGGGAATGTCGCCTCGATGGTACGTTCTGAGTACGAACGAATTATGTCCGTAAGGGGGACAAGGTGAGGGTGGCGCTGGTGCATGACTGGTTGACCGGAATGCGTGGAGGCGAGCGGTGCCTTGAAGCGTTTCTGTGCGTCTATCCCGAGGCTGATATCTTTACCCTGATCCACGTGCCGGGAACGACATCGCCTCAGATTGATCAACGTGTCAAAGTTACCTCATTCCTCTCAAAGGTTCCGGGTATCAAACGGCTCTACAAAGCGTGTCTCCCCCTCTACCCACTCGCGGCGCGCTCATTTGATTTCACCGGATATGATCTCGTTATTTCGCTCAGTCATGCAGCCGCTAAAAATGTGCGTGTTCCAAAGGGCGTTCCTCATGTGAGCTACTGTTTCACGCCGATGCGCTATATCTGGGACCAAGCGGCTGCGTATCTGCGTGGGGTGAAGTATCTCTGTGCACTACCGCTCATCTCCATCCTCCGGCGCTGGGATTTTAACGGTGCAAAGCGGGTCTCTCATTTTATTGGCATAAGTGCGTTTATCAGCGCCCGGATTCGGAGGTTCTACGGCCGATCGTCGACGGTGATAGCTCCTCCCGTGCGAATGAGTGATGAGGTCTCATGTGAGCTTACCGCGCATGAGCGGGAGTTTTTTGAACACCATCCGGAGCCGTTCTTCCTGTGCGCGGGCGCGTTGGTGCCGTACAAGAAGATCGATGTCGCTGTAAAAGCGTTTAACCAGCTTGGGGAGAATCTGTGGGTTGTTGGTGGGGGACCGGAGCAACCAGCCCTCAAGGCCCTTGCCGGTCCCACGGTTCGTGTCCTTGGCCGGGTGAGTGAGGCGTTCCTTTGGGAGTGCTATCGACGGTGTCGCGCGCTCATATTTCCTGGGATTGAGGATTTCGGGATCGTTCCAGTTGAGTGCCTCTCCGCTGGTCGCCCGGTTATCGGTATCGATGCTGGTGGCTTGCGGGAATCGGTGGTTGGGTGGCGTCCATGGTTAGGGTCGAATCTTGTCCCTACCGAGCACACCGGTGTATTTGTACCGAAGGGGTTGTGTGGCGATGTCTCCGCACTGGTTGCCGCGGTAAGAACTTTTCGGGAGGTGGAGGGAGATTTCTTGGTCACCACCCTTAAGAGCCGAGCGCTTCGATTTAGCTATCCGAATTTCTTTCGAGCGTGGGCGTCATTTGTAGATGGGGCCGGTCTGATGAGAGACCCTCGACGCGAAGGTGTGGAGCAGGGGACCGCTGTTGGTGCGAGAAACGAGGGATAATGCTCAAGCAGAAACGTCAGTTATTTGAATATCTGTTCATGGTCGCCGATTTGGCGGTGGTTAGTGTTGCGTGGATTGTCGCGTACTGCCTCCGTTTCATGACCAACTTCGTACCCGCTGATAAGGGTGTGCCGGAGTTCGCTCCATATCTCTCGATGACCGTTTTTATTTGGCTTATTTGGGCGTTCGTTTTTCGTCGCATGGGGCTCTATCGTCCGATGCGAGGGGTTCGCCGCACCCGTGAGTTATGGGTCCTGATTAACGCCAACGCCCTTGCGATTCTCCTTCTTATCTCCATCACCTACCTCTTTCGAGAGAAGAGCGTTCAATTCTCCCGCCTTGTGTTCGTCTACTTCTGGGCACTCGCCACCTTGTTTACTGTTGCTCAGCGGACCTCTCTGCGTTTCCTGCTTCGTGAGCTGCGGCGAAAAGGATACAACTTGCGATACATGGTGATCGTAGGGGCTGGCAAAGTCGCGGGAGATCTCGCGAGTCGAGTACGCCTTCATCAAGAGCTGGGAGTTCAGCTCCTTGGATGCTTGTCCAAGCATGGCGATGAGAAACGTGGGCCCGGGGGTGTGCCAGTTGTTGGTCGATACCAAGATGTCGCTCAGTTCGTGGGGCGTACCGATATCGATCAGATAGTGGTGGCGCTACCTCTTGAGGATCATCAGATGCTTCCGGCGATTATGGAGCAGCTCAAGGACTCTATCGTTGATATCAAGATCGTTCCGGACCTCTATCAATTCGCCAGTTTGGGTGGCGCGATAGAGGAGTTCGAGGGGTTGCCGGTTATTAGTCTTCAAGAATGTCCCCTTGATGGCATCAACCTTTTTACGAAGCGGGTCGTTGACCTTGTGCTTGCCAGCTCCGCGTTGGTTGTTTTCTCCCCCTTGATGGTTCTCATCTCACTTCTCGTGAAGCTTACCTCTCGAGGGCCGATCCTCTTCAAGCAGGAGCGGGTAAGCTTCGACGGTAGCCGTTTCAGCATCGTGAAGTTCAGAACGATGTACACTAACGCTGAGAGCAAAGGGCCAGGATGGACTACGCCAGGCGACAATCGAGTCACTCCGCTGGGTCGGTTCCTTCGCTCTACGAGTCTCGATGAGCTGCCGCAGCTGTTAAATGTTCTCAAGGGAGACATGTCGATCGTAGGCCCTCGACCGGAGCGACCAGTATTTATCCAGGAGTTCAGGACAAGGATTCCGAGGTACATGCTCCGACACAAGGTGCCCGCTGGGATCACCGGGTGGGCTCAGGTACATGGATGGCGTGGCGATACCTCAATCGATAAGCGAATTGAGTACGATCTGTACTACATTGAGAATTGGTCCCTTATTCTGGACCTCAAGATCGTATGGATGACCATCTTTCGGGGATTCCGAAATAGGAACGCGTACTAACCGGTTGTCGCTTGTGAGGTTGTTTCTGAACCTCATCTCGAGACGAGTCTACAGAGCGGTTCGGGATGGGGACCCATCAGAGCAGAAACGCATTTCGATGACCATCTCCCGTTGATTGCATCCTTTCCAGAAACGGACGACTGATCTAACCTTCAAGTATGCGGAACACGGCGCTCTTTATGATGATCTGTCTCTTTGCGGGCTCGACCGTGTTTGTCGCCGCGAAAGACATTAGCAATCGCCTCGCTCCGCCGACGGACACGGATCGAGCGGAGCTCCAGGAGATCCTGAAGGATATCCAGGGAGAGCGAGTTATTCCGGCCGTTAAAGCGGCAATGCCGAAAGACGCCATGCCCGATCGCTCTCAGGGGAGCTACCTGGCGCGGCGCGATATCGAGCGCCTTAAAAAGTTTATCGTCAATCTGGTAAATCCAGAGGACTCGGCGGAACCTAAGCCGCATGAAGCGACACCTCCAGGGGAGACCAAGTAAATGCGACTTTGTCCAGAGCTCCGCAATGCGGCTCGAGTAATCACCATTTCTATAGCTCTCAGCGTTTCCACATCCCTCTCGGGGTGTGTGTTGGTGCCCTTCATCCAAGCGTTCAAAGAGGTTGGCGCCACAGAGGGAGATCGCATGGAGCTCCTCGACAAGGAGATTAAGGGATTTAACGCCGCAATCGTGTGGGGAAATCACACCGAGGCAGCGTCGTATGTAGCCCCGGAGAGCCAGCTCAAGCTCTCGTCACAGTTCAAGGACACAACGGAAGAGGAGCGGATCGTTGATACGAAGGTCACTAATGTTGTGTGGGGTGACGGCGCTCGTGAAGCGACCGTTCAGGTAAAGACTAAGTTCTACCGAGTGCCTGTGTACGTTGTGAATACCCGTACTGAGGAGCAACGATGGGTCTGGAATATGGGATCCTGGAAGGTGGTGGATCGTTCGGTTCGAGAGGGGTAGGTGATAGGAACGTACGCTTCCCGCAGCTCAGTTGTTTTTCGGTGTGTGTTGCCGGCGCTCGTGTTGTCGGGCGTGTTGAGCGGTTGCGCGCTGTTCGGCCCCAGCGCTAAGACTCAAGGGGCCGGCACTGTTCCGATCGAGGCTACGGCCGGTATCGATCCCGATGTTACCCCTTTTGTTCTCGAGGTTGTCGATGAGGTAAACGACGGAAAGAAGATCGTCGTTAACGGTCGTCTCATTCCTAAAGTTAGCAAACCAGCATCGGAGGTCGTTGTCCGGCTCTCCGCCCTCGATAAAGCCGGCCAGGAGCGGGTCTCCTTCCACAATATGGGGGACATTCTTCTTGGTGATAGGTCTGAGGCGTCCAAGGCCCCCCGCATTCTTGAAAAGGGGGTCGCTCAACCGTTCACCCTCTCCATGCCACTGCCGGGGATTACGAGCTACCAGCTCCAGGTCCTTTGGGGCAGGGAGGCGGCCCCTTTTGCGCCCGCTGAAGCCGCCCCCGTCGAGAAAGTCGAGGCTAAGCAGTTCATCGCCTTGCGTAATTTAGAGGTCCATCGGGTTCCGGCGGAGAGCTGCTCCAGTCCGAACGAGTGCGTCGTTCGGTTTATCATCACGGGCGAGTTGGTTAATTCAGGCAGTGCGACCATTAAAGAGGTGGTTATAGTAGCCGGGTTTATCCCAAGGGATGCGCTTGATTTGGATCAGCAAATTCTTGAGAATGAGAAACGCGTTGAGGTCCCCAACTTGCGTTTGGCGCCCGGTGCCTCAAAGCGCTTTAAGTTATCATTGGACAAGCCTGTTCCAGTGACAACGACCGTTGCCCCGCAGCCGGTGGTTCGTATCGCGTCGTTTCGCTCCGAGTAGGTGTGAAGCTCGATCTGTGCCCGTAAGGTCGGGGCTCATCAGGTAAGAGGCCTCCCTTATGTCATCGTCGTGTGAATCGCAAAGCAATCGAACGGAGTCGTCTGATGAGAAGACGACGCAGGGTGTGTACATCCGCACCTTCGGCTGCGCGATGAATGAGCATGATACCCAGAAGCTCTACAAGATTCTCGAAAAGGAGTATCACCCGGTCGACGCGCCAGAGAAAGCTGACCTCGTACTGATCAACACCTGTAGTGTGCGAGAGAAGCCCGAGCAGAAGCTGTACAGTATGCTCGGGGAGATGCGCGAGTTAAAAGCCACTAATCCAAATATGATGGTGGGGGTGTGTGGATGTGTGGCTCAACAGGAGGGTGAGGCAATCCTCAAGAAGGGCAGGAACGTCGATGTGGTGTTCGGCACTCACAATCTCTCGCTCGTCCCCTCGCTGATTCAGTTGCGGAAAAATGGTGCGCCTCCTCAAGTTGCGGTGAATTACCGAGAGGATTGGGAAGAGTTGCCCCTGGGATTTGCTGATGCTGATTCTTCAAAGAACGGTAAAGCCGGCAAGGTCACCGCGTTCATCTCAATTAGCCGTGGCTGTAACAAGAGTTGTACCTATTGCATCGTTCCCACGACCAGAGGCCCCGAGGTCTCGCGCGCGGTCGCTGAGATTGAGCGTGAGGTTAGGATCGCCGTGCATCGCGGAAGTAAGGAGATAGTTCTACTTGGGCAGACCGTTAATTCATACGGTTTGGACCTCTCTCCTCGCGTCTCCTTTGTGCATCTCCTTGAGAGGATCTCAAGCATTGACGGAGTAGAGCGTATTCGGTTCCTTAGCCCCCATCCTCAAGAGGTTCGCGCGGATTTCATTGAGTGTGTGAGTTCCAATCCAAAGGTGTGTCGACACATTCACATGCCGCTTCAATCTGGAAGTGATCGAATCTTAAAGTTGATGAACCGCAACTATCGTCGCTCGAAGTACCTCAAGATTATCGAGGACCTCAAAACCCGAGTTCCTGATATGGCGGTCACCACCGACATCATCGTCGGCTTTCCAGGAGAGACTGAAGAGGATTTCCAGCAGACCCTTGAAGTTATGGATATCGTGCAGTTCGATCAGATCTATTCATACGTATTCTCTCCGCGGCCAGGAACTCCAGCCGCCTCGATGCAGGAGTTAATCACTCAAGAGGAGAAGTTGCACCGCCTTCAGGTCCTCCAAGCTCGGCAGGAGGAGATCCAGAGCGCTCGTCTCGATCAGTGGGTTGGCAAAACGGCCGAAGTTCTCATTGATAGCTACAATCGGATGGATGACCGCTGCTTCCAAGGAAGGGTCTCACAGAATTTCGTTGTGAATTTCACCAAGCCGTATGAGGGGCTCTCGTTGGGATCGCTTGTGAAGGCTAAAATTATTGGGCGTAAGCGCTTCACCCTTGTGGGGGAGATTGAGGTGGCGCCATAGCGCCATGATGCTTTGCTCGGCCCCGGGACCGTCCGTATTGGCATACTTATTCTCTCTTTCGTACACCCCCAAAATTTCCCGTGCTCCCTTACCGTATCCGGGGGTATACTGGCGCGGTGTAGTAAAGGGTCCCAAGGGATAGGATTTATCGACCATGGTGCAAGAGGCTGCTATTGAGATGTTTGTTGGTGGGTTGGTCATGGACCCAACGACCCAGGCCCCTATCGTAGTGCTTAAAGATGAGACCGGAAGCGTCACCTTGCCCATCTGGATCGGCATCACTGAGGCCACCTCCATAGCGAGCGCAATTAAGCAGATAACGATGGCTCGCCCCCTTACGCACGACCTATTCCACGATCTTTTGTTGCAGCTTGGGATCACCGTTCAACGCATCGTGATAACCGAGTTGCGTGATTCGACCTATTTCGCGGAGCTCGTCCTTGGTCAGGGGGATAAAGCCATTGTCCTGGATGCTCGTCCCAGTGATGCCATCGCCATGGCGTTACGAGCGTCGGCTCCGATCTACGTAGCTCAACAGGTTCTCGACCAAGCTAAGGTCGCCTTCGCCTCGCAGGGGGAGTCCTCCCAACCCCCGGTACGTCAGACTGAGGGAGAGGTAGGCGAGGAGGGGGCTGAGGGAGAGGGCTCATCATCGAGTGATTTCCAAGCGATTGATAAGGCTAAGTGGGAGGAGATACTTAGTCAGCTTGACCCTGATGACTTCAAGTACAAGATGTAAGGTAAGCTTCTGCCTGTACTTTTGATGGCTCCTCTGCTACGAAACGGGGGTAGCTTCCGGGAACTGGTCTCAAACAACAGCGTCGCTAGGTCTGATGCTGGGGCGGTCAAACTTGTCCCTCCCGGCGGACGAGTCTTTTGAGGCGAGTTCTACTGTCTAGGTAAAGAGGTTTAGTTGTGTCGACCACGCCAGTAACCAACGAGCAATCCCAGGGCGAGGCCCCTCAAGCCCCTACGCGTAATATCTTCGAAGATCCGGCTATCGCCGCTGCAGCGCAAAACGATCCATTCGCTCGATGGGTGGTCAAAAACTGGCGAAACATACTTGTCGTGCTTGTCGCGATCGGGGCCACCATGCTGGGCTACGATAGATTCACGACAGTTGCCCTCGAGAAGCGCTCCGCAGCCACCGCCGTGTTGAACTCAGTGCAAGAGAGTTACCACCAGCTCGTGACCAAGGAGGAGTCACTTCTTGCGCTGCGAGCTGAGGAGGCCAGCCAGGCTGACGCCTCTGAGAAGGCCAAGACGGTCGCCAAGATTGAGACCACAACCAAAGAGATCTCGCAGCTTAAAGACAAAGTCACATTGATGGTTGAGTCGCTCGATGCATCCGCGCCATTCAGTACACTCAAGGAGCTGTATCGAGGACTTCTCGCTGCCCGGCTTAGCGATTTCGACAAGACCCAGAGCGCATTGGCTAGCGTGTCATGGGAGCAAGTCGGTAAGCCTGGTTCCTCTGAGCGCTTCATGGCGGAAATGCTCGCTTTCGGTCTGGCGCGCGCACTGATTGATTCCGACCGTCATAGGGAGTTCGCGCGCAGCCAATTAATTCGAATCGCTCAGCAGGGAGAGTTCGCCGCAGTACCCGCGGCGAATGCCGTGATGATGATTGCGGTCTCTGAGTCTGAGAAGGCGCAGGCTCGACAGCTTGCTGATGCGCTGCGTTCAAAGTACCCGAGTCAGCAGCGATTTCTAACCGGTCTTGGTGACAGCGAGTCGTAATGAGCTCGGGTAAACTCCCGTACCGTCTCATCGCGTTTCTCACGCTCATCAATATTCTTAATTTCTTTGACAGATACATCGTTCAAGCGGTTGAGCCGCTGCTGAAAAGCGAGTTTGGGCTCACTAATCAGCAGTCGGGACTTTTGGGAGCCGCATTCGTGGTCGGTTACACAATCTTCTCGCCGATCTTTGGGTTCTTCGATAATCGAGTCGACCGACGAGTGCTCATGGCGGTTGGTCTCGTGGCGTGGAGCTTGTGCACCGGCATAACCGGACTGGCTTCAGGGTTCATCTTCTTCATTATCGCGCGAATGTTTGTGGGTGTAGGAGAGGCGAGTTTCGGCGCTATTGTGCCGAGCTTTTTGAAGGGGCGGGTTCAGGATATGGTCTCCTTGAACTCCGCGCTCTCTATCTTTTATGTCGCTATCCCAGTTGGCTCGGCCCTCGGATACATTGCTGGTGGTCAGCTTGCCGCGACGTGGGGATGGCGCGAGGTTTTCCTGCTTGCGACTATCCCTGGATTAATCCTTCCTCTCGGATTTTTCTTTGTGGCGAGGGAGGAACGAGCGAAGTTTCAGGAGGGATCAAGGCCCTCATTTTGGAAGGGCATTACGGCCATCTGCTCCGCGCGAGTTTTGCGTCTCTCCATCCTCGGATATGTTTTGCAAACGTTCGCCCTCAATGGCGTGGCTATGTTTGTGGTGCGCCATGTCGCTAACCTAGGAATGGCGCCTGAGGATGCCGCGAAGTACTTCGGATATAACCTCGCTGTCACCGGTTTTATTGGGGCGCTCGGAGGGGGGCAGCTCGCCTCACGGATGGTAAAACGCTCCACTATGCAGGTGAGGGGCTTGTTGCTCTTCGTTGCCCTCTCGACCTTGCTGGGGGTTCCTTTTCTCTCCGGCGCGTTCCTCTCTTCCTCTGCAGTGGTATTCTTTGTGTTGTGTTTTGTCGCCCAAATTACGATCTTCGCTGGGACCGCCCCGCTCAATTCGGTGCTTGTCGCGCGCGCTCCGGGCGGTCTTGAGGCTTTCACCCAAGGCATGACTATCTTCGCTATCCAGCTCTTTGGATCTGCGCTAGCTCCAGTTCTGATCGGTTGGTTCGCTGACCTACTTTTGGATACGATGGGTCTCTCCGAAGCGAGAGCTCTCGCGCTCGGCTTGCAGGTTTCATCGATCGCGATGCTCCTTGCGGGACTCGTTTGGCTCAGAGCCGCCCGGCTTGAGCGACAAGAATTTTCCGTATCTGGTATGAATTAACCTATGAAGCTCCACCACGTGTGAGGTACACTGAGCGTAGGTGGTTACCGTACTTACTTGCGCATGCGCGCGACACGGTTACTAAACATCGTAGATGATAGCACAAGCTCTTCCGTCATCTGTTGTTATCCGAGAAGTGGGTCCTCGAGAGGGCTTTCAAATCCTTCCCCGTTTTTTCGAGACTGAGCGCAAGCTTCTACTCATTCGTTCCCTTATCGAAGCCGGGCTCTCTGAGATAGAGGTCACCGCGTTCGTCCGGCCTGACAAGGTTCCTTCTATGGCGGACGCTGAGGCGCTTGTAGCTGGGTTGCCCACCAACACAGCGACCTCGTTTTCAGCGCTCTATCTCAATGTCAAAGGATATCAGCGAGCCGAAGCAACAGGAATGTTACAAAACAAGGGGTGGTTGTATACATCCCCGAGTGAGACCTTTTTGCGCTCGAACAACAACACCACCGTTGAAGGCGCTCTTGCCGCGGTCCCGACCTGGTGTGACGAATTTCATCAGGTCGGAAAACGGGTTCACGGTTTGATGGTATCTACCGCTTTTGGGTGTGGTTTCGAGGGAACGATTACTTCAAGTGCTGTGCTACGACTTGTTGAGCGTTATCTGGACGCGCTTAGTTCGGTTGGGGAAGGGCTGGCTGAGATCTGTTTGGCGGACACGGTGGGAGTCGCTCATCCAAACTCCATCCGTGCGTGTATACAACTCCTGCGACCGCTCGGAATTCCGCTCTCGTTGCATCTACACAACACCTGGGGGCTAGGGGTAACAAACGTGTATGCGGGCCTGTGTGAGGGTGTGTCGATATTCGAGACCTCTATCGGTGGGATGGGTGGATGCCCCTTCACGCCGGGCGCGTCAGGTAACGTGGCGACGGAGGATGTTACGTACCTCTGCCATGCCCTTGGGATTGCTACGAATCTTGATCTTGAGAAGTTGTGTCGTGCCGCTGAGTTAGCGGAATCTATCGTTGGACTTCCACTAACCAGCGGCGTCTACAATGCATGGAGGCTCTCTGGGAAAAAAGTGTCGTAGAAAACCTGCGGGTTCAGAGTTGAAATGTGGGACTCGCGTGATTAACCTTGAGGGACGTATGAATAACTTCTTCGTTCCCTATACAGGTAAAAAGCCAGCCTTGGTCAACATCAATGGCCATAGACTCGTGATCCTGGCAGAGGAGAAGGATACCCTCGAAGAGGATCTCGAGCTGCTCGGGGCGGATCGAGTTAAGAAGGTTAAGGTCGCTGACTCAGAGTCTGAGCAGGAGCAGATGCTTGGTAAGATAGCTCGACAGGTCGATGGAGGTGTTGTCATCGCGCCTTCGGGTATCGGGTTGCGCGACGTCCTCAAGAATCTTGAAAGCGAGCTCCCCTGGTTCCAATAGTAGACACCGCGATTGCTCATCGAGATCATTCGGAGCATTTCACATGGTGTGCTCGGGCACGCTTGTCGTACTCGGACGAGGCTGTTGCTCAATTGAGCCCAACGTACTGTTGGGCTAGGATGTGACCTGGTGAAAGACACCCCCTATGGGTGGTCTCGGTAGTTTTCATGTCACACGAGCAACAACAGAGAGAAACTGGTGGTGGTGGTCCTGCCGCTCTTGATCCATTTGCCATCGCGGCTGGATTACTTTTCAACGATATCTCCATAGTGCTCCCGATGCTCGCAGCGCTTGCGGTCTCGTCTATCGCGCAAGGATTAACTTCCCCGAGCGGCTTCGCCGCGCTCGCCGGGGTCATGGCTTTCGATCGCTTGATTCAGCTCGTTATCGTAAGTGTCATCGTTTTGCGCTGGCGTCGAAAATTTGAGCACGTCAAGGGAAGCCTCGCGAACCCATTCCTAGCCGCATTGCGGATCGTCCTGGCTGGATTCGTTGTGTGGGGCGCGGTGACGCTCCCTATGGTAACGGCCTCATTCGTCTCCCAAGGCTGGGTATCCTCAGTACTGCTCTTCATTTTCTTCTGCGCGGTGTTTTGGGTATTTCGTTTTTATTTCTATTTCGTCACCTTCGGACTTCTCGGAGGTAGCATGCGAGGCGTGTGCGCCGCAGCCCTGAACCTTGGTCGTAGGGACCCATTAGCCGCTGTTCGTTCACTGGTATCGCCCGTCGCTGTAACCGCACTCGTGGTGGGGGTCCTTTGGTATCCTTCCCCTGATGGACGTTCACTTTTTTGGGCCACGGCGGCCTCCGCCGCTGAGGGGATCTTTTGGGTGCTCTCAACCTATACCGGTCTGGCCTTCGCCCTGGTGCTTGTTGACGAGTCTGAATGGCGGTCGTCAGGACTCGACCCCTATCGCCAGCAACGGTTGAAGACGCTCGAGGCGCAGGGCAGAGCGAGCCGATTTAATTGGCTTTCGACGCGGAGCGGGATGAAGATATTTCTGGTCGCGCTCTGCGTAATAGTCGGAGATCTCGTGCAGGGCTTTAGCATGGAGCCCGCGGCCCGAATCAAAGTAGAAAGTTACCAGGTGCGGGACCGAGGGGTTTCGGTGGTAGTCGAGCTTGAGGACTCGCAGTACAAGTTTCGGGGATTTAACCCATACGCGTTTTCGCTCGCGTCTCAAACGGGTTTAGAAGTGGTGAGTAGTCGGATTGAGCGGGTCTCGCTCTCCCCGGATGGTGAACCCTTGCACGGGGCGTTCCCGTCACAGACCGGCCCAGTCAAGTTGTACGTTGAGTTCAAATCTCACAAGACCGACGACGCCTTGAGACAGATGGATAACCTCTACTTGTGGTACAATCTTAGAGCCGTTGCGCCTGTCCTCGTTGTGGCTCGGGGCCCCCAAGAGAGTTCGCCCCATGAGGCTTCTAAGTAGCCGCGGTTCTTGAGGAGAGTCAGCCTCTTATGCTTTGTCTTCGTGAGATCGGCGGAAAAATACTCTTAAAGCTCGAGGTTGGAGGGAAAAACGCCGATATACCCCATGTCTGATGACATGTAGAGGTGCAGGGGAAAGCGCACATGGACTCGATATTTTTCGTAGGACGGGACAACGATACCCTACCAACGTTCCTTAACCGATTGGGGTACTCGATTGTTGAGCCGAGTCGTGAAGCGCCTCTCTCTGAGGCTATTTCGAGATCGACGATGGATTTGATCCTGATCGATGGTCGAGTCGTCGACGATGCCAACGGCTTGTGCGCATTCTTCCGAGCGCAACAAAATACCCGCGCAGTGCCGATCGTGTGTATCTCCGATGAGGTCATGGACGTGGAAAAAAACGACGATCTTTCTAGAGCCGTGGAGGTCGTCCACCCCCCGTTCTCGGTTGGAGCTCTGGCCAGCCGGATCGCTCTTACGTTGCGATTGAGAAAGATAGCTGGCACTGACGACAAAAAAAGCAGCCTGGCTGAAATTAACGCAAGCCTTCGTGACCACAATACTCGATTCAAGAAGGAGCTTGATGAAGCCCGAGCTATTCAACAAAGCCTCTTGCCCCGAGAGCTACCTCGGGATCCTCGAATAGAGCTCGCTGTTTCGTACCAACCCTTAGACGAGGTTGGAGGAGACTGGTACTTCGCTAACAAAACACCCTCCGGCAGGGTATCGTTGCAGATAGCTGATGTCTCGGGGCACGGGCTCTCCGCCGCCTTCATTGGTAGCATGGCGAAGCTCGCTATGACGGCCGCCGCGAAGGAGAGCCCCGACGAATTGCTTGAGGAGATGAATCGTCTACTCGCTCCGCAGATTCCGCAGGGTCGATTCGTAACCATGGGTAGCTGTTTGTACGACCCCATGACTGGCCAGGTCGTGTGGTCCCGGGCGGGACATCCTCCAGCGTTACTTCTTCGACGCGAAACTCATGAGGTGGCAAAACTATTAGGAGAGGGCTTCGCAGTCGGGTTTTTCGAGGACTCAACGTACACCGTTTGTCAGGACACATTGGAAGTAGGGGACGCGCTGATCATGTTTACCGATGGGATGACGGAGGCGCAAGATCTCTCGGGTGAGGCTTTCGGTCTTGAGCGATTGGCAACAGCTTTGCGATCGACATCAGCCGACCAATCAAGCGCTGACATGCTTCGGACCGTGCTCGACTCCTTTGATACGTTTCGTGGGGAACGGCTCATACGCGATGATGTGACGGTTGTTCTTCTTAAACGCTGCGCTTAACACAGGGAAACTCCTTCAGCACAGATAGCTAAGGAAGCGAGGCAAAACCTGCTAGGAGTTTAATTGTGGACGCCGACACGTGGGGGGGCCTCGCTTCCCTAAGCGTATCCTGCACATCGATGAAACTCATGTATCATCTATGGTGCTCATCCGAGCGTCGACGGGCGATGTGCGACTGCGACTGAACAGTCAGGTGCTGCCACGACTACTCCATCATTTCGTGGAAGACCCTAGAAGCCATCTCAAAAATCCCCTGGGCTGCGGCTCGCTGCGCTACGAGATCGCGTCGTCTTCGGGAGAAAACGTGCTCGCTGTATCGCAGCGGATAAACCTGCGCGCGTTTTCTCCCTGCATTCTCGCGTTCTCCTAGCTCGCAGAGCCTCGCCTGCATGGTATTTTTGAGATGGCTTCTAGAACGATTTCACATGGGAGCAGAGTCGCGCATTGAGATGCGTTTGTGGACAGCGGAAAGGACGTCTGCTCCAAGGGACGGCGGCCCATCGTTATGACGTAATCAACGCCGCGCTGTCGATATCCATCCTCTAAACGGTGGAATGTTTCGTTGAAATGCTTCGAGACCTCCTCCCCTCGACTGGCGATATCCTGCTTGGCGCACCGGTAGAGTCGTAGGCTATTCTCAGAGGTCAGATCATACGTTCTTGTAAATGACATAATTGAGTGGTTCTGGCGGGGATGAATCATGTCGACGTAGGTAGCGAGCAGAACATCGTTGAATGCCAGGCGTTCCGGCTGCGTTCGCAAGAGATTGATGATCCTCTCAGGTTCACGAAGCTTATCCATAACTGCCGAGTTCTGCTGGAATATCTCGATGGCATGAAACATGAAAACCATCCAGGCTGCGGCGAGCCAGAGGCGCTTTCTATGGCTCTGGAGGACTATCGTGAGGGAAAGAATGAGGGCTATGACCGCGGCTGACCAATATTCCTCGAACTTGCTGGGAGCGATCATCCATCCTGAGACGATCTGGACGTTGGCGCCTACCCACGTTGAGGTGACAAGGATTGAGCATGGTTCCCTCCATCGTTGAGGAGTACGACCTTTCACTACAAACCAAATCGTAGTGGCGATGAGAGCCGAGATAGGAAGAACTGGGGCGCGAGACTCGACGACAAAACGGGAGAGTTCCGGGCTGACCGACAAGTGAACGAAGGCACCAACTAAAGCTCCGACAGTTGTGAAGCTCATAATGAGGCGTGTTGTGAGAGGAAATGAGGTGGGCAGCAGCTGCGTGACCGCTACGAAAATCACAGGTAGTCGTACGAAGGTGTACAAAAACGGAGCGATCAAAAGTGAAACCAACGGCAGGAGGCGACTGCTTGGCGTATACGCGATGACCAAGGCCAGGATCGTCCAAGACAGTTGGGGCTCGGGGGAACGAAGAAAGAGAAGATCGCTGTTCGGGGCTAGCGTGACCCACGTAGAGAGAGCGTTCCATGAGGTCAGAGCTTTGAGGTCCGCGATGATCGGATTCCATGTAGTCGTAAGGAGTGGAAGCATGAAGATAAGAAGGGCGCACTCCGATGCCTCTACGGGTGGAAGCCCGTACCTCCTCAAAGCCCGCCGGGTGGCTAGGAGAAATGTCACTGCGCAGAGCATGTCTAAGAGGATATTAATGTATCCTCCCGACAAGCCCACCATATGAAGCCACACGATGATTGAGCTTGAGTATCTGGCTACGCCTTTCCATGTGCGTAGCATGTGAGAGTAGGGATAGGAGAGGTATGACGCCTCATCGATCCCGTTTGTAAAGAAGAGATATCCGCCGGTGTGTAGTGCCTGATAGAGCGGGAAGGCAATTACTAACGCGACGACGAGCAGGATGCTCCCGAGAAACATTCGTTGACTGGATGTAGAGTGAGAAAACATTCGCACTATCACTGTGTATACGAGAAACTTCGAGTCCAGGATCTTATCCGTGATACAATGCCTCCTTGTTTTAGGGGAGAGTAAACTGCCCTACGTTGGCTTTTTCAGCGGAAGCTCGATAGTAACCTGATTCTCAGGGGATCCCTGCTCGTGGTCGATGAACAAGGGGGAAATGACGAGCGATGTGCGAGGTGGAGACAGCGCGGTAGAGTGATATCTCCTGAGATAGATTGGGTATTTGTTCGGATCTTTCAATTAACTTCCGGTGAAAGAACTTCCGGTGAAACTATCGAAATGTGCGACGGGAAATCTTTTTTCATCGCCCTACTAGGGATAAGATGTGCTGAGGGCGCCTCGATGGCCCCTCGAACAGACAACGGACTACCTCTTCTCCATGATAGATCTTCATCCTCCATTGAGTGGCATGCCCCTCGCGTTCATCGCGATGCTCTCCTCGATTGAGCTCATGAGAGCGCGGCCCACATGGCGAGAACCTCTTCGTGTTGCCCGGACCGTCGCACTTGTGGCTGTCGTTGTTTCCACGACCCTAGCGTTTTTTTCAGGGTATCAAGCGAGTAGCCCGCTGGGGGATCTTTCTGCTGACGTCCAGTCGGCGCTCGGGACACACCACGCGTATGGGCGCCTCCTGTTAGTGAATGCGCTTCTGATGGCCACGTTCGCATGGTTGAAATCACGGGCGGTCCACGGTAGGGGCGTGTTGCTATTTTTCTACCTGGCTACGGTGATTACCCAGCTAGGGCTGACGCTCTTCGTTGGATACCTAGGAGGTGGGCTCGTGTTTACGCACCGACTCGGTGTTATCCGCGCGCCATAAAGAGCGTGGCACCGACTAGTGCCCCTTTCAGAAATTTTTTTCGCAT
>JAIXQT010000068.1 GCA_027485595.1 Pseudomonadota bacterium | reverse complement strand
TATCACCAACTCATTTGAGGCACCTGTAACCGCCTGCTATCAGGTGAACATCAAGGACCACCGTAAGGGGGTTTTGTTTGTGCATCGGATGGAGGGGGCGGCCATCGACAATAAAGGGCCACCCATTGTCGGGCGATAGTTCGAATGAACGCGATGAACGAATTCGCGAAACCGGGAGGGCGGTCATTCCTGACCGCCGCGTTGCGAAAAGCGAAGGTTGTTCGCCATTCGAAACATCTTCGGCGACCAGGAATGGTCGCCCTCCCACGTCACGAGTCGCACAGTGGGAGGTCACGAGTTCCGGCCCGTCGGCACCCTTTCGCTAAAGCTACAGCGCAGAACGAGACGGGCCCTCTGGATGCGATGCGCACGAACATTATAACCGTTATGCAATACGGCGGTCAGGAATGCCCGCCCTCCCGATTCAAGGGACGTAAAGGCGCTCCCTACACCCCCGAAGCCCTAGCCGCCTTCGGTGCTTTCGCGACAGGCTCAGCCGACTTTCGTCCCTCAAGCATAATCACCACCGACGATACGATGAAGATAGTCGAGTACGAACCCAGCAAGATTCCCGCGCAGAGATAGAGGCTCAGGTCCTTAATATCTCCATCGGCGAACACGTAAAGCGCTAACGCTGAGAAGAAGGTCAAAAGATGGGTGATAACCGTTCGAGAGAGAGTGAAGTTGAGCGCCTCGTTCACGATATCGACGAGCTTAGCTCCCTTTTTCTTGTTGCGTTGCTCTCGCACTCGGTCAAACACCACGACGGTATCGTTCACCGAGTAACCCACAATCGTGAGAGCGCCGGCGAGGGTCGCCATGCCGATGATATGCCCCGAGATAAGGTAGATACCGGTAGCTATCACAACGTCGTGGAATAACGCGACGATCGTTCCGATACCAACAGCGAACTCAAATCGGAACGCGATGTAGGCGAGGATCCCCAGTAGTCCGAGACCAACGGCCCACAAGGCACTCGTTCGAAGCTCACGACCAACAGTCGGACCAACATAGTCGGTCTTCTCGATCGTATACACATCACCGAACGACGATTTGAGCGCTCTCTCTACTTTGCCCCGAACAGCGTCGGCCTCTCCAGCCTCCCCGAGACGGATCGAGAATTCATTCTGCGTTCCCTGAAATGCTTGAACCCGTACACCTTCAAGGTTCTGAGCGGACAGCCCAGAGCGGATCTTCTCGCTATCGAAATCCCCCTTGAAGGAGACAAGGAACTCATGTCCACCAAGGAAATCGGTGCCGTACTTCTCCTCACCCCGCTGAACGAAGATGTAGACCGACGCGACGAACGCAAGCAAGGATAGGAACATGCACACGAAGCGATTCCCCATGAAGTCGATCTTCGCGTTTGTTGGAATTAACTCTCTCATAATAGTTTTCCTTTTCACTTAGATCGACAACCCTTTTTTACCCTTCAAATCGAAGTAATCGAAGAAGAGTCGAGCAACGAAAACCGCGCAGAACACCGTCGTGACAACACCAATCGACAACGTCACGGCGAAGCCACGAATCGCTCCCGTCCCGAAATAGTACAGAAGCACTCCCGCAAGGAGGGTGGTAACGTTTGCGTCAAAGATCGCACCGAAAGCCTTATCGAAACCGGTCGAAACCGCGACATCCCGGCCCGCCCCGTTACGAATCTCGTCCCGGATACGCTCAAAGATGATCACGTTCGAATCGACTGCCATACCGATCGTCAAGGCGAGGCCCGCAAGACCAGGCAAGGTCAGGGTCGCTCCAAAGAACGACAAGCACGCCATCATGATGATCGCGTTCAGGACGAGCGTTACGACCGCGACGACACCGGACTTGGCGTAGTACACCATCATGAAAAGGGCGATAGCCGCAAAGCCAATGCCCATCGCGATGACACCTTTCTTCACGGACTCAAGCCCGAGTGTCGGTCCAACTGTTCGCTCTTCGAGAACAGTTAATGGAGCCGGAAGTGCGCCTGCTTTGAGGACGACCTTGAGCTGGCGGGCTTCTTCCATCGTGAAGCCACCCGAGATACTCGCTTGTCCACCGGTAATCGCATCCCGAATGACGGGAGCTGAATACACGATTCCATCCAAGACAATCGCAAGCTGCCGCCCAACGTTCTCCGAGGTGATTCGTGCGAAGGTCTGCTGCCCAAGCGACGAGAGGCGCAGGGACACCTCTACCTGTCCCTGCTGATCGAAATCGACACGGGCATCGGCCACGGCGTCTCCGGTCATAAGGGCCTGGTCCTCGACAGCTACGGGCTGCCCCTCCTTGTTCCTGAGGGTAACAGTACCAACACCCTGAGGGGTGCCAGGACCGGGGACGAGACGAAACTCAAGCTTGGCGACAGAACCGACAACTTTTTTAACGGCGTTGATATCGGATACGCCAGGCATCTGAAGAATGATTCGGTTATCACCCGACCGTTGAATGAGCGGCTCGCTCACACCGAACTGGTCGACACGATTGCGGAGGGTTTCAACCGCTTGCTCAATGGCGTCGGTCTCTATCTTCTTCGCGGCCATATCGCTGAACTGATAGCGAAGCCGGGGGCGAGAGCCATCCATTTCGGTCACAACCAGATTAAGCTCCGGCGCCTTCTCCTTGATGGTCGCTTTAGCGGTCTCAAGGGAGGCGTCACTCAGAAGCGTTACTTGGAGGGAGTTATCAGAGCCAACGGTAGATTGAGATACTGCGATCTTCTTGCTTCGAAGGTCAGAGCGAAGCCCGGCGAGAAGCGTTTGAAGACGGCTCGTCACCGCCTCACTCGCCTTCACACCGTAGACGAGGTGCACACCGCCACTGATATCGAGCCCGAGGGCCATTGGCTTCGTGAACCACTTCTGCGTGAAGTTATCTCTCAGCACCGTCGGCAAAAGCGACAACACCGACAGCACAACAACCGCAACGAAAACGATCGTTCTTTGTTGAATATCCCTGACCATACCGACTCGCGATTATAAATTAAGCGGCCTCAGCCTTTGACTCACCCTTCTCAAGCCCCAAGATGTGGGCTTGAGCGAACTTCACCTTCACGTTCGGCGCGATCTCAACGAACACACCGTCTTTCTCAACGCTCGCCACACGCCCGATGATACCACCTGTGGTGACAACCGAATCGCCACGCTTGAGAGAATCAAGGAGCTCTTTGTGTTTCTTGACCTTGGACTCCTGAGGTCGAATCACCATCACCCAGAAGATCAGGTAACAGATCGCTAACATCGGCAACATGCTAATCAGCGACTGCATGAAGCTTGGCTGCTGATCGGCCGATGCTGGTGGGGTCGAAAACACCTGACCACCATCCTGCGCAAGCACGTCACCCGCTACACAAAATGCGCCGATAAGAAGAGCGGACCACGCCGCAAGACAAACGATTCTCTTACTCATAATTAAACACCTGTTTAAACAAGAACTTCTGATACCATGAATAACTGCGGCACGCACTAGGCCAAGAACTCCTTAACCACCGGAGGCGGAGCGACCGGAATTGTCGCCTCTCTCCCCGGTCCGACGCTCACGAAGCTGACTGGACACTCAAGGAGCTTCGTAAGGGTCTCAACGAAACCACGAACGGTCTTCGGGAGCGCCTCCCAGGTACGGACACCGCTGATATCCTCGGCCCATCCTGGAACATCGAGGTATACCGCCTC
>JAIXQT010000105.1 GCA_027485595.1 Pseudomonadota bacterium | reverse complement strand
TAAAGGTCTTGGTCTACTCGGTGTTGCCAGAGGCGGCGAGGGCGTAACGACTTTTTGCTATCCGACAAAGATCTCTTTGGGGATTCGCTTGAATCTCAACCGGCATTTTTGGGCGCGGTTGAGCGTCCAACTTTCAGTCACTTGCATGGGTTTGATTGCGGTTGCCTCGCCTCCCAAGCAGGGTGGTGAAAAATGGTTCCGTCGTGAGCATTTTGAGAGTTTTGACGAAACGAGGCGGAGACGAGGAAAAAACCGGAGGCGTATCCACTGAGATACGCTGAGGATTTTTTCGGCGTCTCCAACGAAGTTGCAGGCCAACTATCGAAATGCGCAGCAGGAAATCATTTTTCACCACCCTGCTAGAGATAATGGGTCGTCTCATCTGGGGCCGCTCTTGGAAGTTGAGGGCGTGATCGTTCAGGAAGGGGGCGTCTTGTTCTACGTGAGATTACCGAAAAAAGTCTCTACGTCCTTCAAGCTCGTCACTACGGCGTGGATCAGGACCCCGTTATTCTCTCCGGAGATGACATATCCATCCCCTGTATGTTCTATGAACAGGCAAGGCTTGAGAGCCGCCAGGCGATCCATATGCCAGGCGTTTTGCAACGCGGACCGTGTGGTGGGTGTTACTGTAAGATAGCCCCGTGACCGCGCGACGGCGAGACGCTCCAGTTCGTCCTGCCTAAGCCGATGGCGAATCTGTCGACTACCAACCCTCCCTTTCGATGGTTTGCCTCGAACCAGTCGAGCTACATCGTCTTTTGTCGGTAATGGGGCTCTGTTCATACTCCTGACGCTACTAGAAAGGTTTGATCGCGCGCTAGGTCATCAAGGGAATTATGTCTGTTGCCGGTGTATAGTCTACATTCCGGACCGCGCGAGCGAGTCATGGTCTGGTTGCGGAGGTTATTGTTCTGAGCTGGAGATGGCTGTTCCAAATCGATTCGACCTCGCTACCGAGGTTCCGTATCTGACAATCCAATCGACATCTCCCCACGCCCCGGCGACCCTTTTGGGGGGAGCTCCCCTTATCACGAGATACTTCACGAATGCTTCGCCGTCGGAAGCCGACGGTCCACGCACCGCGGCGCCGCGCGAAGCTTTTACCGGCATACCGGTGCGTGGATCGAAGATGTGCGCGTAGGTTGTTCCATTAACGACAAACGGAGTGCCACGGGCTCGTGATACGGAGAGCGTTTCATCTCGAAGTTCGATCGTTCCCTCAGATGATGACTCGGTAAGCGCAAGCTCCAGCTTCCATCCTCCCGCTCCGGGTGGAGTTCCGATGGCGGCGATACTGCTGCGGCCAAAATTGATGAACGCGTTGCGTACTCCTCGCGAGACGAGATAGCTGGACATCTTATCGACGGCATATCCTTTTCCGATTCCGCCCGTCTCGATCCTGACCTCTGGCTGCGCCTTGCCGAGGTTGCACGGGGGCGAGCTGATAAGATAGTCGGGCGTGATGAGTTTCTGGACGCGAGAGATTGCGGATGGAGATGGCTCCACGCCGGTCCTAGCCGCGCGTTCCCACATCTGTACGAGAGGTCGAACGCCGATGGTAAATGCCCCCTCCGTGAGGTCTGAGAGCTCTTTGGAGCGAACTACAACGGCATAGAGGTCGGGATCCACCGGCCGTGTTGCAGGGGAGGTGTCCTGATTGAAAATGCTTACCGGGCTATCTGGTTTCCACGTGCTCAAAACCGTGTCGAGATGCTCGGCGATCGTAAAGGTATCGTTGAGAATCGCCCGGCCCTCCTCCTGCGTTGGAGCGAAGAGGGTGATGTCGAGGAGGGTGCCCATCACGTAGCGAATCTCTGAGACCCGCGCAAGGTCTCGTTGAGTCTTGCTGGCGGGCGAGCCCACCGAGCATCCTAGACAGAGACTCATGACTACGACGAGCGATAGAGTGAATCTCATGAGCGCTAGGATGATCGGGGACGTTGCGCTGAATCAGAGTATGCGTTTCGTTTCGACATCGCCACGGACCACACCGATAGACAGATCGTCGTAATCAGGGAGAGCTGCAACACGACGAACGAGGTTATCTTCATGTAGGCGAAGACGGGGCTTACAAATACGATCAGCCATCCAGAGGCCTCATCGAGGAAGGCGCTCGTAAACGCGGCCACGATCAGCACAACCTTAAGGAAACCGTTAACTGGCACAAAGAGGAGTAGGTGCATAAGGGATACTAAAAATATCCCCATCGCGAAGAGGTGAAAGTGACTAACCTCCATCAGTCCCCGAATGCTCTTCGGTCGGGTAAACTTCTCTGGTGAGCCGAGGTAATGCTCAACGACCCCTTGGTAGCTTAGCCCCATCTCCATGTAGAGGCCGAAATTGGTGAGCCAGAATGCGAAGCAGTAAAAGAGGAAAAAGAGCACAATCACTCGTAAGAGCGTGTTACGACTCCATTCGCCGGTGATGATAAATCGCATTACTTCGTTTCCTTGAGGAGAATTTCGAACGAGGCTCGTACTGCCCGAACGCCGTCTGATAATCCGTTCACAGTTAAGGTTGATCCTGCTATCGGAGCGAGTCCTTGTCCAGGTACTAAATCCTGCATCGGTTTCGGCCCCTCGAGCAGTTTGAGCCAGGTATCCGTTGGTTGATAGTCAGATGGTTCATGGAACGCGAGAAGGACGACCTTTTGAACAACGCGATCCGGTGACACGACCACCATAAACACGGCGAGGTTCGTTCGCATGACCCGTGAATCGATGATCGCATACCCGAGGAATTCCCCGTTCCGCCGCCCCTCGTAGTACTGAAAGAATGATGAGGTGAGTTTGGTTTGCGCAAGCTCCTCGATGGCAACTTTCTGGTCTGAAGAGATCTTTTTGGTGTGAGAGGTTATCTGAGCTCCGGCGCCGAACGCCACTTCCATGGCCTCGTCTTGGGCTAAGAGGACCTCCGCGCGCGCGGCGAGTGGAAACGCCGCGACGCACAGAGCAAGGAGAGACGATAGGAGGAGGTTTCGCGTAGAACCACTTCGCTGAATACCTTGTCGGAGATATGCCTCCATCTCTATCGCCCATCCCTGTTAGTATACGAAGCCAAGCCCCAACGCGACTACATCAGCTGGTGGTGTTGGACCATCAACTTGGTAATTCTTGTAATCGGCCTTGATAACGACCTTGTCGACGGGCTTGTAGGACAATCCGACCGTGTAGATCGTTTGATCCAGAGAGCCATCTGCTGTGAAGCCAGACGGAACAGCCGCTTGGGTGTCCATTCGCTCATACCGGAAGAACGGCGCCACACTCTGCCGTGTTCCGCTCACAAGGTGAGGAAGGATATCGTAGGCTCCCTCAACGTACCATCCGTCTTGGCGACTTCCGATCGTCTCTTCGTTCTGCTCACTAACGTCGGCTGCATTCTGAATTCCCGTCCATGCGCCGAGCGCGCGGAGTTGGAGCTGTCTGTAGTTATATTGAGCGTGAGCCGAGCCGATCGTTGTGAGAACGGTCGGATAGCTTCCATCGAACTCCTCATTCTGACCCGATCCGCCGATCCAGAAAGAGCTTCCCACGAGAAGTCCAGGAACTGCGTCAGGGGTAAAATCAACACGTCCAGTCCACGCGACGTCCTCGAAGAGGGCTTGGTTGCCCTTCTGTCGACCATCGCGGATACCGGTATCCTCGAATCGGGATGCCCGGAGACCGTTCACCAGGTAGGTTCGGTACTCAAGCTTTCCTGCCGCGTCTCCTTGACCGAAGAATCCCATACCCATCTCGCGCCACGTTGTCGGGATGATGTAGCGCTCTACGTCTGGGCGAATAACGCCGTAGAAGTAGTTTGGCTCGTGAATTTCGTTGATGAAACCCATCGGGATGAGCACGTTACCCGCGCGTACGTTGAACTGCTTCTCAAGCAAGAAGTCGAGGTAAGCGAACTCAACCGAAACCTCTCCTGCTTTATCTCCGGATTGGCCACCGATCTCGTCGGTGGTGCCGTGCTCAAGCTCGATCTCAGAGTTGAAGAGGATGTTATCGCTGAACTTGTATCCGATGTAGGTAACGAGTCGGTACGTGTCGCCGATGCTGTCCTTACCGTTGGCGTTCTGGACGTAGTCCTGGTAGGTCAGCTCACCGTAGCCACCGATGGAGAGACCGCTCGAAACGTTATAGACACTGGACGCCGCGGGACCCATACCCCACTGGCTCTTCAGCTCTTTCTTCTCTGGGAGAAGCTGACCGAGGCGAGTTTGCTTAATCTCGCTCGCAAGGGAGGTGGTTGTCTCCTCAACCTTTTTGTCCTGCTCTACGATCTTCTTGTCTTGATCGTTCAGCTTTGACTCAAGAGCGGCCAAGCGTTCTTTAAGAAGCTTAATCTCCTCGCGATCATCGGCGAGTGCCGACGAGGGGAGGGCGGAGGTTAGGAGAGCCGCTGATGCGAGAAGGCTCTTTGCTAATTGTTTCATGTGCTTAGTTCCCAAAAAATCTCGTGTCTGCGGTATGATCTGCGCATTATAAACACAGCGGAGAAGCGAGATGTGTCAAAACGCCGCTATGTCTACCAGTAGGCGGTTTGGCATGTCAAGCAGGGGTGGGGGTATTATGAGCGGCCACGTGCACTTTGTTGGGTATGCCCACTACCGCTCTGGTTGGGTAAAGAGGCTGAGCTGCGGGTCAACGCGCTTTGTCGGGGCAGACCGAGGGTGTGGCCGCCTTTTACGGCTTCCGTGTTTGGACAGGGTCGTTTGTGACTCGGATCTGAACTCGGGTCGAGCCCTCCACTGTCGAACGATCTCCCTGGCTCGTCGTACCGCTTCAAGGTGGATCACGATCCGTTCAGGGTAGTTCCGCCCCAGTTCTATACCGGCCTCGCGAAGCTCCAAAGGGGAGAGCTTCCAGGGTTCATGAATCAATCGCCCTTGTGCGGAAGAGAGCTCCGGCACCCACGTTCGAATGAAGGTGCCGTCCGGGTCGTGGTCGTATCCCTGTTTCACCGGGTCGTACATTCTGAGTGCATTAATCCCTGTTGTGCCCGACTGCATCTGGATCTGTGGGTAGTGAATGCCGGGCTCGTAATCGAGAAATTGCTGGGCGAGAAAGTGTGAGAACGTTCGCCAATCGAGAAAGAGATCGTACGCGGCGAAACTCACGAGCATCGCGCGCATGCGAAAATTGAGCCATCCGGTCGCGCGGAGGGACCGCATGCAGGCATCAACGAACGGATAGCCCGTGCGACCCTCTCTCCATGCTGTAAGGTATTCCTCGTTGTGGTGTCCATCGCGCATCGTATTGAGCGCGGGGATGAAGGTGCGAAATTCGATTGATGGTTCTGATTCAAGTTTCTGAATGAAGTGGCAGTGCCAATGAAGGCGCGATTCAAACGCGGAAAGTGACCGCAGCCACGAACCTCGCGCTCCTGGGGGAAGCTCCCGAAGTCGCGCCATCGCCGTTCGGGTCTCTGTCACGACGGTACGCATTGAGAGGTTTCCCCACGCGAGGTAGGGACTGAGACGGGAACCGAAATGTTGAGCGGTGAGGGGGCTTGAGATCGAACGGGAGTAGGTTTCGCCGCGCTGATTGAGAAATGAACGCAGGCAGAGATGCGCGGCGCGCTCTCCTGGCTTTTGGTGCAGATGTGATGGAATGAAACTGTCAGAAAGCTCCGGGATCACCCCGACCTCAATTGACAGGGGTGGTAGGTTTTGTGGAGGAGGGGGAACCGAAGCGGTCATGAGTTCCTCCCATTGCTCGGTCCATCGCTCTCGGGAGCGAAGGCGCCGTACTACCCCGTGGTGTCGTGACTCGCGCCACACGATTCCCTCGCTTCGACACCACGCGGCAACGGCCTGATCTCGCTGGAAGGTCTGCATGTTGCCAGTCTCTTCGTGCGACCACAGCGTAAACGGCCCGAACTCTCTTGTAAGTTCATGAAGAACGTCGAGTATCGCTCCCTCGCGCACCACCAAGGGTTGGCCGAGCTGTCCGAGCGCCTCACGGAGCTCTCGAACAGACTCGGTAACCCACCATCGGTGACGGGGGCTCATGTCAGGGGAATCCCACACCCCAGGCTCAAAGACGTAGAGTGGAAGAACTGGTCCAGCGTGGGCCGCTAAGGTGAGAGGCTCGTGATCGAGAATACGGAGGTCCCGTTTAAACCAAACTACCTGTAGGTGATTTACCATAAAAGACGCTACCTTCTTTCATCACGGTAGCCGATATCGGGAGTGCCGCTCAAATGTCGTCGGGGAGTTGTTCAGTAAATCCCGCTACGAGGTGGCGATAGTCCAGCCGGATTTCCGGGCGCCGTTCCGCGCAGCGGGGAGGTATTCGTGGGGGCTGGGTTCTCACAGCGGAAGTGAGAAAACGAATATCTGCCCCTCTTCAATGACGAGGTGCTTCGTTCTCTCAAGCTCTTTGAGTGCCCTTGTGACCGCTTCGCGAGATGATCCTATCATGCTCGCGAGCGCTTGATGGGTTGGTGGATCGTGCAAGACATGCGCTGGCGCTCCATCGTACTCGCTTGGGACGCTCATCTCAAAAAGGATTCGTGCGACGCGGGAGCTCACATCATACAGAGCAAGGTCGGAGATCCTCGAGGACGCAGAGCGAACCCTTCGCGCGAGATTTTTAAGCATCGCGAGCGCGAGTCCTCCGAACTCAAGGAGATGGGCCTCGAAATCCTCTTTGGTACATTTCAAGAGCCGACACGCGGTAAGGGCGACGACGTCTGCGACCCGAGGCCCCCCGCACAGGAGTGCTATATCACCGACGACCTCTCCCTGTCGTAGTATCGCCAAAATAACCTCTTTATCGTTATGGAAGCTGCAGACCTTCACGCTGCCCTTCACGATAAAGTACATCTCGGTCCCCGGTGTACCCTCCTTGATAAAGTACTTCCCGGCGGGTATCTCGACGACAGAGAGGCGGTCTCGAAGCTTCTCCCGCTCCGCGGCGCACAGTAGCGAAAATGGGGTCGTTAAATCGAGCTCCGCGATCTCTGTCGGTGTCAACGTCGTCATCTATCTCTCCTACAGCAGCGCTTCCTTGGTTATCGTTAAGGTTCTCTCTGGAGCGCCGTCTTGAGAGATGTTCGAGACGGTGCATGGAAAAGCCCGCGCAATCGCAAGGACGCGTTGATCGATGTTGTTCGGTAAGTCTAGAACAACTGTGCCTCCTCGCCTAGTAATTCGTAGAGCCTCTCGTAAGGACTCGATCGAGTGATCGTGGCAGGTAACCCGTGAGCACATTTCGTCAGGGATAGGGAACTCGCCTATCGAGCCCGGCACGATAAACGCTGCCCCGTTACAACCCAACGCGTCCTTGGAGAGAGCGGCAAGTGATTCCTTTCGGCGCACCTCGTCGGGGTGGATTGCGATGTAGAACTCGTGATCATGAGTGAGGTTCGGTTGTACCCTTCCGTTCGGGAAGAACTCCGCGGTAACGGGGGTCTGCTCGCCAAAGGTTTCTCGCCACAGGGTTGCCATATTGCGGAGCGCGTTCGTGTGAAACACAGATCGCCCACTCGGATCTCTCGACTCCGGGGTCAGCTCGAGCATAGGCCACATAAATCGGGTTAGGTATCCAAACGCGCCGCGCATCCATGTCGCTAAGGGGATCTCTTGGTGTCTCGCGAGCTCGGCCTCTTGGTGTAACGCGAGGCTGGCTTCCTTAAATTCATGAAACGTGGCCCCGATGTTCCAGAGGTCCGCGGCGCGAATAATTATCTCTTCGGGCGAGAGCGGTCGAACCT
>JAIXQT010000109.1 GCA_027485595.1 Pseudomonadota bacterium | reverse complement strand
GGCATGGCCCTCGTAAAACTGAACCTTGTCGGGATGCGCGAGTTCATCGCTATAGACATGAATAACTCCGGCAACATCACGTGCGAAGGTGTCCACGGGAACCGCGGCAAGTTTCTCAAACATCGATCGTTCAAGCTCAGGCTTTCCGGCTGCGAGGGAACGTTTGTGAGAACGCGCGTTTAACTCGGCGGCGACGATCTCTCCGTACGAATCACGAGCGGCTCTCAGAGGATCTCCTTGTAAGGTCTTCAAAGGATTCACGCGCCACACACCACCGGGATCGATCACGTATCGTTCCGCATGCTTACACGCCGTGAGTTGCGGCACCTGCCGAAATGACCTCAGAAGTTGGTCCGACGCAAAATCGAGCGCTTGAGCATCGTATGCACCAACCGCCCACATAGCCTCGACCACAGCGGTATCACCCCGCGCAGCCGCAGCACGAGCAAGGTGTACGTGCCGTCCCCACGGGAGGCGCTCGTGGTCCAGATTTTTTAGGTCAAATGAGCTCTTCAAAACCGCTTGAAGGCCGGGATCGCCACTCGCCCACTCCTTCGCGAACGCCGCGATCTTTCGAGCGCTTGCCAGGAGCTGCTGATCTGACTTTGAGGAGACGAAGGTCCGGACCTCCTGCGCGAGTTCGCGAATCTCTCTCGGGGGCATCGGAGCAATATCCTGACGCGCCGCGGCCCGATATGCGGCGTAAAGAACCTTGGTCTTATCAACGAGCTTGTGTTCCTTGAGAGCCCCATAAAGCTCCTCGATTACTTCGGAGGTTATAGGCAGCTCGCGAAAGACCGCATTACATTCAGAGAGACATTCGCCAACCCGTCCCGACGTCGCCGGACCAATATCTCTCAACTCCGTTACCAACTGTTTATAGCGCCCCTCGGGGGAAGCGTCACTGTAGGAGGGGTCCGCTTTGAGACGCTCGAAATGCGTCATGTGATGGGCCGCTTTGACGCTCGCTCGCATCTCCTTGGTCAAAGGGGTGCTATCGGTCGGGACAGCGCCCTTCTCCTTAAGTTCCTTCGCTATCAAAGCTGATATCGCTTGGGCTCGATTCTCAAGGAGGCCGTGCACATCAGAGTACGCAATCCACGGTCGCAGAACGCGCAACTCCCCTGTTCCAGCGTGCTCCTTCATGGCATCGAATACCGCGACGGACTCTCGTGGCGCATAACCAGCTTTAATCACCCAGGTCGCGCATGCCGCCACATCAGCGACGTACTCCTCTACCTTCGTGGTCGCAATGTTTCCATTCTCGGTGCCGAAATGTTCCTTGAATCGCACATGCATGAGCTCGTGGGCGATGATCGTAGCGAGCTGGTCCTCGTTTGTGATGAGCGAAAAGAGTCCCTTAGAAATGACGATTCGAGCCGACCCGTCGTGAATATGAACGAACGCCTCTGGCTCCTTTGCGTCAGAGAGATGATAGGAGACCTCATGGGTAAGTTTTGTTCCGTCAGCGGCGAGAAGCCGATCGCCGATACCTTTTAACCACTGCCCAATCTGCGCTCCTTCGCGGGAGCGAGGGTCTACCAGACGCATCAATTCGGCGAAATGTTGAGTGAGCGTGGCATTGGCGGATTCGAGGGAGAGCGGATCGGACGGAGTAGTCGCCGAAGCAACAATTTTGTCTGCGGATGACGCATGACGCGGGGACGGTGATAAAACACTAACCATTGGAAAAACCTCTGCAAGAGACTGCCTTGATATGGTCAGATCGATCAGTAAGGTGCCGTATTCGCCACGGTCGAGCGGATGCCCTCTCGCAAGGTGTCAAACTCAGTGGTTTTCGTAGGACATGGTCCACGGTTCCGCCCTCACAAATTGAGTTTCATCCTCAACCCTGTCCTATCCGTCCCCCTTGAGATCTCCCAGGACTGCAGGGATAAGTCCCCGAAAGGGCGAGATCTTAGAAGCCCACGCCCCTCTCCCTCCCCGGTATCTCCCTCAACCGCTCTAAGACCTGAATTCAGGGCGTCAACCTTTTTTTCTCTCCGATTTTCCAAAGTATGATATAGCTCGATCACGTCGACTCATTGAAACGGGATTTCGATCCTTCGCGCTCACGCGAACGAAGAGCCTGTTTCTACGTCGATCCACTTCGCGCGAGGGCACGATGCGTAAAGGAACTCCGCATCCCACAGCGAGCGACACACCCCCAGTGGACGCACCCGCTCCACGGAGAGGTCGCTCTCAAGCCAGTCGGCTTCTCCGATCCTCACGGCGCGGCGAAGAACGTTTCAAAGAGGCCCTCAACGATGATGTCACCCTCTCTGACTTCACAAATCTCCTCTCCTCAAGCTCAGCGGCGATCTGCCTCCTCTCATTTGAGACCCCTATTCTCTGCGACACCAACGAGTGGAGCTTTACCGATGCTCTCTACGCAACGCCCTCGCGGTGTGTCCAGGCTAACCTGAGCTTCGCACGTTCTCGCTCCTGCAAAGACCCCACCCAGCTCATCGGACAGAATCTTACGACTCTCTTCCCAGACGCTCTCGGATATCGAGGAATGTTTCAAGCGTGGCATAATCACCACCTCTCCCGTGACGGATTCGAGTGGCATATCAAAACCAGCACGGCAACAAGTCTCCCTCTGCACGTAGCATGCTATGGACTGATCAAGGGCAATGGACTTCACAGACTCTGGATTATCGTGCGAGAGCTCGCAAAAAAAAGCGGTGCACCCCACGCATCCACCGCTCACGAGCACCACCTGCGGACCCTTCTCGACCAGCCTGGGGTGCTTTTCATAAGGACCTACCCGGATGGCACTGTGTCATTCTGCACCGAGGAGGCAAAAGTGGGTCTGGGGATAGGCTCAGACGGTGCTGCAAACATTGATTCGATTCTCGGCCGTCGTTGTCATCCGAGCGATCGTCCTTCCGTAGAGAAGCTCACATTTCATCGTCACCTTCGATCGCTCACACCGACCCGAACCACCATCCGACTCATAACCGAACATCGCGGTCTTCGAACCTATTCAGTGAGCCAGATTCCCTCGTCGATCGGCGGCGACGTGAAGTATTACGACATCATCGCTTTTGAAACGGCTGCGGTCGGGGATGAGCCTGGAGCCTTCCTTACATCCGGCTTCATCCACGACGCGAACAATCATCTCTTTATTGCATCAGCGAACGTTCAGGCAGCCCAGGCAGCCCTCGCAGAGCATCATCCGGCGATGAAAACACTTACCGCGGCACTCTCCGCGATGACCCAAGCGTCGGCGATCTATACACAGTCACGAACACGTGAATCCGCAATCACCCACCATCCAACTACCGTCGATGTCGGTCGGGAGTTTCAAGACGTGATCGCCCAATGCGAACCCCTTCTGGGGGAGGGAGTCACACTCTCAACCCGTGTGAAGGCAGGGATCTTCTTCATACGAGTCGATCCGACGCACCTCCGGCAAATCCTAACCAACCTGATCCTGAACGCGCTGGAGGCATTAAAGGGCGGGGGTAGTGTCACGCTTGCGGCGACTCGAAAGGGAAAAGACCCCACTCAGAGATGTCCAATACAGGGAGATGAGCTCGTGTGCGTCTCTGTCTCGGACACCGGCCCTGGCATTGAGCCATCGATCCTTGACACGATATTCACCCCCTTTGTTTCCACTAAATCAGCCACCCAACCTCGGGGCCTCGGCCTCGCCATGGTGCGGGCCCTTATTGAAACCAACAACGGCGAGATATCGGCGACGAGTGCCCCGGGTATCGGAACCACCTTCACCTTTTGTCTTCCGTCCGTTGAGAGCTGCCAGCAGGCCTCGGTTGATACCCTGTCACCGCAAGCTGCCCGCGCTCTGAACGTCCTTGTCGCTGACGATGAGCCGCACATCCGCGATATCTTGAAGGGGGCGTTGACTGCCCGTGGGCACAGTACCACACTCTGCAGGGATGGTCGTTCCCTCCTCGCCAAACTGAGGTCCACAACGAAATCGTTTGACGCCATCATCGTTGACGATTCTATGCCGGGATCTTCAGGGACCGAGATCGTTGAGGCTATTCGAGCGATCACATCGGAGGCGCCCGTGATCCTCATAAGCGGGGATCCATCCGCCGAGGCGCGCTTCAAAAAGCCCCCCTCGGAAATGACCTTCCTCGCGAAACCCTTCCCCCTTGAGAAGCTGTATTCAGCTCTCGAAACCGTGGCGAGTCGAACCGCGTCCACGAAACCACTCGCACCGCTCAGACGAAAAACCGCGGTAACCTCTATCGAATGACCTCGATCTGATCCTCGCGAACAGCTGGCGCCGGTGCCTGGGGAGGAGCTGGGACCGAATTACCCTTTCCACCCCGCAGCTTTTGGTCTCGCTCAATAGACCGTCGAACCCTTTCAAGATCGCGTTTCTTGGCGTCGATCTGCCGCTGACGCTCCCGCACCTCTCGCTCTTTCCGCTGCTGAAGCTCTCGTCGTTGCCGGTCATCGAGGACAGGGGTCGGGGTCGGAGCAACCAACTGCTCTCGGTACTGCCGGGGGACGTCCGAGAGAGAATCAACGAAATGAATATTTCCAGAGCCATCCATGTACCGGTACCGCTGAGCGTGAGCATCGGAGTTACACAAGGCTACCAGCGCACACACGATGAGGGAGATCGACAGAGAACGTTTCATACAACTACTGTACAGACTCCGTCGCCACCGGTCATCCAGAAAATGTAAAAGGAACCCGACATCGGCAACTCCTCTGTGGCAGGCCTATATACACCTTGGCCTTCTATTCCTTACGAATAGTCTCGACGAGCTTTTTAGCGAGAGAGAGCGGCATTCGCCCAGCCCGAGCGACCTCCGAGGGGTCTGCCTTTCCTATCGTGTCGACGCTCTTGAAATGTCGAATGAGGCGATTTCGATGCTCTGGGGAAACGCCTGCAACCGTATCCATGACCGACTGAAATACCCTGCGCGAGCGCTTCTGACGGTGGAAGGTGATAACGAATCGGTGAACCTCATCACGCAACCGAGCCAGGAACCTCGTCACGATCGCGCCCTCATCGAGCGCAATCGACTCGGAAGCGCCCGGTAGATACACGCGTTCCGGTTTGCGAGCGACTTCTCGCGACTCAACGTTACTCTCGGTGCGCATCTTCGCGAGTGAGATAATATCAACGTTCAACTTAAGATCCTCGCGAGCTTCGACCGCCTTTTGAAGTTGCGCGGCGCCACCATCAATCACCAGGAGATCTGGGAGATTCCCCTCCTCCATGCCCCGTTTGAGCCTTCGGTAGACGACCTCGTAAATCGCCGCGAAATCATCGGGCTTTCCTTGCTGACTGATATTGTACTTGCGATACGAGCCCTTATCAGGAACACCATCGAAGAATACAACGACGGCGCCGACGATGTCGGAGCCCTGGAAGTTCGAGATATCAACACATTCAACCCGTCGCGGCTGTTGCGTAAGTCCCGCTAATGAAACAAGCCCCTGAGCCACACCAGACCATCCTGCGTCCTGGCTATATGAGCCGGCGAAGGCGTGACGAGCGTTCAGTTCGGCGATGGCGATTAAGCGGGCCTTTGAACCGCGCTGTGGCGCGTGAACGGTCACTTTTGCGCCCCGCTTAGCGCTCAATCCAGCTTCCAACATCGAGGCGTTCTCAAGGTCTTTTTGGGTCAGGATCTCTGGCGGAATCTCTCGTTGCCCCTCATAAAACTGCTGAATACCGCTCTCAAGGAGCTCCTCATCCGAGACGCCGACCTCCTCGAAGGTAAATGTCTTAGTCTCTGCGAGTCTCCCTCCACGAACGAGGATAACGCACAATACGGCAGCGTCGCCTTCTCGCACGAGCGCAAACACATCCCGGTCCTCATCGCGAAACGACACCAAGGAGTATCCCGCTTGATACGCCTGTAAGACGTCCACTCGATCACGCCACGCCGCGGCCTCCTCGAAACGGAGCTCCTCAGCCGCGGTCTCCATCTTGTCGGAGAGCTCCTTAATCATGGTGGAGGTCTTGCCCTCAAGGATACCGATCGCCTGCCGAACGAGCCCTCGATATTCCTCTTGGGAGATCTTCAAGCAACACGGACCGGAGCAGCGCTTTATTTGATATTCCAGGCATGGGCGTTGTCGGTTGTAAAGTACCGTGTCGGCGCACGACCGGAGCGGCACTACCTTTTTGATTACCTCAAGGAGGTTTCGAAGCTCGCTGCTAAATGCGTATGGGCCGAAATATCGCGCGCCATCGTCACTTCGCTTCCGAATTAACTCGATACGGGGCCACTCAGCATTCTCATCCACCCTAAGGGAGAGATACGCCCGATCATCTTTCAGTCGGATATTATAACGGGGCTTATACTTCGTGATGAGGTCCCGCTCGAGTAGGAATGCCTGCTCCTCGGTTTGCGTCACGATCGTTTCAAAGCTCACCACTCGGCTAAGGAGGTACTCGATCTGGTATCGTCCATCACCGCCAGTAAAATAGGTGCGAACCCGAGCGCGAAGATCCTTCGCCTTACCGACGTAGATCACCTCTTTGTGCTCGTCGCGCATAAGATACACGCCCGGCATCGTCGCGACTTGAGATACCTGCCTGCGAAGCGATTCTAAGCGCTCTGTATCTGATCGAGTTGCCATACTTTCGAAACTTTACGAGCGTTTACTGATAGACCGAAGAACGGAGTCCATAAACGCCTCCGAGGGTGCCACCGTGAGCCGTACCCTAAACTCTGCAAACGCGCTCCGCGCCCGCTCGCTCATCTCCCGTAGTTTAACACCATCTTTCTCTGTGCACACGAAAAGCGCACCGGGATGGGCGTCGAGGAGCTTAATGACCTCCTCTTCGGTAAAGGGATGGTGGTCGGGGAACGCATGAGTGCGCTCAACGGTATATCCAACCCGCTTTAACGACTCAAAGAAACCTTGTGGATTCGCAATCCCCGCGAAGGCGTGCACAGCGCAGGCAGGTATCGCCCGCTCACCGTCGAGGGAGCGAACCTCTACGAACTCGTAGTGCGCGCGAACGACCGGAAGACCCGAAGGGATGACGCGTTGAAGCCGCTCATCTACCATCTTAGGATCTGCTCCAGCCGCAAGCACACTTCGATACGCCGCTACTACGAGCGAGGCTCGACCGAGCCCGGCGTCTCGATCCTCTCTAAATCGCCCGAGGGGAAGGAGCTCGCCTCGCGAAAAATCTTCTATCGCCTCATCACTTCCAGCGAACACACAGATGATATCGAGGTCACGCTGAAGCTTACGGTGTTGGAATCCATCATCGAGTACGATCAGATCCCCAAGCCCCTCTCGCTCGATAAACCGGGCTCCCTCAGCGCGAGCGCGAGCAATCACCACAGGCACACCACTTGAGCGTGCCATAAGAAGGGGTTCATCACCCACCGCGCTCGGCGAATCGTTTTCACGCACACGGTGCGGACCTTTAAGGTTCCCACCGTATCCCCTTGAGAGGATCACCGGTTTGTATCCCCGTTCCCTCAACTGTTCAACGAGGTAGAGAGCGAGTGGAGTTTTCCCGTTTCCTCCCACGGTCAGATTTCCGACGCTGATGACGGGCACCGAACTCCTATACGACGAGAGAAGGCCCCGATCGTAGAGGTAATTACGCGCGCTCATAATCACTCGATAGAGCGCAGCAAGCGGAGCGAGGATGGGACGCGCGAGCGGATGAGCCTTAGCCATGTTCGATCACCGACACAACACGGTGTGCCGCTCCCCTATGGTGAGACCAGATCTGACGTCCCCGCTCTCCCGCCTCACGCAACGCAGGATCGCCGTTCACGACACGCCCTAGCAAGACCCGAACGCTCTCGCCCACCTGAAGTTCGGTGAGCGCGTGTACCGCTCGCATATCTTCGAGCACGTCTGAGATAACTGAGGTGTAGGGACCAACAACAACGGGAACACCGTACATCGCCGCCTCAAGGGGATTGTGTCCACCGATATCAACCAGAGTTGCTCCGATGAAGGCGAGGCTCGCAATCGCGTACCCCTCTTCGAGCCGTCCCATCACATCAAGGAGAAGCACATCATACTCAGTTCGCTCGTGCCGCTCAGACCACCGTGCCCATGAAAGGTTCGTGTTTTGAAGAGCGTCGACGAAGTATCCAACCTTCTCCATGTGACGGGGAGCGAGAACGATCTTCAGGCGCTTCCCCTCTGAGCGGAGCGCCTGCAAAGCTTCAAGCCACACGGTTTCCTCGCTAGGTCGTACGCTACCAAGGGTCACGATTGGGATAGAATCATCGATACCGGGAAAGAACTCGCTCCGAAGCTGCCCGCGAGAAGTACCATCACTCACCTTAGGAGCCGAGTCGTACTTGGTGTGTCCGGTGACATGGATCGCTTCCGAACGAACACCGAGTTCGCGGTAGCGATCGGCCTGCGTTTGAGAGGCGACACACACCGTTGAGATACGCTCAAGGAGAGGCGCGAAGATTCCTCGCGCCATCTGGTAGCGACGAAGTGTATAATCAGAGATCCGTCCGTTCACGATATGGCAGGGAATCCCACGATTAATCAGCTCTCGCAAAAAGATCGGCCACAGCTCGGTCTCGGCCAAAACGAATCGCTCGGTTTGTACCGAAGAGAGCGCTCGACGAACGCACCACGGCACGTCGATGGGGAGCAGCCGCTTCGTCGCAACAGAGTCGCCCGCCCTATCGAGCCCGGTTGGAGAGGTAGAGGTTAGAAGGATCGATTGCTCGGGGTGATGGCTTCGCACCTCTCCTATCAGGGGAAGGAGCCCCTGCACCTCTCCCACCGACGCTCCGTGCATCCACCACGCGCTCGGAGGCACCTCACCCCACACGCCGAAGCGCTCCGCGTAGCGCCTGCGCCCCCGCGCGCTACACGCCAGCCCCGCTGCCACCAAGGGCGCCGCTGCGGTCACGCCGAGCCTGTACAACCTACTTAGCATCCCAGTAGGTATCTGCTTGTTCTGTGATTCCATTAAGAGCATCCTGAATTCTGACCCGGGCGTTGTTGCGATCCTCGTCGACGGGGATGGTGATCGGGTCTGAGAAGACTATCACTCCCCGAGAGAAGGGTCTCGGAACGATCATCCGATCCCACGACGGGATTACCCACCGCTCCGCGACCGAATACGTCACCGGCTGTACGGTGATACCCGCTTGCTGAGCTAGCGTCACCACACCTTTTTTACACACGTGGCGCGGCCCCTTGGGACCATCCGGGGTGATACCGATACTCGCCCCCTCTTCAAGCCTCCGCATAAGCTCAAGGGTCGCCGCGACCCCCCGTCGAGAGGAGGAACCGGCGACAGATTTGATACCGAGCAACTTGATGGCGAACGCTATGAGGCGACCATCCCCGTGTTGGCTGATAAGCATATAGAGAGGTCGCTTCTCCCGTTTGATGTACCACCGGGGCAACATCAACATCCGGCCGTGCCAGAAGGCGTAGATGTTCTGCCCAGAGAGCGACACCCCGTCAGGCATGACACACTCCCACCGGATCGTGGCGTAGAGAAGACGGATTAACCCTGCGGCGAGCCCGCCGAAGAGGTAGATCTGTACCGTTTTGAGAAAGCCAACCCGTGCCATCGGGGGTAGTCTACCTGGGCAACGGACAAGAGGTCAAAACCCTACCTTCTACAAGTTGAACAGGTAGTTAGGGCGTGACCTCGAAGCGTCACACCGGAGGGAACTCGAACGGTCGAAACGTATACAGCTCTTGCGCGAGGCCCAAGCTTCTTGGGGCCTCGAAGAGGAAACGAGAGGCCCTGCGCGGCAGGCAGGGAGACAACGATATCCTTCGCCGGCACGTCCCCAATGTTGGTCACTTGAACAGACACGTACCGAACCTCCCGCTGTCCACTCTTGCCACTGACAACGTATGAGGGAACTTCTGCTCGAAGGGTCGTGACCACCTCACGGTGTCGTACCGGCTCCTCAGCCGGAGCCTTCTTCTTTGCGGCATTCGCCTCATGGACGAAACATAGGATGATAAGGATTGAGAACAGACGATAAAAAGCCATACGCTCCTATCGATGTGCGGATGAAAAAGTTGCTACACAACCGAGAGAGGGAACGCTCCTCGAGGTTCCCTAGTGGAAACTCGGAAATTCAGGACTACGAGCCCCCGCACCATCTCAGTATGCTCTGAACCAACTCCTGAATGCCCCGCGTCACTCCTGCCGACATCTAACACACACCCTACCCTATCCCGCCCGAATCAGCCTGTATGCTCAGGCGCTACACGTGGGAGAAAGCAAAGGAGAAGCTCCAGCACTACAGGAGACGCACGCCGGAAGCCTCGGTGCTCTACCAGATCGTCTACCACTCCAGAGACGACCTCTCTGTCCAGTGGGAATCCAAGTTCCAACACCAGTATGGGTGCTTACGGGATGAGGTGTTAAAGACCTTCGATGAATATCTAAACCTTGCCTCGCCGTAGGCTTGCCGAAGGCGGGTGCGGCATACTTGCTCACGGTGCCGCCCGGGTTTATTGCGACGGGTGCAAACACTCCCTCCTTATCGCCTTCTCCTGTAAGCGCCGCGGGGTGTGCCCATCCTGTGGAGCTAAGCGAGCAGTGAAGTTCGCCGAGCACATCCACAGTGAAGTAATCGAAGATGTTCCACACCGACATACAGTCTTTACCATCCCGAAACGCTTGCGAGTCTTCTTTAAGTACGACCGCAAACTCAATTCCATACTTTTTCGCGCAGCTTGGGAAGCACTCTCTCAGGTACTCGGCATCGACGATCGTGAGCTCGCCGCTATCTTTACCGTACAAACTGCTGGGGAAGCATTAAACTATCATCCACACCTTCACGGACTCCTCGCTGACGGATACTGGAAGGACGGCGTCTTCATCAGGTTCTCAGAGATAGCCCTCAAAGCAATTGAGGCAGCTTTCGCCGAACGGGTACTCGCGCAGCTCCATAAGCAGGAGCTTATAACTGACGATGACGTGGCGCAAATCCTCTCCCAGGATCACACCGGTTTCGGCGTACCTGTCCCCCGTAGCCTTGTGCGAAGGGGGATGGCTCGGAGACCCCTTCCACGACAAGGAGAGCGAGCAGTTCGTTGCGCGCTACATTGAGCGTGCTCCCCTATCCTTAGAGAAGCTCTCAATCCAGGATGACATCGTTACTTACACCACTAAGGACGGCGCGGCTCATGAGTTTGACCCCCTCGAGTTTTTGGCAGCGCTCTCTGTTCATATCCCAAAGACCTATGAATCAATCACAAGATACTACGGTCGCTACTCCTGTAGGCGACGGGGAGAACGCGCTAAACTCTCCCCTCCTCCACCTGAAGAACAAGAGAGCGACTATAGGCGAGAGTTCCGCAGGAGTAGTTGGGCCGCATGCATTAAGCGAATATACGAGATAGATCCCTTGGAGTGCCCCACATGTAAAGCTCAAATGAGGATCATCGCCTTCATTCAGGATGCACATTCAATCAAGGACATCATGAAGGCTCAAGGCATCCCGGACTTCCAAGCACCGCCTTCCATCCCTAAGTTCATCGATGCCGTGGAGGCTATCGATGAACTACCCTCGTATGACTCATTTGAACCTTCACCAGACGACTTCTAAACACCGCTTCCATCGAGACGGGGCTGGTAAGGTGTATCTCTTATGAGGCTCTTGGGCGCGGCTTGGTGCCTGTGAAAGTCGCTAGGTCTGGCTGTGAGACCAAAAAATACACAGAACATGCTCGCTCTCACCAAAAAAGCCTACTAACGCTTCCGCTCGGCACGGCTGCTTACTCCTTAGACCTTCTTAACCATCCCTTACCCCCTTCCAGAACCACCCCCTAACTGCCTAGTCGGCTGATATAACCAAGGAATTAATTGATCTTCTTATCCTTTGCGGAACCTTTCTCCAAGCAGACCTGTGAAAGATTAAACCGAATTAAATCAAGAGAGCAGTATGGACCGGTTGCGCCTGCATGCTTGGCTGAAGATTACAGTCTGCATTTTGAGGGCCCTACCGATCCGTATATGCTATATTTCTCGAAGGTTCTCTCTCCGAAACTTCAGGCAATCACTCATGTGGATGGGTCGGCTCGAGTGCAATGCGTGGAGTCTTTCAATAACGGGAGGTTCCATTCGTTACTAGAAGCTTTCAAAGCTCGAACCGGGTATGGAGTGCTTTGTAATACCTCTCTTAATTTTCATGGGCGAGGGTTTATTAATCGCATGAGTGACATCGTCAAATACGCTTTGGAAACGGAGACTGACGGTTTCATTGTGAATGATAAGCTGTATCTTAAAACAAGATAGGAAGTCGGTACCTTCGCCGGAAACGTAAATGTTTTGTAAATTGATAGAGGAGACTCGAATGGCGATTAAAAAAGCATCGGTATATCTAATTCATGGATTTATTGGCTCTGGAAAAACAACTTTCTCTAAAGCCCTCGCGAAGGAGAAGTGCGCCATGCGCCTTAATCCAGATGAGCTTATGATTACATTGCATGGAAACAATCCTCCGGCGGATCAATTTGGTGCCTATTACGATCGAGTCCAGGCATTGATTTGGCAATTAACAGCCGAGTTACTAGCGATAGACGTACCAGTTATTCTTGATTTTGGATTCTGGACGAAGAAGTCCCGGCAAGACGCAATAAATCGGGTGATTGCGCTTGGGGGAGCACCGAGTCTTTACTCAATTGAATGTGATCCCAAAATTATGAAAGAGCGATGTTTGCAACGTAGTCAGAGTTTAAGTGGTGGGGATCTCTACATAGATGAAGCTGCTTTCGATAAGTTCTATGCCATGTATGAACCTCTAGGGGACGACGAAGAAAGAATAGCAGTAAGTGCAAAGC
>JAIXQT010000107.1 GCA_027485595.1 Pseudomonadota bacterium | reverse complement strand
GAGAAAACGTGCTCGCTGTATCGCAGCGGATACACCTGCGCGCGTTTTCTCCCTGCATTCTCGCGCTCTCCTAGCTCGCAGAGCCTCGCCTGCATGGTATTTTTGAGATGGCTTCTAGGGCGTCAGTCGACTATTCCTTGCAATCCGCAGGGCAACTCGCCCAACTCTCTGCGCAGGGACACCCCACTGCCATACATACGACCTCCTCGCATGTGCCGTTTCCGCAGAGATCTCTACAAGCTCGTCCCGCGCGGGGCCGCTCCACGTCCTCCACAAATCTCATGCCATCGGAGGTCACGCACTGCGCGGGATAGCTCTTTAAGACGGCGCCTCCTGCCGCGACACATTCCTTGAAACTCTTAGGGTGGCTGAGCTCAGGACGAGGCGTCGCCTCTCCCACACAACCGAAGCTCAAACTCGTTGCACACGTCAGTACCACTAAGGCGTTACGAAAGTGCTTCATATCGTTCTCCCTTTTCCTGCTGTTTGCTGGCCTCGCCTACTCCAACACTACCTGGATGATTGGAAAATCCCGTCATGCGCGTTGTAAGAGCTTCGACAAATCGAAGGGGCACTACTAAAGACGGTATCGTATCCACCAGGGGTGTTGAGGTTTTCCTCATCGCTGACAACGAGATTACGATGGAACGAGGAAAACACACAGCTGGAAATCATTCCACCCTGCTAAAGGTCTAACTGATGTACCGAACGTACCGAGCTAAGCGCAAGGACCAAGAGCATACGAGCCCCCATTCGAGCCGACATCTTTTTGAAATCACCCGAGAAGTTACATCGCTCAAAGTAGTGACGCGCCTGCGCTTGGCACTCCTTCTGTTTGGGCTGAGCAAAGCAGTAGACGGTGGAATCACTCACGAAGTGACGGGGTGAGCGGTAATGACGACACGATGCCTCCCACGGAGCGTTGGGCTTGGTGTCTTGCGAATGGGCCACAGGAGCGAGCCCACTCACTACGAATAGAAGTACAACCAGATAGCTCAGGAACCTCATACCTCACCTCTCTCTACAATCCGCTCGACGTATTTCCATGTATGTAACATGCTGGAACCCTTAGAGTACCGGACGGCATCCCGGGGGGGCTTCTTAACAATTGACCACGCTTTTATAGGGTATCGAGGCTAAGCGTTAGCCCACACTGCCATATTTTTTATGGCGTGCGGTGAGCAAGATCCTGAAATAGGTGTTTTTGTGAGCCGTAGCCGAGGAGACCGGCTTCAGACATTTTTTTCGCCTACGACTCTCTCGTAACCCAGAGAACGACTGAAACCGCGAGCATGGTGGTAACACGGATCTGCTCAACGAGGCACCACGTAGAGCTCGTACCTCTCGCGACTGCACTCGTGATACCGCGAGCGAACACGTGCCCAAAAGGGTAGTGGCCAAAGTCTCTGCGGGCCTCACCCCTTATTCGCTGAGCAATCGAGAGAGGAGAACTCTGAGATTCGCTCTCGAAAGATATCAGCACGAATGAATACGGCGTGGTCTTCATCCCCGGGGCCAGAACTAAATACCCGACACCATTCCGGAGACACGAGCAGTAACGAAACCATCGGACTTCCCTGGCGCCATACTATCGTCTGAGCCTGAACCTTATCGATGAAATCATGCCACGAGGCTTTTCCGGTAAAGCTGGCGCGATACATCTCCCATATACCCTCAGGATTCACATTCGTTCTTCCATCTATAGCGACTTTATGACGAGGAACTCCTGCGGCATCACTAAACCGATACATCAGATAACCACCTGTGCCAAACTCGTTAAGCAGCGGATGCGGCAACTGGTACCGTTCGATGAAATCGATGGCAGCCTGTGGAACGATACTCGTGTTCAGAGGTTTTCGCATAAGATGCGTAATGTTCACCGCCGAAATAGCGATCAGCAAGAAAACTATCGCTTGCCCGGTCTGAGCAGAAAGTCTCCACAGCCGTTCCTTAGAAACAAGCAGCCCCTCAGCGAAGTTGTCATGAACTCGCGAGCGATGCGACGCCCCACACTCCCGCCACCACACGGAAAAGAGAGTAGCCCACGAGATGGCTGCAAACGGTAAAAACTTAACTGCGGTCAACCCTGCTAACAACATCCCACTAGCCAAGATCCCACGCGCCAGGGTTGGTAGTGCGCGAGTCGTATAGGAGACCACTAACAAAAGGAAGACCAAGAGGAGAACGAAGACCGAGGAGAATTGTAGGATGGTCGCCGGCTGAAATTCCGAGATCGACTGATATTTAAGGGGATGCGTGCCCTTGGCGAAGAATGTGAGCCACTCCCCGCCAAGATACGGCGTCACAAGTGTGCCAAGAAAGAAAGCACCTCCCGCTTGAACCGCGCGCTTGAGCGAGAGTTCCCCAGGCGAGGCCTGCGCGCTCCACAACACAACAGCGCCAACTCCCAAGATCGCGGTTAGATGGGTGTTGGCCCACATGCATCCGATAAGCGCGAGTAATGCTAGACGAAACCGAGAGACGCCTTTTTGTGCGATATCATCAGCGACACAGATCGCCAGCGCGAAGAACATCCATACGATCACCTGGGGACGAAGTGTGAAGTTATTATAGCTCGCGACCGCGGTGTACGTTCCCATCAACGCGCCGATATAATTATCCCCGCTAAGTCTTCCGCAGACATATTGAAAACAAGCCACCAGACTAATTCCCATAAGGATCTGGGCGACCGCTAATCCAACGCCCCCCCATCGAGCGTCAATCAGAGCGAGAAGGATCTCATTACTCCACGAATACGCTCGCCAGATCTGCGAGCTTGAAAACATATTCCAGTAATCAACGGAGGGGATCTCCCTGTGCGCTACGATCCAACGCCCCACCGTGATATGCCACCACAGATCAGGGTCGGAGACGGGCAAACAGATGTACGAGCCCACCACGACGCAGAGAGAGACCCACAACGCGATTCGTGTAAAAGGCGATTGACCGATCGATACTGTATCAGTGCTCATGTGGCGCTTCCTTGACGGAGAGGAATCCTGTCCCATCCTATGGACCTCTATCGGCATACATACCTCGCAACCCTCGCTAAAAAGGGGGAGGAGCACTTAAAAAATTGTTGTTTGTACTGCGGGGGGCTCCCAAGGCGCACATCCCCGCGAATTAACTAGAGGTATTAGAGCTGATAGCCTTTCGACCGCGGGG
>JAIXQT010000070.1 GCA_027485595.1 Pseudomonadota bacterium | reverse complement strand
CTACTTGTGAGTAAAGTGCTACCCATATTCGGGACCTCGCACTACTTCTGCGCATGTAGCGACTTATCACTTTTATACGAGCCTTATGATTTCAGTTCTCAGTCTGAGGTTTGAGGCGTGCCGCTTGAGTCTTCTGGCTTTCGTTTCTCAAGTGTCCGTTGATATTCGTCTCTTCCTTGAAATTCACCGATGGCCCCGGAGCTTGTCGTCTCTCGTGCGAGCGAGCACTCGACGCTATTATGTCACGGCGCTCGAGAGGATCGTGTCAGATCGGCCAACGCTACGCTGCCCTTACGTAGGCCTCTGGATATACTCAGAGAAATTGTGAGTTTTGTTTTCATGTGCTTAGAAAAACCCGAGGGTCGAAACTCGGGGCGAAATATATCTTGTACAGAAGTACATTCCTTATCTTTCACCCTTACCGCCAAATTGAAATACTGGATCAACTCTCGTATCTCGAAGGCACGAATGCGCCCAACTCTGAGTCGTCGTCACTTTCTTCAGGCCCTCGCCTCTCTCCTTGTGCTCGCAAAGTTCAGCACAGTATCCAAAGCTCTCGGTCAGGGAGCGCGCGTGCTCGTTGTCGGGGCGGGCATGGCAGGCATCGCCACAGCGCGAGCTCTCGCAGAACAAGGCTATTCGGTAACTGTTCTGGAGGCTCGCAATGCTATCGGTGGACGCATTCGCACGGACACCTCTCTTGGAGTGCCAGTTGACCTTGGAGCCTCATTTATTCACGGCTCTAGGGGAAACCCTCTCATCGATCTCGCGCGGCAATTCGGCGCCGAAACATACGACACTACTGAGGGCGAGGACCTACTCGTTAACGCGGCAGGGGCGATTATTTCAAGCACACTGCAAGCTCAAGGCCAACGCGAATACAACGCTCTCTTCGATCGACTGGTAAAGATCCAAGACGAACTGAGCTCCGACAGGTCTATCGGCAGTGTGACCAAGACCCTCCTTCGGCGCATCCGACAACGACGTGGCACTGCAATCGGCGACATCGCCAGCTTTCTTGTGACATCCGAGATCGGCATAGAGTTCGGAGCCGAACTTACAAAGATGTCCCTTCTCCACTTCGACGAAGATGAAGAATTCAGCGGTTCAGACCTCATCGTTAAACCAGGTTACATCGCCCTCATTAACGGCCTCGCTCAGGGTCTCGATATACGATGCAATCAGAAGGTGAATCAAATCGGGTGGAATACCTCCGGGGTCCAGGTCACAACGTCACAAGGAACATTTGAAGCCGATCGCGTTGTTGTCACACTCCCTCTCGGAGTTCTTAAACGAAAAGGGGTCATATTCTCACCCGGCCTGCCTAGCGCAAAAGCAGCGGCTATCGAAGGTCTCGGTATGGGAGTGCTCGACAAAACGTACTTTAAATTCTCAACGCCATTTTGGCAGACACAAAGCGAGAACGTGGGCTTCATCGGAAACGTTGGAAAGAGATCAAGTCGCGAGATACCAGAGTTCTATACCTTGGATCAGGCGCTTGGCTCCCCCATTCTCTTCGGGTTTACAGCAGGGTCTCAGGCCAAGCGCTTTGAGAAACTCACCGATGCAGCTATTACGAAATATACGATGGCGAGATTTCGAAAAACATTCGGTCGACCCATTCCAGACCCTGAAGCAATCATCCAAACGCAGTGGAATACCGACCCCTACACCTACGGCTCATACTCCTATATCCCCCTCAACTCAAAGACCGCCTACTACGACACGATGGCCGCGCCGATAGACGACCGAGTATTCTTTGCCGGTGAAGCGACCCATCGTACCTATCCAGGAACCGTACACGGTGCCTACCTCTCAGGGTTACGAGAGGCTACCCGCGTCATTCAAAGTTTCTCATAGGATTTTGCCGGGTGTATCGGAGCTTCCTCCTCATAGGTATTGCCATCATCAGCAGCCGACAATAGCGTTGACCGTCCTTTCGTAAACCAACGGAGATCGGTATATGTCTGTGAGAACCATTCTACTCGTAGCTGCTTCATGCACTGCGGTCTCCATAGCGCCTGCGGTTCAAGCGGCAGAATCAAAGTGCACCCAAAACCGAATTGATGGGACGACGCCTCCGAAGACTCAATCGATGGTCTATCCGTCTCATTCGGTCATTCCTTTTTACCAGTGGGAGAGCAACAACGGCTATTGCGGCGAGGTATCGATGATGCAGGCCGGTATGAACAATGGGCAATGGATCCCTCAATTCAATGCTCGACTCCTATCCGGGACAGGCCTCCTTCAATCTGGACCTCGCGGCTGGTGCAAAACTCACAACAACTAACCTCATCACAATGCACAACTCCTTCTTGAGGATCCTGGCACAGAGGCGACCGGGACGTATGTCTATGCCAATGCCAAGACACACGTGGCTAACGCTCGATTATCTGGCGAAAGCTACCCTTTCCCTACTGGCTTTAAGTCACCCAACCTCGGTCTAGCGAGCTATCAAGACTACCTATCCTGGATAAAAAACGAGATCATTCTTGGGCGCCAAGTAACTATCGGGGTTCTCCTTCAGGGCGGCGACGGTCCCCAATACGATCACATCGTTTCAGTCACAGCTATTGGAACTAACCATGCTCCTACACACTCCACCTACTATGACGATGATGTGCTGTACTTTGACGACCACGGTTTATACAACCTCGATGGAGATTCCGTTGGTGACGAAACCCCCGCTATCCAGGCTCCCGAGAGTTGCGAGAGCACTCCCTTCTCATACCGGACCGAGGCGCTTGCCGTATCGACCTGCCCGCTTTCGTTCGCACACATCATGGGTGGCCACACCCTACAACGGCGACTCTCAGAGGGTGTCTTTGAGCGGATTGATTCATACAGAACGTCATGACTAATTTTACATGGAGTGCCAAAGCGGCGAAGCCTCGTACGGCTAAGCCCGAGCGACATAGTATGTAGCAACGTAACGGCGTAGCCACCGAAAAAGCACACAACGTTGGCAACTCTAAATCGAGCCCTATCTCAATAGTGCGTTCCCGGTCAGATTCTCAACCGCTCGCACCACCTACCCCCCTGTCGAATACCCCTCCCCTAGTAAACCTCATAATTTAAAAACTACATGGAGTGGTTGATGTCGCAGGAGAGCTGTGCCTATTTCGAATTCGCCTCCCAGCGCTGAGGAGCCCGCGGGCTTCGACCAAGTGGGGTGTACCAGCGGAAGGGTGCACCTAGTGGAGTCGCAGCGACACCGATACATTGTAGGGCTGTTCAAACTCCTAGAAAAGGAGCAGAACTGAACGATGCGTATCGCGATATCAGGCTCTCACTCTTTAGGCAAATCAACAGTGGTCAACGATTGGGTAGCGAAGCACCCTCAGTTCATTCGCGAGGAGGAGCCGTACCGCGCGTTGGGGTTATTCGGGCCGTACGAGATTCATTTTCGCGAGGCCTCTACCAAGCTGCACAACGGCCTTCAGATGTATTACAGCATTAGTCGCCTGTATCGGTATCACCAGAGCACGAGCGACGTCATTTTTGATAGGGCCCCGGTAGATTACATCGCATACTCCCAATACACCGCTAACCAGGGCAGCACAGATATCGACGATGCCTTTGTGGAGTCGATGGTTCCCGTTGTCAGGGAATCGCTCGACCACCTCGACATCCTGGCGTTTGTGCCAAAATCTGAGGCGTGGCCAGTGGAGATGGAGGCCGACGGCATAAGACCGGTGGATCATGCCTACCGGGATGAGGTAGACGCGATCTTCAAACAGATATACCGGGAGGGGCGTTTCAACGTGCTTCCGGCTACTAGTGGCCCACTATTGATCGAACTATGGGGATCAAGGGAGCAACGGTTGCAACAGTTGGAGAAGGCGGTACTGGAGAGAGTCCTGTCTGTCACGACTGTCACACTTCCTTGAAGCATTCATCGGCTCAGTTGCGGGCGGCGCAGAACGCGAGTTCAAACAGAGAGCGCTATCATACGCACCCGCTCCGCTACAAAATATTTGACAACTCAGACCCTCGACTTGCTATAAAGAGCCGCCGTCCTCGTTACCAATGTCTCCCCGTAGGATTATTGATTATGCGACTGAACTCCATTTCCACGTATCTTCGTCTCAGCGTTTGCGCCGGGCTGATCTCTTTTCTTGCAGCCAATCAAGCGCGCGCATGTACGTCACTTGTCCTCGACGGTACCGACAACGGACATGTCTATGCCCGAACCATGGAATTCGGCATTCCCCTTAAATCGGCCATCCTGAAAACTCCCCGAGGCTACGCGTTTCAAGGGGTAGGAATTGATGGCGTCGCGGGGTCAGGCAAAAACTGGGTGTCAAAATACGCCGTGATTGGCGCCAACGCGTTTGGGATGCCCCTCTATGTGGATGGCATCAATGAGGTCGGCCTCGCTGGAGGCTTGTTGAACGCGCCCAACACAGCGCAATACCAAAGCCCCACCCAGGCTCAGTCCTCTAACAGCATCGCCCCCCAACAATTGCTGCTCTATGCCCTCACCAACTTCGCCACGGTCGCTGAAGTTAAGGCCGCGTTACCCGCTATGTTTGTTAATAGCTCACCCATGAAGGAGTGGGGTGGCGTAGCGAAGTCAAGGATGACTCTGCACGACACGTCGGGCGCAAGCTTGGTAGTTGAGTATGTAAATGGGGCGCTGGTGATGACCGACAACACCATCGGTACGATGACTAACGATCCTGTTTTTTCGTGGCACCTTCAAAACATCGGAAACTACACGAACCTCAGTGGCACCGATAAAAAGCCCATGTCCGTTAACGGAAAAACCTTTTACGCCGCCAGCTCCGGTAACGGGCTTCATGGTATACCTGGAAGCTTCCTGAGCCCTGATCGATTCATCCGAGCGTCCCTCTTCGTTTTAAACACTCCTGCGGCTACCACCGACGTGCAGGAGCAGCGGGCGTGGCACATCATGAACAACTTCGACATCCCCTTCGGAGCGATTCATCTGGATAGCTCAAGTGGATATGGCGGAGGAGTGAATTCGTATGAGTACACGGAATGGATTGTGGTCGCGAACATGAAGTCGAAGACCTACAATATTCGATCGTTTGAAAACCCAGGCATTCTCTCCGTTGGCTTCACCCCATCGGACATCAACGCCAAGCAACTCTCATCGATTCCCCTTTTGGGATAGATAAAGTCATATGCGTGGGGTGCGGGTGCTCCGGCGTTGAGGATGCTTCTCAAGGACACTCCAGCAGCCCTTGAAAACCCGACGCACACCGGAAGCCTCTGTGCGCCACCACCCGCGAGGTGTAGGACGGCGTCTTAACTGGGTTTTCAGAGGTAGACCTCAAAGCAATTAAGGAACACCTACTTGTGAGTAAAGTGCTACCCATATTCGGGACCTCGCACTACTTCTGCGCATGTAGCGACTTATCACTTTTATACGAGCCTTATGATTTCAGTTCTCAGTCTGAGGTTTGAGGCG
>JAIXQT010000281.1 GCA_027485595.1 Pseudomonadota bacterium | reverse complement strand
CAGATCGACCACGCGGTTCTCCGGCGCTTCATGAACGGAGAGCGGGATATAAAACTCAAAACGGCGGAAAGCCTCGCCTCGTACTTGGACCTTGAGTTGGTTAAAAAGAAGAAGAAGGCGAAGAAAGGGCTCGGGAAGTAGCACGAATCTAGGAGTATACACTGCTCTCTTTCGGATCAGGGCGGGTCTTCCATCGACGATGCATCCAAAACCATCCCTCGGGAAACTTTCGAATCATCTCGCAGTACCTATCCGCTAAACGCTGCGTAATAATAAGAACCTTCTCATCACTCGACATCGACTCGTCACCATACACATCAGCGTACTCACACTCCGCCGCGTCAACGTGGTACTGTCCCGCCCCACAATATCGGATCGAAGCCACAAAGATCGGGGCGCCTGTTCGCAACGCGGCAAGGGCTACTGAACGGGTCGTGGCCGCTGGAAGTCCGAACCAGTCAACAAAAACAGCGTGATTACGCGTCACATTCTGATCGAAGAGTATCGCGGCTGACATGCCGGAGGATATGCAACTCACGACCTCTTTGAAGGCACCGCGCCGATCGATAATCTTGTTTCCACGGGCCTCCCGCAATCCCGTCCACCATCGATCAAAGTGGGGAGACTGAAATTTACGAGCGACCGCCGCGAGGGGGAAACCTCGGAGCCCAATGGCGTGTCCAAGTAATTCGAAACTTCCGAGATGACCCGTGGCGATCAGGACTCCGCGGGAGGGGTGATCGCCCAAACGTTGGCGGTATGCCTCAAGAGCGGGAATCGTAACATGAGACTCTCCCCACTCCGGGGTTAGAGAGGGCAGTCGAACCGTATCAGCCAGCAGCCGCCCCATCTCAGTGGCGTTTTTTCTTCTAATATCCCTACGCCACGCCTCATCTTTGTCGGGAAACGCGATTCGTAGGTTCTGGTCTATCGTTCGTCGCAGTCGGGGAAGAAACGAAAAAGCGACTCGAAAGAGCCCCCCGAAGAGCGCCACTCGAACGGACTGAGGCAGCGCACTCAACACACTCACTGTGAGTCTGACCAACACGTACGCTATGATCTCTAGACCCTGCTTCACATGACACCTCTTGGCAGCACCTCATCCTCCGCCCACGAGGGGTGTTATAGTACATCGATACGGTAGAGGGATACCTCCCTCATTGAGAGAGCGTGGGGCGCGAGAGTATCCTTCGTAAGGTACCCCGGTCGAGGCCTAGCATGCGAGCAGCCCGCACTTGGCTGCCATCGCATCGCTCAAGCGCCTCCTCAACGAGATCGCGTTTGAATTGCTCAACCCGCTCATGAAACGACGATTTCATGGGATCCGTTACTACCCCTGATAACGCCGGAACATCGTCACGCGAGATAACCACTCGCCCACGATAGTGCGCGTGGTACGCGGCGTTCTCAACTACCGCCTGTAGTTCTCTAATATTTCCAGGCCAACGTTGTGCCCTCAGATAACCCAACACTTCATTGTCGACGTCGATGACCCACGCAACTTTCCGAACCCGCATCGAGGTTAAAATGGCGTCGCAGAGTTCCGGAATATCCTCAGACCGCTCTCGCAGAGGGGGCAGATGAAGAACGTTGTGCGCCACTCGATGGTACAAATCACGCCGCAGCTTCCCGCCAGCAAGCGCCTCATCAAGAGGCCTGTTCATAGCGGCGATGAAGCGACAATCGACTTTTTTGAAGGAATCACTCCCCACGGGACGAACCCTTTGCTCTTGAACCAGATCAAGGAGCCGAACCTGTATCTCATGCGAGAACTCATCGAGCTCATCAAGAAAGAGTGTTCCTTGATGGGCTCCAAGCGCAAGTCCGCCGCGAGATTCAACTGCCCCTGTAAAAGCACCCTTGATGTGCCCGAAAAGCTCGTTTTGAGCGAGATCTCCCCCTCCGAAATTTGGTTGAACGTGCACAAAGTTGCGAGAGCTGCGCGGGGAGCACTCATGAATCAGGCGAGCGCACAATCCCTTGCCTGTTCCCGTCTCACCGAGAATAAGAACCGGATTGGGTGTCGTGGCTACAAAGGAGATCCGATCACGAAGCGATTTGACGGTGTCACTTCGCCCCACTAGTTGGGTGAGTGTCGAAGATTGCTGTTCAGATCTCACCGAATCGAATTCCCGTCGAAGCTGAGCGTGCGCGGCCGCATCGATCACAACTGCGGAGAGTCGCTCTGGATCCGTCGGCTTCTCAAGGAAACTCGCGGCGCCGAGTTGCAGAGCCCGGACGCCGCATGAGAGAGATCCATGCCCCGTCACAACGATGACTCGGCTCGTGCTATCGAGAGACAGGATCTGGGAAATAAGGCGGAATCCACTCTCCGTACCCTCCCTCTCGTCTATGCAAAGATCCACAACAACCACTCGAGGGGTGTGAAGGCGAAAAAGCTCCAGTGCGCCGACAACGCTCGATGTCCCGGCCACCTTCAGAGGAGCTATACGGGGAGACAACGCTCGAGCCAGGCTCTGGAGGAGCTCACTATCGTCGTCGATCAGTAAGACGTCACACATATGCACATATCACGCGCATCGGCGCTCTGGCTGTTCAACCATACCGGGGGGAATGAATAGAGCGCACATCATGATGCTTCCCTCAAGCTCGATTCCGAGCCGCCACCCATGGGCTCTCATGATAAGGTCCGCCACAACGGCGTCGATTACTGAGCGCTCCCCAAGCTCTGCGGCAGCGAAGCTACTCCAGGAGGCATATCTTCGAGTCGGCCCGACCGTCGTAGGGATCCGTAGCGACAGGGAGAGTCCATATTCCGGTGCCCATTCGGCCGTCCAAGGGATAGTAACATCAGCCAACATCTGACGAATGACTGAGGAGAGGCGTTCTGCCTTCACCCGGTCCACTACAATGCTCTCTTTGGTTGGAGAGGATAACGGAGCTCCAAAAACGCGGGCGACTTCGTTGACGCTCATGCGCGATGGTTCCATCTCACTTCTCAAGCCGGCGATCTTCGAAACAGTGGCCGCGATCTGAGCGCAACGACTTCGAACTCGCGCGAGCTCGTCTGATGGCATACTGGTCGCGAGGTAGGAGACCTCATTGGTGATAACTGACAGGTCACCGCGAACAACATGGCTAAAGGCTCGCGAAAAGCGGCTAAAAATGGTGAATTCACTTTCGCCACGTGATGTGTCCGCTGACATGCTCGCTCCTCCGTACAAGAGTTACGAGCGCTGGTTGTAACACCTGGAACTCAATTCAAAATGGGGTAGCCTCGAATGCGGTCACATAGGGACAGATTCGGACACGTTTTTTTCACAACGGCTCCCGACATTCAGGGGACAGCACAGTGCCGTGTAGGCACGCTTGCGAAATACAATCCGGAGGGTCCCTGTCCTCAGGGGCCGGAACCCGCATTCGCAAAGGTATCTCCCCCTACGCCCTCAACTTATTCAACCCATCCAAAGCCGCAACCTTGTAACACTCGGCGAGGGTCGGATAATTGAAGACCGCGTCCTTCAGATAGGTCAGTCCGCCGTGTAGTGCCATAACCGCTTGTCCGATATGGATCAGCTCCGTGGCGTATTCACCGATGATGTGAACACCCAGTACCTCTCCAGAGCCCCGATGAAAGAGCACTTTCAGCATGCCGTTCTCATCCCCGAGTAAGTGCCCGCGGGCTATCTCTCGATAACGAGCTATCCCTGTTTCGTAGGGCACCCCTCGCTCGGTAAGCTCCTCCTCTGAGCTGCCGACGTACGAGATCTCTGGTATTGAATAGATGCCAAACGGAAGAGGTATCTCCATGATGCGCTCATCGATGCCGAACGCATGACACGCGGCGAGTCGCCCCTGTCGAGCGGCGGTGGACGCCAGCGCTGGAAATCCGATCACGTCCCCTGCCGCGTACACATGAGGAACCACGGTCTGATAGAGCTCATTCACTTCTAATTTCCCACGCTCCCCGACGTGCACCCCGATATTCTCAAGACCAAGATCATTCGTCGCGCTCGCGCGACCAGCGGAGTAGAGGACGCAATCGGATACGAGCACTTTTCCACTCTTGAGAACCGTCACGACCTGTCCATCCTCTCGAGCGGCGCAACTCTCAACCTCCTCTCCAAGACGGAGCTGGGTACCCATAGTTCGCATCTGATATTGCAAGCACTCAATTATCTCCCCGTCCATAAATCCAAGGAGACGCTTGCGAGCATCCACGATCGTGACGCTCACACCGAGCGCGGCGAACATCGATGCGTACTCGGTGCCGATAACCCCACCTCCGACAACCACAAGCTCGCGAGGTAACTCTTTGAGAGACAGAATGTTGTCACTATCAAGGATAGTCGTTTGATTGAATCCAATGTTCGGGGGGCGATACGGCTGGGCGCCCACAGCTATAACAAACTTTTCAGCGGTCTTCTTGAGAGCGGTGGAAGACGCCACCGAGGAGATCTCAATGGTGCGCGGATCGGTAAATCGGGCATGTCCATGCAGTATGTCGATGTGGTTTCGCTGAAGTTGGTGCTTAATCGTCTCAATCTCGGCCTCCATCGTCCAGTTACAACGAAAGGTTAGGTCCGACATCGTAATATCCCCCTTTACCCGGTACCCCATGCCGTAGATCGACCGCTGTCGATACCCCGATAGGAATACCACCGCCTCCTTGAAGGTTTTGCTTGGAATCGTTCCCACATTGACGCACACCCCTCCAACGACCTCCCGTTGGTCTACGATCGCCACCCTCTTTCTGATCTTGGAGGCCTGGACGGCGGCTCGCTGTCCAGCCGGACCGCTCCCAATAACCAGGAGATCGTAGTCAAATGAACCGGTTTGTGCCGACATTGCGTAACGCCATCCTACAAATCGCCCCCCCCTCCCTCCCTTCAGAGTCCTATCGAGCTCCGATCATCAATCCCCAACCTGACATTGATTCCCAGGGGCAAAGGTGCTTTATTTTACCTGCCTAAATCGGTGGGAAGCCCATCAATTAACCACCTAAGGACATTAGTTTTCTTATGATTTCCGAAGATGAGGTACAGAAGCTCGCCAATCTCGCTCGCTTAGAGTTAGACCCGGCCCTCACCCCTATAGTTACTGGACACCTAAATTCGATCATTGGGTATGTGCAGCGTCTGGATGAAGTAGACACCACGGGCGCTGAGGCGATGAGTCACGTACACGGCTCAACCAACGTCCTTCGCGAGGACCAGATGCTTGAGGCCGGCAGCGTTCCTGACGCGACACCACTCGGCGATCCAAGGGTACCGCCACAACCGATGCTTGATACGCAAGCCCTTCTCCAGAACGCCCCTGATTCATCTGGTACGTTCATTCGCGTTCCACTTATCGTTGAGTAATCAAGTTCTATGTCAGATATCGCATCCCTCACTATCTCCGATATGCGCGCTGGTCTCGACTCGAAGCAGTTCTCTTGCTCCGAGCTCGTCAAGGCGAGCTTAGACAAAGCAGACAGCTCTTCGGGGCTCAACTGCTTCAACCTGATATCGGCCGAGAACGCGCTTCAAGAGGCGGTACAGATCGACGCGCTTCTTGCGCAAGGCAAAACGGCTCCGTTGCTCGGAATCCCAGTCGGTATCAAGGACGTCATCTGCACCAAGGGTGTTCGAACGACCGCCTCGAGCAAGATCCTTGAGAACTTCATCCCGCCATACGACGCGACCGTCGTGAGAAAACTTAAAACTGCCGGAACGGTCTCGATCGGGAAGCTCAACATGGATGAGTTCGCGATGGGCTCCTCGAATGAAAACTCCGCATTCGGTCCAGTAAAGAATCCGTGGAACCCCGAGTACGTTCCAGGCGGGTCGAGCGGCGGTTCTGCTGCAGCCGTTGCCGCTGGGATCTGCCCCATCACGCTCGGCACCGACACCGGTGGATCGATTCGACAGCCAGCTTCCTTCTGCGGAATCGTGGGTCTTAAGCCTACCTACGGTCGTGTGAGCCGATATGGCGTGATCGCGTACGCGTCCTCCCTCGATCAAGTTGGCGGATTCGCCCACAACGTCAAGGATTGCGCGCTCGTGACACAAGCTATCTGCGGCCAAGATCCGAACGACGCGACCTCAGCGAACCGGGAGGTTCCCGACTTCACAAAGGTCCTTGGACAGAGCATCAAGGGCCTCCGTGTCGGACTACCGAAGGAGTACTTCGTGTCAGCGGTCGATGGAGAGATCGACGCGGCGCTCAAGAAAGCTATCTCTGTACTTGAGGGGCTTGGGGCGATTCCGGTTGAGATATCGCTTCCACACACCGATGCCGCCGTCGCGGTGTACTACATCCTCGCGCCAGCAGAGGCATCCTCAAATCTGGCCCGATACGACGGGATACGCTACGGACATCGAGCCAAGGGTAACTACGACCTTAAGACCCTGTACGCCAAGTCGCGTAGCGAAGGATTCGGGCGAGAGGTTCAGCGGCGTATCATGGTCGGAGCGTACGTGCTCTCGACCGGCTACTACGACGCGTACTACCTCAAGGCTCAAAAGGTGAGGTCGCTCATCGCCAAGGATTTCCAAGAGGCGTTCGCTCACAAGTGTGATGTGATAGCAGCGCCAACCGCACCGAACGCGCCGTTCAAGATCGGAGCGAAGATCAGCGATCCTCTTCAAATGTATTTGAACGATATCTTCACTATCCCAGTCAATCTCGCGGGGCTCCCAGGAATGAGCGTTCCGTGCGGATTCACATCGTCAGGACTTCCGATTGGGCTTCAGCTCATCGGCAAGCCGTGGGATGAAGAGACCCTGTTCAAGACGGCATCTGCCTACGAGAGCGCCACGGATTGGCACACCAAACGTCCAACCACAGCGCGCTAAAGGAATTACGGAGATTCACCATGGAATTTGAAACCGTCATCGGACTCGAAGTTCACGTTCAGCTTTCGACCAAGTCGAAGATTTTTAGCAACGCCTCCGCAGCCTACGGTGGAGAGCCCAACGAGTACATCGACCCTGTTACTCTTGGACTTCCAGGGGCGTTGCCCGTCGGAAACAAGAAGGTAGTTGAGTATGCGATCATGCTGGGGCTCGCGACTCACTGTGAGATCCGTCGCTTTAATAGATTCGCGCGTAAACACTACTTCTATCCAGACCTTCCCAAGGGATATCAGATCTCACAGTTCGACGAACCGATCTGCGAAAGAGGTCACGTTGATTTCTATATGGATGGGGCCAAGCGCACCGTTGGATTGAAGCGCATTCACATGGAGGAGGACGCTGGAAAGAATGTGCATGATTCGCGCACCGCGTCATCCCTCGTGGACCTGAACCGAGCGGGAGTTCCACTTCTTGAGGTGGTATCAGAGCCAGAGATTCATTCCCCCGCCGAGGCAGCCGCCTACCTCCGCGCGGTTCGCCAGCTTGTGCGCTACCTTGGCATCAGCGACGGAAACATGGAGGAGGGCAGCCTCCGCTGCGACGCAAATATCTCGCTTCGTCCGGTCGGAGAACTCAAGTTCGGAACTCGAACCGAGATCAAGAACCTCAACTCATTTAAGTTCGTGGAGCGCGCTCTTGAGTATGAGATCGCTCGTCAAACCGCGATCCTCAGAGCTGGGAACCAGGTCGTTCAACAAACGCTCCTCTTCGACAGCGAGAACGGCTCTACCCGTCCGATGCGATCGAAAGAGGAGTCCGCGGACTATCGGTACTTCCCAGACCCTGACCTTCCACCCGTTGTCGTCGAAGAGAGCTGGGTGCAGGACGTGAAGGGACGCCTCCCTCGCCTTCCAGCAGAGTGGGCGACTGAGCTCGTTAATGAGTACGGACTGTCGCTCTACGACGCAACAGTGCTCACCTCTGAGCGTGCCTTCGTTGAGTTTTATCACGAGGTAGTAGCAACCTGCGGCAACGCCAAAGCGGCGTGTAACTGGGTAACCTCCGAGTTCTTTGGCGCCCTCAACAAGGCTGGCTTAGAGATCGAACACTCCCCAGTAACCGCCAAGGGGCTTGGGGAGCTCATAAAGCTCGTCGAGGATGATGTCATCTCGGGCAAGATGGCCAAATCAGTATTTGAAGAGATGTTTGAGACCGGCAAGGCCCCGGGAGTTATCGTCAACGAGAAGGGCCTCAAGCAGCTCAGCAACGACGACGAGATCTTGGCCGTCATTCGCAAGGAGTTTGACTCCAATCCGGGACAGCTCGCTGGCTACCTCGCAGGAAACGAGCGCCTTCACGGCTTCTTCGTGGGCCAAGTGATGAAGGCCACCGGTGGGTCAGCAAACCCTAAAAAGGTGAACGATCTCATCCGTCAGGAGGCCGTGGCTCGAAAGGGCGCCTAACCTCTGTATCATTGCGTTCCGAATCATCGAACTCCGAGCGGTCCCGACCCGAGCGGAGGAGGTCCTCTCGGAGCGTTTTTGTAGTACCCGTATGGTCGACCACCTTGAACCTATTCCTGTCGCAATAGATGCCGATACGGTAGCCTTTTATCTTGAGGTTCCCCGTAGCCACGTAGTAATGATCACTGTATTTTTTGAGCTCTACGATGGTGTTGGCACCGTGCGAACACTCGATAAGGAAGGCGCTGTAGTATGCGTTCTCACGACCCCCTCTCAACTTCAGGACTGTATAGGTGTTCTGAACGCGATTCGGGACCATGTCGCGTGGGTACCGTGCTCCGAGCCACCCACCGAAGCCTGATAGGGCCACCGTCTACTCACTCAGGAGTGCGCACATGATTAAGTTTATCCACCGTAATCAACAGTTCATCGGTATCGTGTTTCTCTTCGTCGCGGCATGTTTCGCGATAAGCGGTGTTGGGTTGGACATCCTTCACGGGGGCGGCACGAAGGGTCGCGACGCAGGCGAAGTAAATGGGCAGAAGCTCACCGCCGAGGACATCGCTCGCTCCGAACGAAGCATCGAGTCGAGGTACCGTCAGATGTTTGGGGAGCAGTACGCTAAGCTCGCGGGTTCTTTGAACCTCAACATCCGCCAGCAAGCGATTGACACCCTCGTAGACCGCACCATTCTTGATCAAGAGGCGGAGAAGCAGGGGTTTGCGGCGTCTGACGAAGCCGTGCGCCAATACCTTCTCAATAATTTCTTTAAAGGTCAGGACGGAGAGGCCTCGTTCTCAGCCGCTACCTACCGCAACTTGCTCCAGAGCGTTGGCATGTCAGCTCCAGAGTTTGAGCGGGAGATTAAGGACGAGATCGCTCGCACCACCCTCGTGAACATCCTACGCGATGTAGCTGTCCCATCCTCAAAGGATGCTGAGAACCTTCTACGGCGTCAGAAGACCACATACTCAGTTATTACCGCGACGGTTCCTGTCGATCCGTCAACCGCACCTGAACCCACCGAAGGGGACCTCAAGAAATATTACGAAAGCCACGCAACTGAGTACGAAACGCCAGCGCAGGTAAGCTATTCATACGCAGTATTCACGCCAGTGGAGTTCGAGAAAGAGGTCAACATCACACCGCAAGACGTTGAATTCTTCTATTCAGAAAACGCCGCTAAGTATCAGCTCCCAGAGCAGCACAAACTTCGCGCTATCAAATTGCTCTACCCTAAAGAGAGCGACCCAGCAAAGATGGCTGCCGTCCGTGAAAGGGCGAACGCAGCCCGAAACGAGGCAGTTTCAGGCGCAAAGTTCGAGGACCTCGTCACTACCTACTCCGACGACCTCCCAACCAAGTTCACCGGTGGCGACTTGGGATGGGTTACGAAGGGAGAAAAAGGCGAAGCCTTTGATCAGGCTGTCGCAACCACAACGGTAGGCAGCGTCTCTGAGATCATCGAGACCGACTACGGATTTGAGATCGTTAAGGTCGAGGAGAAGAGGTCTGCCCAGCCACGCGCCCTTGATGAGGTTCGCGTTGAGATAGAGGGGGAACTTCGAAAGCGCGAGGCTCCGGCGTACGCTGCGAACCGTGCCCGTGAGATACTGCTGCAAGCAAAGAGGGATGGCAAAATACTCTCCGAGTCGCTTCCAGCCGGAAACGCTCTGAAGGCGACAAACGGGTACGTGCCGCAGAGCAAGGACCCCGAAGCAACCCTCTCCGGCCTCACCCAAAACGTTTTCATGCTTCCATCATCCGAACGACTACAGCCGAATCTGATAGAGCTCGGAGATACGACGGTTCTTGTTCAGGTCAAGGAGTTTAAGGAGCCTGCTACACCACCTTTCGAGGAGGTCAAGGAGAGGGTGGTTACCGCGGTGAAGGCTGAGGAGGCCCGCAAGCTCGCCTCGCAGAAGGCTGACGAGATCCTCAAAGCGGCTCAAGCTAATCCAGGCTCGTTCACCACTGAGGCTCAAGCGCGTGCGGCGACAGTTGTAGGGCCGGTTGAGATATCCCGAGAGGAGTCCTCGCCTGACAAGCTGCCAAAGATGACCTCACAGATGCGCTCCGCGGTTCTCTCAGCTGATAAGCCGAACCACGTGATCGGACAGGTGTTCCCAAGCTCCCGGGAGTTCACCATCCTCAAGGTGGAGGAGATTAAAGCGCCGAACATCGCGGATCCAAAGAACGTGGCCGAGCTCACCAAGTATCGTTCGCAAGCCTCTCAAGAGGTAGCAAACAACATGATCACATCAACCCTTGAGCTGCTTAAGAGCCGCTCAGAGATCGAGATTGATCCGTCCCTCATCGGGCAGCAGTAAGATAATCCACGTCGCGATCGCTCGGGGAGTGGGGCCAGTCATAGCACTTCAGCAAGGCCCCTCCCTCGGCGACCGCATAACGGCTGTAGGGAGGTGTTTGATTCGGTCAGCTCCTGTCAGGCACCCACATGACTTAGAAAGAAAACGGGCATACCCTACAGGGGATGCACTCATCCCAAAACCTCTCCTCACACTCCCCCACCCCAACGAGCTCCGAGAGTGAATCCCAAGCATGGAGTGCGCTCGAATCGCCGCGACACGCTCATATCCTTGAAGGAGCTGACCACACTCCTGAGTACCGAGCGCTCCCCTCCGCCCAAGCAGAGGTGGCACTGGCCGTCTCCGCGCTTCACGAGGGACGGCCTGTGATCGTTGGTCGGTATCCCCAGGGCGTGTACCGAGAGCTCGTTACCCTTGAGTGTTTACAGGACTCGCGAGGCACTCCCAAAGGGGCGATCGCGTTAGCGACTCGCTACAGCGGGGCAGAAAAGCAAAGTTTACTGGGCCTTCCCACCCTCACATGGGTTTACTTTCCAACGCCAACGGACGCTATCGTCTACTACCAAGCTGGAGCCTCGTCCTACAGAGCGGGCCCCTCGGATCTTTACCCCGGATCAGTTGGCGCCTTAGAGCTCGTCCACGATCCTGTCAGTGGCATCGCTCAGATAGTTCAGCTCCAGTCATCAGTAAGGATCGCTAACACCGCAGTATCCGCGCTCCTCAAACAACCGGGGAGCTCTTTGTGCACCCGGTACCAAAAATGGTCGAGTCGTCTCTTGGAGCACGCGTTCGACTATACCCGCCAACTCGGGATATCTGATATTGCCGTAGCGGCAAAGCCAGAGACCGCACTTCCCCTCTCGGCGCCCGTGCGGAATATTTCGATGATCTGTCGAAAAGCTGCAACGTGCGGCTTTACCCTGTCCGGAGATAAATCACTCTTACGGGACAGTCGCTCGCGCGGATAAGGGAAACGCAACCCGGCGAAATCGCAACTACTCACCGGATTTTAAGATCGTCGCCGCAATTTCATCGTTCAATCAGCTGATTTTGGCGGATCTTCTTTCTTGCCGCCCCTTACTAGCAGGGTGGTGAAAAATGGTTCCGTCGTGAGCATTTTGAGGATTTCGGCGAAACGAGGCGGAGACGACGAAAAAACCGGAGACGTATCCACTGCGATACGTTGAGGATTTTTTCGTTGGCTCCAACGAAGTTGTAGTCAAACCATCGAAAGGCGCAACAGGAAATCATTTTTCACCACCCTGCTAGGGGCTAACGTTATTGCGGCTGCATTTGCTGAGTAGTTACACGAAATCTTGGTCTAGAGCCGATAGAGCGAATCTACTTTCTTCTGTCGCTTTGAGTCGCGATTAGCGAATGCCGAATTTTGATTACTGAAGATGATAGCGTTACCTTACTACTCGTCTATTCGGTTCGCGCGAGTCTCGCCGTAACCATACCTTGATCTTCATGAGCAACTCTGAGCCTGTCTATTCCTTCGATCCTTCGTCTGGTTCCCCCTCACCAGACCTATCAAGAATAAATGAGGTGATCGGCCGCTACCTGCGAGCACCGAGCATATCTGATCACTCCACAGAATCGCGCCTTCTAGGATTACGACATGAGCTCCTGGGCAAAATGGTATCCACCCCCGAATGCATCTCCGATGTTGATCAGTTACTGGGAGAGGTCAACGATCTCATAGCGGAGTCCATTTACGCGGCATGTGACAGAGATATTATCGCTCAAGAGTGTGTCACTCATTGGAAGAAAACACTCCTTCCTCGCTACTCAGATCTGTGTGTTGAGACAATTCGAATTAAACTAAACGATACCCTACCACTGGAGGCTTCAATCGACATCCGATTTGCTGTCGCACGCGGGCTCAAGAATCAGGTCCCGTGGGAGGACCTTTTAGTAGCAGAGGTCGGACCGGTTATCACGCGCACGCGTCTCTGTCCTCAAGAGATGCGACGCTCAGTGCAGCTCATTCAGTCTGAATATGAGTGTGCGCTTCGAATCGCGGAACTTTAGGGAGGTGGCACGCCTCACACACTCCCGATAGGAAGCGGACCACACGAGGATCCGCAATCGACCAATTTTTCACACCTATATCGCCATCTCGACCCTCTACTTGACCCGCATCTGTCCCCCAGAGCGGTTATAAGACTCCGTGCGGCGTCTGAGAGAAACGATCTCTACGGTCGTTGCGCCTTGTCCAGAAGCTGAAGCTGTAACAACGGAAATTTCAGCGCTGTATCACTCTACGCCGGAAGCGTCTGCATCAACCCCTCAAACATCTTAAGAAAACGCTCAGGGATCTGAGGATATCCCTTGCCGCAAGGCTCGATAACCCGTTCATAAACCTCATCGGGACTCGTAGCTTCTCTGTGCCTTTCCTCATGCTTGCGTCTTAGAGAAAACGCCGACTTTCCAACGTCCCTTACACAAGGGCGTCCACACCATTTCTTACTCGCACCTATCGTTTTCTTGCCAATCTAGAGATACCTGCGGCACTCCGTGCGGGCGCAGAAATATGCGTGATAGGGAAATAAATCCCGCTATCCGAGACGCTCGATAATTCGATCCGCCATCTCAGCGGTCGAAACTTTCTCCCCGTCCGCAACGAATATATCTGCGGTGCGGTATCCATCTTTCAGGGCTCCCTCTACAGCACGTTCCAGTGCGTCAGCTTCATCGACCCAATCGAAAGAGAAACGAAACATCATCGCTACCGACAGAATTTGCGCTATGGGATTTGCTATTCCCCTACCGGCAATGTCGGGCGCGGAGCCACCAGATGGCTCGAAAAGCCCAAATCTTTCGTCGTTAAGACTCGCCGAAGGTGTCAGCCCCAGGGAACCTGGAAGGGCTGCTGCCAGATCGGAAAGAATGTCACCGAACAGGTTCGAGGTCACGATCACATCAAACTGTCCCGGATTTCTCACCAGCTGTAAGGCGCAATTATCAACTAACATATCCTCAAGGATAACATCGGCGTAGTCCCTGTGAGTCTCTCTGACAACCTCTCGCCATAACTTCGAGGTCTGCATGACGTTCGCTTTATCCACGGAGGTAACCTTCCCTCGTCGCTTCCGGGCTGTTTCAAAGGCGACTCGGGCTACCACAGCGACCTGATCCTCAGAGTACGCGCCGACGTCTCGCGCGTACCGCCTTCCCCCTTCGCTCCATGTAGACTTCTCGCCGAAGTAAACATCTCCAAGAAGTTCCCGGATGATAACAAGGTCAATCCCCTCAGAAACGATCTCATTCTTGAGGGGACATCCCGCAAGAAGCTGCTGATAGACTCGCGCCGGCCGAATATTGGCGGCTAAGGCAAAATTCCTTCGCAACGCCAAGATGGAATTGGCTTCGCAGCCCTGCCATTTCGGCAGGTGCGCCTGATGAAGAGGCCCACCCACCGAACCGAACAAGATCGCATCAGACCTCTTGCATAGATCAAGTGTTGTTGGCGGTAGATGTTCCCCGTACTCCTCGAAGGCAGAACCTCCAACGAGACCTTCCACAAATCGAGTAGAGCGCTTGAATCGCTCCACTACTGCGTTGGCAACTCGCACAGCCTCATGCATCACCTCAGGTCCGACTCCGTCTCCAGCTAAGACCGCGATAGTTTTAGTTTCCATAGTCTACCTATTTGGGGTCCCTACTCGAAAAAAAGAATACGGCTCCAGCTCAGCTTTCTTGGCCGAGATCATGGCAAGGTGAGCGCGCAAATAGTCCATATCATCCAGACCTCGTAAGAGGCAGTGCTTGCGAAACGGATCATAGGCGAAGGACCATGAACGGCCGTCTGATGTCATGACAGATTGTGAGTCCAGATCGACAGTCATGCTGAGGTTGCTTTCGGTCGCCTCCCTCAAAAGATCCGCGCTCACATTCGGCTCTAAGGTGACCAGAAGGAGCCCGTTTTTCGAGCTGTTGGAGGCAAAAATATCCGCAAACGACGGTGCGATAACCACTCGAATCCCCGCCCCGAGGAGCGCCCATACCGCGTGCTCCCGCGACGAGCCGCATCCAAAGTTCGCGTCGGCAATCACAATTTGGGCGTCGGAATAGCGCGCTTGATTTATAAACAGCGAGGGCATGGTCGTTCGCAGACGCTCAAAAAGATGCGCGCCAAAACCCTCCCGTGATATGCTCGTCAGGTGTTGCGCCGGAATGATCATATCCGTGTCGACATCCTTCAGAGGTAAGGGAGCCGCCATTGATGTAATTGAAGTAAACGCTCGCATACAGATTATCCTTCTAAAAATCTTCCCATGGCACGATGCAACCAGCCACCGCGCTCGCTGCGACGGTGATAGGTGAAGCGAGATGCGTAATGCTCCCTGCGCCCTGACGTCCAATAAAGTTTCGGTTGGAGGTGCTTATGCAGCGCTTACCAGCGGGAACCTTATCGTCATTCATGCCCAGGCACATCGAGCATCCGGGCATTCGAAACTGGGCACCGGCCTCCTCAAAAATCGCTCGTAGCCCCTCACGCTCCGCTTGAGTCATTACTTGCTCAGAACCCGGGACAACATAGAGTGTGACATCCGGGTGCACCCGTCTGCCACGCAAAACCTCCGCTGCCGCTCGCAGGTCCTCGATACGACCATTAGTGCACGAACCGATGAAGGCCCACTCAACCTTCAGGCCTCGAATTTCGGCCCCCTCAGCTAAACCGGTGTAGGAAAGCGCCTGCCGCGCCACCGTCCTGTGGGTAGCCGGAAGTGAGTCTACCACTGGCACAGTGCCATGTACGCTCATCGCCTGTTCAGGGTTAATGCCCCACGTTACCATCGGAGTTAACTCGGTGACGTCGATGGTTATTTCTTGGTCGTAGGACGCACCTTCGTCGGACACAAGACCTCTCCAGAAGGACAGAGCCTCATCCCATCGTGAGTCCGAAGGAGCGTAGGGCCGTCCCTTGAGGAACGCGAAGGTGACTTCATCTGGAGCGATAAGTCCGGCGCGCGCCCCACATTCGATGCTCATGTTACAGATAGTCATCCGTTCTTCCATCGACATGGACCGCACCGCGGATCCGCAGTACTCAATGATATGGCCGTTAGCCCCTGAGATACCGATCTGCGCAATCAATTTCAGGATGGCGTCCTTCGGTGTTACCCCAGGCTGAAAGGTTCCCTCAAAGGCGACCTTCATCGTTTTCGGTGTAGCTTGTAGCAACGCGCCGGTAGCCATTACGTGCCCCACTTCGCTCGTGCCAATACCAAAGGCCAACGCGCCAAAAGCCCCATGCGTCGAGGTATGCGAATCACCACACACGATAGTCATACCAGGCTGGGTGAGCCCTAACTCCGGCCCGATAACATGAACGATCCCCTGATATCCCGAATCAAAATCAAAGAGGGTAACGCCGAATTCCTTACAATTTTTACGAAGAGCCGCTACTTGAAGCCGAGCGGCGTCGTCCACAATCGTGAGCCGATTTTTTGCTGTTGGAATACTGTGGTCAAGGGTCGCTGCTAAACGTGTCCGATCGAAAAGCGGAATCCCCCTTTCCTTGAGAAGAGAAAAGGCCTGACTTGACGTGACCTCATGCAACAACATGAAATCAATGGTGAGAATACCGACATCGCCCGCGGCCTCGTCCTTGCGAATAACGTGGGCGTCCAAAATTTTTTCGATGATATTCCTTTTCATACTTATGTGGCCTTTTTGAAGGTTCCTTCTACGTACGCTCTATTGGTAGCGCTTATGAGCGCTTTCATGGCTGATATCTCAATGTCCTCATCAACACCACTACCGATGAAGCTCCGCCCTGTGTCATCAGTAAGTACTATTGTACTCACACTCTTTGCTGAAATACCTGGGCTCTCCGACTCACTATGGTAGCTCTGAAGCACAAGCCCTGGTAGGCGTTGGTCAAGAGACCGCTTAAGACACGCCAAAGCGGAGTCCTTTCCATCATATACTTCTCTTAGTTCTCCATGAAGATCAAAGAACTTTCCGCGAAGAACGATCTCTGATCTTCCGGACCTCTTTGAGTAGTCATACTCCTCGATACTGACCGGCTTACGAAACTCAAAGTATCCTTCGATCACCTCGTCATCAGTCACACCTTTCCGTCGTTCCTGATACATAGTCTTTATGAACTGTGCGATGGAGGCCTTCTCTCTATCATCACAAACATAGCCGGCTCTCTCAATGATCGACTGCGCGTGGTTGCCTCCCGAAAGTGGCCCGAATACAAACGTGATCTCGTTACCTATCTCTCGTGGATCGAATGGTTGGTACGCCAGCGGGTCGGTGAGTATGGCGTTGGTATGCCCGCCAGAAGAATGGCGAGCAGCGTTATCACCAGTGATTGGCCAATGTGCTTGCCGCGGAAGCATGTTCTTGGCGACGAAATTGGATAATGCCTGGATTTTATCGAGCGCGATTCCGGTTGAGTACACAACCCCTTCTGCGCCGCGCCCGCCAAAGTGAGCCATAGCTAAGATGACCTGCTCCAAGGCCACGTTCCCAGCTCGCTCTCCGATACCATTAAAGCACCCCTCAATCTGGGTGCACGGCCCCTGGAAGACCGCGGCTAATGAGTTATGCAGCGCCAGCCCAAAGTCGTTGTGGCAATGGGCCGACCACGTGACGGTCCGTCCCGCGAATTCACGGGCTATAATGTCCGCATGCCGATTCATCATCGAAACAAAGTAGTCTTGTCCCTGCAGCCAACATCCTCCTCCAATGGTGTCGGGGCAGTTAATAACGGTGGCCCCTCCAGCTATAGCGGCTCGAATTATGTCCGTTGTGAAATCAAAGTTCTCCCCGATACGGGAATACCCCTCGGGACTAAACTCAACTTCATACCCGGCTTGAGAGGCTAACAAACATAACTCGTACGTCTCCTGTACCAAATCGCTTTTTTTAGCGGCACGAGCTCCCAGGGAGGCTTCCATCAACTTGGGCGCTACCGGAAGGTACATATGAACCCGCCCTCTTCCTCGGCTCAGTGTTGAAAGAAGTGCCTCCATCGTTTTGTCAACCTGCTCGCGTCGTTGCTGACACAACCCGGCTACAATCGGAGAGTCGCCAGCGGCCGCGAGTTCCGCTGCGATAGTTCGGACGATCGAAAAATCAAGCTTACTTGCTGCGGGAAACCCGGCCTCCAAAACATCAACGCCGGCACTATGCGCAAGTCTCGCGTATTCGATGTTTTGCTCAAACGTGATGGCAGCACCTGGGCACTGCTGCCCGTCACGCAACGTCGTATCCAAAATCTTTATTTGTGCGTTCTGTTTCGCGTTCATTTCCTCAACCTGGCAGAAAAATCATTTCACTTCATGACATCAGGTCATTCTGATCCTTCGTGTCGCTTCGATGTCCATTCCACCTTAAAGATCTCGTTCGCTCGCTTCAATAAGAAACGGGACACAATGCGGCACGCTGACTTCACTTCTGAATCGTGTTCATAGCTATTTTTCTCTCAAGATCGGTACCATGAAACTTCCCACTCAACGATTGCGAATGAGCACTACAAAAGGATTATTTCATGCAAGCAGCGCGTACTCTGGAACAAACCGAATGTCACAGTTTCTCCTGGCAAAGCTCTTTCAGTCAGAAGCGTCGCCTCATGGACGACTCGGGCATTCGGGCGATTCTGGGCATCGCGTCAAGACCAGGCATCCTGTCATTCGCCGGTGGATTACCAGATCCAAAACTTCTGCCGCTTGACGAGATATCTGAGTGTAGCCGAACCGTCTTGAGCACGTATGGACATGCGGCTTTGCAATACGGAGTCTCCGATGGAGTAAACGCTTTGGCCCACGAGTTAAGCAGACTTTCAAACAGAAAGGGAGCGGACTGCGCCCCCCTCAATATTATTCCAACTACTGGCTCTCAACAGGGAATCGACCTGATCGCTAACGCATTCCTCAATCAGGGCGACCCAATCGCAGTCACCTCCCCAACGTATCTCGGAGCCCTCCAGATATTCTCCGCGTTTGAGCCTCGCTATCTCCAGATCTCATGTGACGATGAAGGACCGATCCTGTCGGACGTTGAGGCAGCACTCAAACAGAGACCGGCTTTTTTTTACGTGGTCTCCATCTTCCAAAACCCTACCGGCATAACTATCTCTCGAAAGCGCGGAGAGGCTATCGTTGGATTATGTCACGCCTACGATGTGCCTATCGTAGAGGATGCGGCCTATCAGGAGCTCTTCTATGACGCCGAGCCTGTGAGCTTGCGCGTCACAGAGTCCGAGCTTCTTCGTGCGAGTGGTCGCCGTTATGAGGACGATGGCCGGGTCATATACCTTGGGACACTCTCGAAGGTCATGTCCCCCGGACTCCGAGTGGGTTGGATTGAAGCGCCATCGGCCGTAGTACGCGCGATAGCCTGCTTGAAGCAAGGAACCGACCTGCACTCAGGAATCATGAATCAGTTTATTGCCGCCGAATTCCTCAGGAATCATGCGGACGAGTATTGGAAGGGTATCCGAGTAGCCTACAAGGAACGGCGAGATCAAGCCGTTTACTCGGTGAAGCAACATCTTGGCTCCCTGGCACAGAGGTGTACGAGCCCACAGGGAGGATTCTTCCTGTGGGTAGAGGTTGATCAAAAGATCGATACGGCCCAACTCCTGCCGATAAGCGTGGAGAGGTTCGGAGTAGCGTTTGCGCCGGGGGCGCCGTTCTTCGCGTCCCATGCCACCTCTAACGCCATGAGATTGAGCTTTTCGAATCTCCCAGTTGAGATGATCGAGCGCGGTATTAAGTCTCTTGGAGAGGCGCTTCATTCCCAGTAACGACAGCCGTCGCGTGTCGGCGAGAACCTCTCCCGCCGACACGCGAAGTGCATAACCACGAAGAGCAAACAACAAAAGCAAGAAGCCCGGCTACGAGCGCAAGCACGTAGCCGGGTTCTCATTTTTCAACGGTGTCATCAGGCGCGGAACGGCATGAGGGCCGCCCCTTCACCCCGTTTCGACGCAATCATCACAAAAGGACCACCCGCCTCTGTCCACGTTTTCATAACTCTGAATTGCCCAACGGCACGATTAAAATCCTCGTAAGCCTCATCTACGAGCAAGCTGGCGTTGGCGAACGTAAAATCTCGAAGCGTTCCGAAGGGCACCGAGCCTCCTGGGATCTTGAAAACGGCCTCTTCGAGAGCGATGAGCGAGTAATTATCCCTCTCGCTAATAAACACACCCACATCAAACCGACCATTAGAGACCGCAAAGAGATTACGACCAAGAGTAGGATCCTCGCAAAACGCCTCAAATGACGGCATGAGCGATACTGGTCGGCTACTCTTAAGCCCCTGTGGAAGCTCAAACATGCTCGGACCTACACATGTTCTCCAAAAGCCGACGTACAAGGCGGGCTCTATCACGCGATAAAGGTCCGGCATAGCCTCTGTTAAGGTACGAGCGCGCCTCACAATCGGTTCGTAGAGGTGACTTATTTGCTCAGCAATATCAGACGGAATGAAGTTGAAGTTCCGTGCATCGTGCGATATTGCATTTGTATATACGAACCGTTCCTGCCCACCCTCGGAAACAGCGGAAACCCACAGGTGCTCCAGGTTACCATCCGAGCCTCTTCTAAATGTACTCTCAATATTGTTGTCTGAGCCGACCCATAGGGACGAAAGACCTTTCCGAACCGCCTTGAGGGACGCCTCCTCAGGATTTGATTGCCGTTGATTTAGATCGAAATTCATACTGCTCCGTTCAAAACAAATACGCACAAAGAGCGTGTCTTGTAACGCTTTCTTGATCAACACCGTTGGGCGACTGACGAACGTTGAATGAACGCTCCCCAAGAGAAATGAAATCAGAGCGGTGTTTAAACACCTCGGTTACTTACGACTGTTCTCGTGATCAATTCAGAACGGGAGCCACTCAAACAATACGAGTCTGTAGTCAGATTAGTTTTCGGGTCACTCATCACACAACTCCTTGGCGCGGGTTGATTCGCTCGATCGAACGCACCAACCGAACCAAGAGAGGAGCACCGCACGTCGTTGCCGCTCTCGTTTCCTGGCGCACTCTGGTTTGCAGACGCCAGCTCAAAGACTGTAGCGCTACAACATGAAACGGAAATGGATTCCCCGTCCGTGGGTCTCACAGACTTCGCTGGCTTGTTAAAGGTAGGGTGTACCGTTCGGTGGTGGCGAAACAGTGTCCGTCGATCCTAACGCCAGGGATACCTAGATCACCGCGCTCGGAATCAGATGAGGTCGCCGAAGGGGCGCCTTCCGCACGTGAAATTTCCTTTTATACACACAACGACTCACTCTCTATGCTAAAGTCTAGTGGCTTATGATTCGCGCCGCGACCTATCAAGATAGTCTTTCGATTGCTGAGATCCATGTGGCTTCATGGAAACACACGTATATTGGCCAAATGCCCGATGACCTTCTCCGCACCCTTTCAGTTATCTCTCGGGACAAAGGATGGAGAGATATCCTCTCCTCACATGCCCACGATGTGCTGGTTGCGACGGAGGAAGGAATGCCGATAGGCTTCGTGTATCTCGGTACCTCTGGCGATGACGATTGCTCGCCTCCTACCTCCGGCGAGATCTACGCACTCTATCTTTATCCCGAGCATATGAGGCGAGGCATTGGAGGCTCTCTGTGGCGAATGGCTATTACCACTCTCCAAGAGCGCGGCTTCAAAGAGGTGCGCGTGTGGGTGCTGGCAACTCATACTCGCGCGCATCGTTTCTACGAACGACAAGGGTGTGTCATCGACGGAACAACCAAAACGATAACCCTGGGGGGCGCCCCACTCGAGACGGTACGATATAGGCTAAAGCTGTAACAACGGAAATTTCAGCGCTGTATCACTCTATGCCGGAAGCGTCTGCATCAACTCCTCAAACATTTTGAGGAACCGCTCAACGGTCTTGGGATACCCCTTCCCGAAGCGTTTAATGACGCGCTCATAGAACTCCTCAGGACTCGTAGCCACGATGAGCTCGGTCCGTCGAAACAGCGGATGTTGATCAAGGATCGCCCGACGACGATTGTAGTAATTGAGGGTAAGCCGAGAGCGCATCGCCTCGTGAAAAAACGCTCGCTTATCAGCATTGAGCGCATGAAATACCTTCGCGTACGAGCGGTACTCTTCTCGGCTACTAAAATCACCGAAACGTTTTCTGCTCTGGAAGAACCGAACCGGGTGATACTCGAAGAGCACTCCATCAACTAGGAAGTCGACCGCGATCGTGTTTCCATTGCGGTCAGCTCCTATCGGAACCTGGAACGTTACCCCTTGCTGAACATCGAAGTGCGGAACAAATTGCTGAAGGAGTGAGGCGCAGATAGCCTCCGACCGAGAGCAAAACTTAACAGAATCCTCGCAGTTCGCGATGGAGATATCGATCGTAATCTCGGCGGTTTCGCGTTGGTTTCGGGGATGATGTTGATGGCGTTTGTGTCGACGACGCCGGTGTTCTCGGGGCTCTGCGTCGTCAACGAATTCATCGAGATTGGAGCCGGGGGATTCTAACAACAAGTCGCGGGAATTAGCTGCGGAGTCTTCTTTCAAGACACCCCTCCTTTTCAACCCTTGGAAGAGCTCCTTCCTGGAACTCTCTTATAAGTATGATGAGAAGGATGGGGTATTGGATTCCGTTTTACCGAACTTTTTCTTCGTTGTGCCCGTCGAAGTGGCGAACATCATTCGCTTTCCACGCCCAAAGGCGCTGGATCCTAGGGAAGCGAGGCAAAGCTTGCTAGGAGTTTAATTGTGGACGCCGACACGTGAACGTGCGCGTGCTCGTAAACGTCAACGTACCCGAAAACGTTGGTATTTTTATTCCGGGTACGTTCACGTTTACGTTTACGAGCACGTTTACGTGGGGTTCCCTAGGTGAAACAAGAAGATGTTCTAATCAGCAAAACCTTTATTCAAGGTCCGTAACAACGAGACAAGCTCCCGCTTTCAGGGCAAGCTTCGATGGGCACGCCTCTACCGCGACTGAGTCATCATTGAACGCGGCCCAGGCGGCTCGCTTTCCCTCTCCGAGGGCAAGGATGACACTGAGTTCTGCCCCCGTGATAAGAGCCGGGCTGGCAGACATTCGGTCTGCTGGAGCCTTGGGGGAATCGTGAAAGTGAACGAAGGTCTCCCCGCTCTGGGCAAGCGCAGGGTGATGCGGGAAGAGGCCAGCGATATGCCCATCCTCTCCTACGCCGAGCACCACAACGGTGAACGTTCCACCCAGCGATCGGAGTTCATCGCTATAACCTGAGCAACCGAAATCACTCTGTGCCGGATCGGTGACAAAGGGATGAAGCTGACTCTCCGAGATCGCTCCCTGCTCGACCAGCTTATCGAAAAGAAGGCGCTTCAATCCCCCGTAGTTACTCTGCTCATCCGTTAACGGAACGAGGCGCTCATCTACCATGAAGAACTGAATGCGTCCCAAGAGATCTCGAGGCTGATCTACTGATTCAGCTTGGAGCGCGCCTAAGAGGCCAACCACGCTTCGACCACCACACAATCCGACAACAAGGGGCTCCTCACGGCTCTTAGACTTACACACCGCAAAGATCTTCTGTGCGACTTGGCGCAACGCGCCCTCTAGGTTCCCCTGTGCTCGAATAACGGTAGCTGACATTCCTTTTTCTCCCTTATATTCTCCACCGGCGACTCGGTGAAACTACGGACGAGCGCCTCGTCCAAAGATTATGTAGCATGTCGATGGCATCCCGTCGCGACGGACACCCCTACTCCCTGTGAAGTTGGATCGCACGTCAGAGCGAGCGCAATACAGAGCGATGCGCTGAGCAACAAGATAGACCAATCCTCTACTCAATTCATCTCAGTCACTCACTTCATCTCAGTGGACATACGGTCTATGGACCTATACCCTACTCTGATACGATTTCACGCGATTGTGAATCTGTAAACACCCTCGGCTGTCATGAGATCCATGGTACGACGCCAGCGCGCCTCGAACACCGCAAGAAAGCTCCACGTCATGAAAGCGGTCGTGGTTGCGCTCTTCATCCTCCCCCTGCCCGCGCCGGCGCAGCCCACATCCCCGATTACAATCGGAGGATTCATTGACACCTATATCGCTCACGATTTCAATCATCTGCCCACCCGATACCGACCCTACACCACGCAACCCTACTACTCAGATGAGCTGGCACTTAATCTCGGCTTCGTTGATGCCACTCTTTCAACCGAACAACTGCATGGACGTCTCGCTCTTCAGTACGGATCCTCTGTTATCGCCAACTATGCCGCTGAACCCCACGAATTCATGCGGTACTTCCAAGAGGCATATGGGGGAGTTTCCCTCTCCGATTCATGGAAACTCGATGCTGGAGTGTTTGCCTCACACATCGGGCTTGAAACGTGGATATCTCGCGACAATCTAACGCCGAGCCGCTCGTTCGTTGCCGATTATTCCCCGTACTATCAAACCGGTGTCAGGAGTATCCACGAGGTATCGGAGCAGGTTCACCTTGAGCTCCACATCCTCCGCGGATGGCAGAATATCTCTGACGATAGGAACGTGTGCTATGGCACACAGGTGGCGTACAGACCCAAAGACAACCTGAATCTTACCTACAACACGTTCATAGGAGATGAGAACGGACTGCGAGTATTTAATAACCTGGTCGTCAGATACGCTTTTTCTGATGATTTCGGTATCAGTTCGAGTTTTGACCTTGGGGCACAGAATCGGAACGAAGAGTCTCGCGCGTGGTGGCACGGGTGGACGATTATGCCCCACTATCGAATCAACGAGACCTACGCGGTCGCTGGGCGCGTGGAACGGTACGATGATCCAGACCAAGTGATGATCGAAACGCTCTCTGGAAAGAGCTTCAACACGACCGGCCTCTCCCTCAATCTTGACACGACCATTGCGCCGAACCTGATCTGGCGTAATGAGTATCGTGTGTTCTTGAGCACCAATGATGTGTTTCCCCGCGATGAGAGCTTCTCAGCATCGGATAGCTTCGTGATGACGTCGTTAATCTATTCAATGCAGACGTAAGTCGCACACCGCTGGATGTCAGATGGCGTGTATTCCCAGGGTTGCATCAGGAGACGGGGCCCCCGGATTGTAGTTCGCACCCCTTATTTTTGTGAATAATCCCGCACAACTATTGAAGAATTCGCCTCCTCCCCCGTCTACTGTGAGTATTCCTCATGCTAGACTGCTAACCGGTCGATATTACATGAGGATCTGATAGTCTACCTCTCGTCACCATGTTGTTTTTGAAACGCTCCCTTCGCATCGCCCTCCTCCTCGCCATCGTGGTGTACCTTGCAACGACCACCACCCGCGCCGATGTCACTCCCCAACCGAGCGACCCGACCCCTGAAGCGATCGCGGTTGACCCTGATCTGCGCTCACCTCGAACCACCCTCTCGTATTTCCTCGCCATGATGCGCCCAGCGGAGGGGGACGCCGATCTTCAACGAGCAATTAAGGCGCTCGACGCCTCTGACATTCCAGAGCTTGTGCGCGAGGAACGCGCCAAAGAGGTCGCGATAAAATTATATGCGATTCTGACCCACAAAGAGATAACGCCAGCAAAGGTTTCATCATCCGCCACGAACTCGCCACTCCAAATAGGTGATGTTAACTCGTACGGGATCTACCTTGAGCAGATCGGACCTAACTGGAGATTCAGTCGCGCGACGGTCAACGACGTCCCTGACGCGTTCCGCGAGATCGAGCACAATCTCTCCAAAAAGGAGATGCGAAAGCTCGGTGGAACAACCGCCACATGGCTTACCATTCGATCCTACGTCCCTGAAAAACTCAAAGGCACAACCTTTATCCTTGAAGATTGGCATTGGGTTGCGGCAGCGTGCACGCTCGTCGCGACATTTTTGGTGCAGTGCACCCTCGTCTTTCTCATCCAACGTGTGTTTTCCCGTGTAGCACCCTCGCGTTTCTCAGCGGAGCAAAAGCAGGTTCTCACCTCGATACGAAAACCTATCTTCGTTGTCGTGTTTACCTCAGCGCTTCAGCTCTTCCTTTCATCATTTGACCTTGAAATAGATTTTTACACGTTTGTCATCACCTGGATCTCAACGATTCGAATCATAGCGATAATGGTCCTCGCGATTCGTCTCATTCCTATGTTCACGGCGCGAGTTAACAGGTTTGCCGCGGAAGCCACCTCGGTAACCGAAGAGATCCTTTACCCGCTTGTTGAGAAAGCAGCCTGGCTCTGCATCATCCTCATCGGCGCCGCTCAGATTTTGTGGACTCACGGCGTGAACGTCTCAGGACTCGCCGCCGGACTTGGGTTGGGAGGTCTCGCCTTCGCGCTCGCGGCGAAGGATACCGTTGAGAACATCTTCGGTGCGGTTGCCATTCTTATCGATCAACCGTTCCGCGTGGGCGACAACATCGCCATGGCTGGATTAACGGGTACCGTTGAGCACATCGGACTTCGCTCAACTCGAATCCGCACCCCGGAGAACTCCCTGGTCTCGCTTCCGAACTCAAAGATTATCGCTTCGCACGTGGATAATCTGGGGGCCCGGACCTCGGTCAGAGTAAGAACGATCCTTAATCTCCCCCTCTCAACTGCCCCCTCCTCGATCGAGGCGCTCTGTGCGGGAACCCGTGCTATTTTGGAATCACACCCCCTCTGCGCGCGCGACTCGATCGTGGTGCACTTTACCGAGTTCAACCCCTCAAGCCTTGGTATCCTCGTTCAGTTTAACCTGTACCTAACGACCTGGGCTGAGGAGCAGCGTCGGAAGGAGGAGATCTTCCTCGCGATTATTCGCCTTCTGGGGGAGCTTGGCTTGTCGCTCGCCATTCCTATTCAGGAGATAGCGGTCAAAACGACATCAGAGGCCGCTTGCGCACCCGCCGGAATGGATGGAGTAGAGGCATTTAAACGGCTCGGAATCGCGTGGAAGCCTGACTCTCGATAAGGTGCTCTTGACGGAGCAACTACGGTCGGGCTACCTACGAAGAGCTACAAAGGAATTTCGTGCGACAAAAAGGGCAACAAACGCATACGATCTCAGAGGGCCGCGCGACCTGCTACGCGTGTTTTCGACCACACACACACTGTGTATGTGGATACCTTCAGCCATTTAAGGCGCATACCAACCTTCTGCTCTTGCAACATCCCAACGAGTGGCGCAAGTACTACTCAACGGCGAAGCTCGTGAAGGACTCCATCCTTAACGCGGAGCTCTGGCGAGGGGTTACCTTTTCACCTGAAAAACTGCGGGCGGCTACGACAGCCTACGACACATACCTCCTCTATCCCGGGACAGACGCGGTTGACTGCGAAGATGTCGCGCTCTCGTCGAGCTCACGGATCATCGTGATCGATGGAACCTGGGATGAGGCACAGAAGATAGTGTACCGTAATCCGGTGCTACACTCCGTTCGTCGCATCTCATTCACTAAGCCGATCCTATCGACCTATCGAATTCGAAGGCCCCCGAAAGGAGGATACCTCAGCACCGTGGAATCGATCGCTCATCTTCTCACGCTCAACGCAGTCATCTCAGGATGCGCGCACATGATACCAACCTATGAGGGGCTTTTCGCTCTCTTTAACGAGATGGTCAATCGTCAGCTGAAGCACATGGGGCGAGAGGCGGAGATGCGGGTGTAGGAATAGTTCAGATCGTATGATCTGCAAGCGCGACACCGGTCGGAAGTCTCACCCTCGATTCAAAGCATGCAGGCCGCGGTCCGGCCCGTCAGAAGACGAGAGCTCCGGACTCACGTCAATTTTTCGAGGTTTGTGTTCCGAGCTTTATCCCCGTGCCACCTGCCGAAGCCGAACTCCATATGTTTCAAGACCTATTTTTCGTCCAGGAGCTCCGTCAACGAGGAGGCCCCGCTAATCACTCCAGCGCTTCGGTAGACACCGAATTTGGTCCGAGTATCGGCGATATCAAGGTTACGCAACGAGAGCTGTCCAATTCGATCGTGCGCAGTAAAGCCTTCGCCGCCGCGCTCCATCGTTAATCGCTCTGGGTGATACGTTAGATTTGGGCTCTCCGTGTTCAGGATTGAATAGTCGTCACCTCGACGAAGCTCCAGGGTCACCGTTCCGGTGACCGCTTTACCGATCCAGCGAACGAGGGACTCACGGATCATCATCGCTTGAGGATCGAACCAACGACCCTCGTACAAAAGCCTGCCAAGTTTGAAGCCAGAGATGCGATACTGCTCAAGCGATCCCTCGTTATGGATGCCGGAGAGCAAGCGCTCGTAGGCGATGTGAAGGAGTTTGCAACCCGGTGCCTCGTAAATTCCGCGGCTCTTGGCCTCAATGATGCGGTTCTCGATCTGATCTGAGAGTCCGAGACCGTGGCGACCTCCAATTTTATTCGCCTCAAGAACGAGCTCAACCTGGTCCTTGTATTCCTTACCATTCAAAGCGGTCGGGAATCCCTCAAAGAAGGATATCTTTACCACCTCAGGCTTTACCTCAACGGAGGAGTCCCAGGACCTCACTCCCATGATAGGCTCCACGAGGTATTCATTCTCGCTGAGGCTCTCCAGCTTCTTCGCCTCATGAGTAGCCCCCCACATATTTGAATCGGTCGAGTACGCCTTCTCGGTCGACGCCCGATAGGGAAGCTTGCGGGCAACGAGATACTCGCTCATCTCCTTACGACCACCGAGCTCACTGATGAAGGTTTCATCCAACCACGGCTTATAGATCTTAAGGTTCGGGTTTACGAGAAGACCGTACCGATAGAAGCGCTCGATGTCGTTTCCTTTATAGGTGCTGCCATCACCCCAGATGTTGACCCCGTCCTCCGCCATCGCGGCGACTAACTTCGTGCCCGTAACGGCCCGTCCGAGAGGGGTCGTATTAAAGTAGGTCTTGCCACCGGATGTGATATGGAACGCTCCGCACATCAGAGCGAGAAGCCCCTCACGCGCCAGATCGGCGCGACAATCAACGAGACGAGCTTTCTCGGCGCCATAGGTCATCGCGCGATCCGGTATCGACTCCACGTCGGTCTCGTCTGGCTGAGCCAAATGGGCGGTATAGGAGTACGGAATCGCTCCCTTCTCGCGCATCCACGCGACCGCTACGCTCGTATCCAAGCCTCCAGAGAACGCCAAACCAACTTTTTCACCTTTGGGGATGCTCTTGAGGATGTGCGACATAGAGACCTCTCTAAAAACCGTCCGAAATCGGAGCGGGCTGTAATATTAATGCGGCGTTCGAAGCATTTCGACCTATCTATCGGCGCCGCACCAGCAGGGTGGTGAAAAATGGTTCCGTCGTGAGCATTTTGAGGGTTTCGACGAAACGAGGCGGAGACGACGAAAAAACCGGAGGCGTATCCACTCAGATACGTTGAGGATTTTTTCGTTGGCTCCAACGAAGTTGCAGTCAAACCATCGAGAGGCGCAACAGGAAATCATTTTTCACCACCCTGCTAGGGCTGTTCGTTTTCGACGCGTATCGCGTCCAAAACACTATAGTTTCGGCTCGTGCCCAATGCGACCACCTTGCGACATTACGTGCACAAACGGTCCGAACGTTGCGCTAGCAGCTCCCTGATATACCGAATACCGTCCCGATTGGGAACATTTAGTTAGAGCGCCCCTCCATCCTTGAACGACCTATCACCTTTATCTAGACTCCCGGCCCTATGACTGAATCAGGTACCACCACCCCTCTCGATCGAGCTCTCGGCATCAATCGTGTCGTGGACAACCTCGGCGAACTCGTCTCTCTCGGTGAGCAATTCGTCTCCAACGCTCCTCACGGCACGCCACCGTGCTGCGCATGGGACGCAGGCAGCCTTTCTCGTCGCCACTCGTCGAAACCAGTCACACCTCATCAGACGATCCTGCTTGATATGGGTGGAACCCATACTAAAGTCGCGACACACAATACGAGCGGGGAGTGGGCTCTCCTCTTTGATCATCTTAACGATTGGTTTGAGCCACGCAGAGATCCATCACTTCCACCCCTCCAAGGGTTCTTTCGCGTTCTCGTTCAGGAGGTTGTAGCCTCACTTCCCTCCCTCAGGACCGGCGAAGTTCCCTTGCGTGTAGGGGTTATCTGGTCAAATCAGATTAAAACCAGGCGCTTCTCTCGCGGAGGAACGACCGGCGTAACCGGAATTGTTCACGGGTATCAGAGCGGTGGCTATCGTAAGGGGGAATGGTTTCTTAAAGGCATCCACAACGGGGACGACATCGGAGCGCTCCTTCTCGCCGAGTTTGCGCACGGCGGCATCACCCCCGAGGTGATGGTGATTGGAAATGACACCCTCTTCACCCTCTTCGCTGTTCCAGGAGCACACGCTGGCGTTGTGATGTCGTCAGGGGGCAACTGCACCCTCGTCGGGGTATCTGAAACCGAACGTGACGAACTCTTCAACTCAGAGCTGGGCGGCGTGTTCATGCTCCCCGAGTCATTACTCTCCGAGGGCGATAAGGAATTCGCCGCCAGCCGCGGAATCTCACTCATTTCACTTGAGGAGCTGAGCGCGGGCAACTGGTTTCCAAGTATGGTAACAGCACATGTTATCGCGGCGGGGAGATTACCGGAGGGGCGGGCGCTAGCGCCGATAGCCTCTGCGCTTATCGCCGAGTCCCTCTCACTTACGAATCGCGCTCTATGCGATCTCCTTCTCGATTCAGACACCATCTTCGGGTCGTTTTCGCCCGCCTCGATCGAGGCGCTTCGATTACTTACGCGATCCCTTGTAGAGCGCGGCGCTACGTTGGCGGGCATCATGACCTACCTCTCAGTAGTCACCCAACTCCGCGCCGGGGAGAAAAAAGCTCTCGTCTCGCTCGATAGCTCTATGGGTCGCTATTTTCCCCACTACTTCGACACGATGAGGAGATGCATATCGCGTATCACACTGCCAGATCATGCGGTGGAGACGGTGTTGGTGCATCCGATCGAGCTGGCAAGTGGTGGAGATATCTCGGTTCCACTTCAGGGGGCGGCTCTCTTGGTGGAATCAACAACGACCTCATCCTTAGCGAGCTCTACGGAAAGACCCCCCGGTTGAAAAACTCGCCCTGAGCAACCGTTCCCGCTATACTCCGCGCCATGGAAGTCATTATTTGCCCGTCCGCCGAACGCGCCAACCTCCTCACCGCTCAGCTCATCGCTGACACCATACAAGCTAAACCAAACGCCGTCCTAGGAATGGCGACAGGACGAACACCGGAGGGTGCGTATGCACGTCTCGCGCAACTCCATAAAGAAGCTGACCTCGACTTTTCAGGCGTGACTACTTTCAATCTCGATGAATACATCGGGATCCCTGCTACTCATCCTCAATCATTCCGCGCCTGCATGGAGCGCGACCTCTTCTCGAAGATCAACATCAAGAGGGAGAACACACATCTCCCAGATGGTATGGCCCCTGACCTCACCGCTGAATGCGCACGATACGAAGAAGCCATCACGGCTGCTGGCGGGATCGACGTGCAACTCCTCGGCATCGGATTGAACGGACACCTTGCGTTTAACGAGCCGCTCTCCTCGCTCGCATCACGCACACGAGCCAAAGCTCTCACCCCAGAAACACGGCGTCAAAACGCCCCGGCGTTCGGATCGCTCGATGAGGTACCCACCCGCGCGATCACCATGGGAATCGGAACCGTTCTTGAGAGTCGGTGGGCGATCCTTCTTGCGACCGGATCAAACAAAGCTGAGATGATTTTGAAAGCGGTAGAGGGTCCAATGACCGCCGTTGTTACAGCAAGTGCCCTCCAGATGCACCGGCGCTGTACCGTCATCGTCGATGAACCGGCCGCAGAGTGGCTTCAGATGACGGAGTACTACCGATGGGTATTCGCCAATGAGCCGGAGTGGGCACCGTATCGAGATCTCGTTTTGGGAAGCTCGAGGTAATTCCTGCCCCTGATCTTTCTCTTGGCCCCACACCGGCACCGCCCAGTTTTTTTGAGAGGGCGATGACGGTGGAAGATGAGAGGAGAGTGCGGGAGGAGGCATCTCCCCCCCACTCTATCCTCTCAGGCAGCCTTCGCCATACCCTCCTGCGCCGGCAGTGCCTCTTCATCCATTAACGCTGCCGACAGAACCAACAGCTCCTCCCGTGAGGCCTTCACCCCATCAACGATGATGGAGATAGACGCGCGCGGCATGAATCTCTCGTTGATAGAGAGAACCGTTGGTCCAGGGCGCTTCCTCTCAGGATTAGTCCTGAGCACCATCCGTCGAATGAGTGAGATGCCGGACTGGTCACATCCAAACATCTCAGTCAGCCACATCGGTTGCTTTGAGATCGCGTAGTCGAGACTTGCCGCAAGAGACCCTCCGCCCCCCTTTATGAAGGACTCCTCAAGATCGCTCACCGCCCGCACCGCAAGGAGCGCAAGTCCGCGCACCGCGGAGGTCCACTGAAATGACCCCGCCGAACGGTAGGCTCCCCCGCTCTTACCTCTGATGCTCCGGCGGATATCCCCGCTGACTCCATCACAGAAGGCAACCTCGGTAAGCTGTCCTGCTTCGAAATATAACTTTAAGTCTCTCATACCGTCCTCCTTAACTTTCTCGCCTCTATCCTTGAATATCAGCTCACTCCGTGGCTTCCGTGCCTTACATCTCATCCGCCAACTGCTTCTATTCCTGAAAGCGCCACCTGGCTTCATTCCAGAAACAACTACTGAATAATGCTCCTGCGTTGAGCTCGCAAATCAGTGTCAAAATCTTCAAAGCCCTACTTCGCCATTCGTGTTATTTGACACTCGATGGCCAGTTTCCGGGTCCTCGATACTATCCGTACCACCCAATCATCATGCGGGTGCATTCGCCGTCTCCTTCACAAAAACGCCTAAAACTTGAGGTTTTTGCGCGTTTTTATCTACACCTGCCCAGCCACCTGGCCATGTACGCAAGCCCGCACACTCTTCCACACCACCAAGAACTAGCTGCTGACCTCAGCGCCCCGTACATCCACGTGATGAACGGGAAACCGGACCAACAACGCGTTTGCGATTAGCCAAAAGGCATCGGAACAGCACAACGGAGCAGCACAAAACCGCCACTATTTCCCGTTTTTCTCGACTTTTTAGGATTTGATTTTCAAGATTGCAGTCCTTTGAAAACCCACTCCGTTTGATGGTCGGGCTTTCACGAGGGACTCCAAATCTCTATTGAGTATCAGGAGCGGAAAGCCGATTGCGCCCATCGCGCACGGAGCCCAACAAGGTTGGTGCCGCGCTTCACATGGATGGGGTAAATCGTCTTTCGCATAGTCGATTCATAGTGTCAGACACATCATGTGGCTTCAATCACAATCTTCTTTCACGATTCAGAAAAAGAGGCGGAAATGGGTCAGAAAGCTCAGTCCCGCTCTGGCGTTTTCGTGAATGCGTTTTCTGCTCGAGCACGCAACCTGCGGCAACCACCTGTTTTCACGACCTTTTCACGCCTCTCACCGGGCACTACCCAAACCTACAGCACATGCCCCAACCGACCTACCATACCTTCTGAAAGGTGTATCAACGCTGGGAGCCCCTATGGACAACAACAACAACTCATCTCAAACGGCGGACTCCCTCCTTTCACGCATGCAGACCCTTAAACCCAAGGGCCCACTTCGCGGCAAAGATGAGGTAGCCCTCGCCGCCGCTGTTGTACTGATCGAGATAGCCTCTTCCGATCATGTCGTCGATAAATTTGAACGCACCGTTATCATTAACGGCCTCAAGAGCCTTTTCCGCGTTTCTGATGAGACAGCAAACGGGTTAATGAATAGAGCTAAAGCGCAGGTCTCAAGTATGCGCGGAAGCTCATCGGCTGCGGAGCTCCTCCGCGACTCCCTGGATGTCGCATCGAAGCGAGCTATCGCTCAGGTCATCGATAACCTCATCCGCTGCAACGGTGTTGTCGATGGTATTGAGGTCTATCTCCGCAAACGATTTCGAGACATCTTGGGCCTCTCTGACTAGCAGGGTGGTGAAAAATGGGTCCGTCGTGAGCATTTTGAGGGTTTCGACGAAACGAGGCGGAGACGACTAAAAAACCGGAGGCGTATCCACAGAGATACGCTGAGGATTTTTTCTTTGGCTCCAACGAAGTTGCAGTCAAACCATCGAAAGGCGCAACAGGAAATCATTTCTCACCACCCTGCTAGGCCCTACCGCGCACCGAGTCGCGCCACCTCAGTAATTCTCCTACGGGTTTCCACTGCGGGTCCCTCGCTGAGTCGCGCACGACTTCCCATCGCGAACGCTCCGTGGGAATTTCGCTACCCTTTGTAAGGGGCGTCATCACAAACGCCGAGTATCCAGTGCAAGGTGGTGAAATAAGATTTCCTGCTCCGAATTTTGATAGTTTGACTGCAATTTCGCTTGAGCCAACGAAACGATCGTCAACGCACCTCAGTTGATACGACTGCGGTTTTTTGTCGTCTCGTCGTTTCGTCGAAACTCTCAAACTTCTTTCGACGGAGCCTTTCTTCGCCACCCTGCCAGGGGAGTTTGAGAGTTGATCCCCTCTACAAGGTTTTGAATGAACACTGGTCTTAGCGCTGTGGGGTTTGCTTCCTCCTCGATATTCAACCTATCGAGGGCCGAGACTACACTCGGTGGAGCGTTGTCAAAGTTGACCTCCGGTCGACGTATCAACCGTGCCGCAGATGACGCAGCCGGTCTCGCCATAGCCTCTGACACGGCCGTGCGTGTAATCCAGATGCGCCAAGCCTCCCGTAACGCAAGCGATACTCTCTCGGCCCTCACCGTAGCCGATGGCGCGCTCGCGCAAGCCTCTGAGGTCTCGACGAGAATTCAAGAGCTCGCGACGATGGCCGCCACCGGTACCTACACCGATGAGCAGCGTGCGGCATTGCAGACAGAATACGTGGCGCTCTCCGAGGAGCTCGTGAGAATCGGCCAAACGGCCTCCTACAACGGAGTGAACCTTCTCGATGGATCAACCCTGAGCGCACAGATCGGATCCAGTGGCGAAACGGTACAGGTGGGAGGGATCAATCTTCAGACCCTCTCCAGCACCATAACTTCGCAAGATATCAGCACACAAGCTGAGGCTGAAGCCGCTGTCACATCGGTTGAGCAGTTCCTGCAAGAGCTCACATCACAACGAAGTAGCATCGTCGGCTCAGCGATCGCACGACTTGAGTCGATGAATACCACCACATCGAGCCAGACTATCGCTCAAAGCTCAGCTCTCTCCCAGATTCAAGACGCGGATCTTTCGTCAGCCGTGATCGACCTGACCAAAGCCAGGTTACTCCTGCGCTATCAGGTGACATTGATTCAACAGTCCTCCCTCCCCACTCGCCTTTCAGTGCTGGGATGAGGTTCCGCGGCTCCGCCTCACGTAGGATTGAGGTGACACTGAGGCAGTGATTATTTCTTCGGGGAATAAAGTCTTGTATACCGCCGGACCCTTCCGGTGATCCTACACATGCCCTCTATCTTTGGTTCTCCTATCTGACGGAACCACAAGTCATACTGCGCGCAACTCCTGCCGCAAAGCCTCGATAGTGCCCATATGGAACGAGGCTTCTCACTTATCGAAACGCTCCTTGTCATCTCCCTGATCGGTTCGCTCGCGGCGATAACCCTTCCCTCGCTCTCGGCCTGGATACCACAACACGCCGTACGTCTTGAGGCGCGAAGCGTTCAACTGATTCTAGAGCGTGCTTACACACTCGCCATCACTCGGGCTATCCCGGTGGAGGTCCACATCGCGCCCAACCTGGTCACGGTCCGTACCCACAACGGCACGCCCCTGCTATCCCGGCACCTCCGCGCCCCTCTTACCACCCGGATCAAGAGCGGCGAGAGCGGCCCCCTCATCTTCTATCCATCACATACCGCTTCCCCAGCTACGGTGCTCATTGAAGGTCCTTCGTACCTCTGCGCCGTCGTGGTGTCGTTGCGGGGTCGAACGCGAAGGGAGTGCGCGTGAACGGTATGACGAGAGACGAGCGCGGACTCATCATGCTGGAAGCGTTACTGGCGATGGCTCTTATCGTGACAACGGCGAGCTGCGCGATCTGGTTCCTCCACAGAGCTCAAAAAGGGGCTGCGTTTCAACGATCGCAGGTCAACCCACCATGCGAAAAACCAACGTGCGCCCGGGCTTTAACGATGTCGGAGTGTCGGTGTGGAGACTACACATTTTACAACCGATAATTGGAGCCAGCGCGGGGAGATAGCGCTCGACGCGTTGTGGGGCATACTACTCGGAAGTCTCGCCCTCCTCAGCTGCGCTTTTCTGGCCTCCCGGGTTTCCTCTACCGCGGCCGACCTTACCCGTGAGGTCAACGGTAGGCTCGCCGCAGCCAAGGGGATAGCCGTAGTCACGGCCTCACTCTTTTCGCTCGATCGCAATCGCCATGTAAGCGCGGCGCAGATCACCTCAGGGAGCTCTCCCCGTCTTCCAAACGGTCTTCGACATCCGCTGGCCACAATCTCCTCCCCGTCTGGTCCTCATCCTCAGTCCGACATCCTTACCCTGATCGATCTAGACAATCGATATCGCGGCTCGATCACGACAGCGACCGTGTCCGAAGCCTCGATCGACGCGACGGTGTGCGGACTGACCTCCCGGATTACGCGTGGATTGTTTAAGAGTTACCTCGTCTTCACCATCGAGGGGGCGCGACAGATTATCGGAGATGTAATACCGATAACCTCAACGTGCGCGCGACTCACAGGCACATCGATCTCTGGCGTCATCTCAGCGGAGGCATCTATCCCCTCTCGGCCCCTCATCTTTGTCCCAATCGAGCGGGAGTACTCTATCTTTGTTGACCGAGCCGCTACGCTCCGTCTCGCCTCCCATACCGGTGCCACGATCCTTGAAAATCAACCGATCAGTTGGAATATCACTCGTATGACTCTTCAGGAGGACCATCACTCGCATGGTGTGCGCATCTTTAAACTAACGGTGTGGCCCACCGGCGGCCGAGAGATATCGCACTTCATTATTCCCCCTCTCACGGAAAGGAAGGTCTGGAATGAGGTGCTGCCATGAGGGATATGTCGCTGTGCGGAGAGCGCGCGTGGATACTTCCGACGACACTCCTTGGTATCACCCTCATCCTTGGAACCATCAGACTTCTCTCTCTCGACGGCACGGGGGTGTCCCGATTGTATAGCGACATTCGACTATCACACGGGCTACGACAGCATGCGATGCGAGAGATCCTCTCAAGGGGAGGCCCAAAACCCGGATGCGAACAACGCGCCATCACCTTTGAGGAAACGACCATACCCTACGAGGTGTGTGGCGAGCGTCGGGTGCCCCTTATGGTATCGCCATCATCAGGAGAGCTGCCCCTCGGAAGGATCGACTATGACGCCATCTTCTCACAGGCGATCCCGTGTCCATCGACACCGACCAAGACAAAAAATCCCCATGGAGAGAAGCTCACAGCTTCAAAGGATTGCCCCTTACCACCGCTCCTTGAGGGAGGGATCATCACACTTGAGAATCTACTGGGGGAGACAACTCGGGTGCTTGCGCGCGAATCTCACGCATCAGTCATCGCGTCCCCGGGAGGGATCACAGTCACCGGTGCACTCACGCTCGAATCGGATCTTATTTTGATAGCTGGGGGAGATATCGACATCGGGGCGATCGCTACCTCGTCGCGGCAGACTCGCAAAGTGACCCTCATATCGGCGCTCGGGGCCATTCGTGTCGGATCGATCTCGACAGGGATATCAGTAGTCGCGGGGGGACGATCGACGATTGAGGTACCGGAAACCCCGCAGAGCCCGCCGTTTCCACTTCCGCCGCAGCGGGAGTATGACATCGTAGGGATCCGGGCGGTTGTGGAGTGACGCGGGATATACGTCGTCCCTACTCTAACCTTCGCAACATCTGCTTGGTTTTGTGACGCTCGTACTTCGCGGCGCGCTTCTTCTTGTCATCATGCTTTCTCTCCCGGCGCTCGCTCGACGACGGCGCGCGCGAGACGAAGAGGGTTGGTGATCGCCACGCGGTTCGAAGCTTAGCGGTTACGCTATCAGGTGACTGACGTTCGAAGCGCCCCTCGGTGGGTTGGCGGCGAAGGAGCGCGCAGAACGCTCCCGCTCCCTTCCCCTGATGCGGCAGGAGTCGGTAGGTCGACGCCTCTCCGATGTGCGATCGATACCCTTCAAGAACGGGAACCTCAACGGCCGAAAACTCCGGGAAGGTCTTCAGGAACCACTCCACATTGTCCTCGTTCTCCTCCCTGGAGAAGGTGCAGGTCGCGTAGAGAAGGTATCCACCGGGAGCTACAACCTTCTGAGAGTGTGCGAGGATCCGACGCTGCCGTCGCTCATTCATCCCTATCGTCGCCGGATGAAACGCCCCTGGGGCCGCCATCCCTTTCAGAAGAAGCGACTGTCCTGAACACGGCGCGTCTACGATCACGAGGTCGGCGCTCTGCGGTATCTCTGAACCAAGGTTCTCGGGATCGAGTGAGGTCACGACAGATGGATCTATTCGGCACCTCTTATAGTTCGAGATGAGTTGTGCTGTCCGCTTGCCGATCACCTCGTTACCAACTACGAGACCGGGCTGGAGATAGCGACGAGCGACGATCCCCTTACCACCCGGCGACGCGCATACATCGACGATCACGCCACCCTGCTCAGGAATCGCGGAGAGCGCAGCGCACGCGAAGGTAGACGAGAGGTCCATGCAATAGAGCTCCCCTTGTTCGTGAGCGGGAAGTTTCCCTGGACGCTCTCCCTCCGCGGCGACATCGATCCATGCGGGGAGCCACTCGGGGCGCGCCCCGGTCGCGAAGATTCCTGGTTGAGGGTCGCCGTACAACCACACAACGCCTGTGACACCGCTTTCCCCCTGCTCAACAGCGCGAAGAAACGCTTGCTGCGTTTCAGCGTCAGCAAAAAGGGACCGCGCCACCTTCTCGATGTTCTTGGAGAGCTTTGGAGATGAATTCTCTGATGCCGAGCTCACGGTCGCACGCCACTACCCTTAGCCGTTATCACGCGCGATGGACGCATGGAATCGCTCAAGCTGCACTCGAAGGTCCTGCAACGCACGAACCCGCATACTGAACGAAGACTTCTGTTCAGGTGTCATCTCACCCATCGTAAGGTCACTTCCATCTGGCTGAAAGATCGCGTCCCATCCGAATCCACGTCCTCTGGGAGGAACCACTTTACCGGGCACGACCCCCTCTCCGTAGATAAGGGTTTGAGGACCAAGAGCTAAGCCAAAGATGGTCCGAACCTCAGCCTGACAATTATCGCGAGACACGCCCATCTGATAGACCCCCTCCCCACCGAGTGCTTTTAAGAACCACTTAATGAGGGGGCCGGGAAGTCCATTCAACGCGGTGAGCGATAACGAGGTGTCTTCGATAAGTACCGGTGAATAGCCTTGATGAACAGCTGCTTGCGCCTTGGCGATAACGACCTTACGGGAATCGAGCTCTTGAACCTCAGGGAGATCGAGGTCTACGTGGCGCATCTTCCCCAGTACCGCCTCAACCTCAGCAAGCTTGAAACGATTCCCCGTCACGAAGAATACGTCCTGTAAGAATGCGTCTACTTTTTGCCAACGTTGCGACATACTGCCTTGGGCTCTCACTCCCATCGGGGAACGAGAGAAAAATTCACTAACCTATACGACACGCGCGTACGTGAAGAAATCCGATGGAGCCCTTCCTTTGGTCCACGGGCACGTTTACGTTCACGAGCACGTGCACGTTTACGGAGCCCTGAAGAGGGGATGCGCCGGCGCCCTTAGGGGCTCCCCCTATTGTACGCCGCTACGGGGCGAACGTGCCAACCTTATCCAACATGTACTACTATTTCGCGGGTATGGGGACTCCTTCTGTGCTCCCAAAGGTAGATCCCCTGCCACGTTCCAAGGGTTAACTTCCCCTCGATCACCGGAATTGAGAGGGACACGTTCGTGAGGATAGCCTTGATGTGGGAGGGCATATCATCGGGCCCCTCAAAGGTGTGGGTGTACAACCGATCGTTCTCAGGAACCAGGCGGTTAAGCCACGCCTCAAGGTCCGCTTTTGCCGATGGGTCCGCGTTCTCCTGAATCGTGAGGCTCGCTGAGGTGTGTCGGATAAAGACCGTACACAAACCATCATCTACCCCCGAGTCGTGAACCACGCGAGCGACACGATCTGTTATCTCATGAAGCCCCTGACCTGGAGTACGAACCGAGAACGCCTGCGCCATACTATCCCTGTCGAACGGTTCGTACCCACTCCACGAGCGACGACACCGCGACCTGCTCCTTAGAAACGATATCCTTGATCTGAACCGCACGGGTCGTTGAGTCGACAAACGCGACGTAGCGAATCCCCTTCGACTCAGCGTACTCGATCTGCTTACCCAACTTGGGGCACTTGAAGAACACCTCGGTCGGCACACCGAGAGAGCGAAGCTCCTGAGCGACGATATTAAGGTGCGGTCTGTCCCCTTCGTCGTATACCGTTACAAGCACCTCGGTCGGACTCTTGCGAGCGGTGGGGACGAGGTTCTCTGTAAACGCGAGCTCCATCAATCGACTCAAGCCGATCGATACTCCAACACCTGGAAGCTTCTGGTCAGTGAATTCTGAGGCTAGGTTTTCGTACCTTCCCCCAGAAACCACCGTTCCAAAATCAGGGTGATTATCAAGAACGGTCTCGACGATAAGGCCCGTGTAGTAATCGAGCCCTCGCGCGAGGCTGACATCGATAACGAGTCGCTCCCGCACGGAAGCGGGAAGGAGAGAGCAAATGGTAATGAGCTCTTGTACACCCTCACTAATCTGCGCGCTTGAGGTGTTGAGCGCCGCAACCTTTTCCGCAAGTTGATCGATAGGACACTGAATCGTTGTCGACTTCAGGATCGTATCAATAGCTGTCTGCGAAATCCCCTCGATCTTTTGAAGTTCCCGAGCTACTCCATCCGCCCCGATCTTCAGGATCTTATCAACGGCGATGATAGCTGCCTTACGAGCGGACTCTGAGAGACCAAGCTCAGCGTAGATCCCACCGAGCAGCTTCCTGTTGTTAATTCGAATCGTGTAGGGCCCAAATTGCAGAGCCTCCATCACGAGGCCAATCACCGACACCACCTCGGCGTCACACGAAAGTGGGAGGTCATTTCGGCTGATGATATCGATATCGAATTGATAGAACTCTCTAAAGCGTCCCTTCTGTGGGCGATCGCCACGCCATACTTTTTGTAGCTGGTACCGTTTAAAAGGAAACACGAGCGCATGCGCGTGTTGCGCGACGTATCGGGCGAGGGGAACGGTGAGATCGAAATGGAGACCAAGCTCTGCCTCGTCACCCTCTTCCGCTTTGAGGCGCTTCACGGCGAATATCTCTTTGTCGATAACACCCTTCGAACCGAGCGTTGTCAGGAGCTCGACCGCCGGGGTCTCAATCGGTGAGAAACCGAAGCTCTCGTAGATACCTTTAATCGTCGCTATCACCTTCTCTTCGGCGATCTTCTGCTCAGGGAGCCACTCCGGAAAGCCGGAGATCTTAGATGGTTTGGCCATAGGAACCTCGTATGTGTAGGGAGGTAGAGCGTACACCATATGGGGCGGGGCTGACTACGGAGGGTAGTTCAGAAACGTCCCATCCTCGCAAACGTAGATCTGAAGATGAACGTCACCTCGCACAGAGGTCGAAGTACTTGTAACGACAGAGGTTACTCGGTCGGAACCAGAGGCCTAACAGCCCCCTAGGGATGATACAGGGTGCCAGCGACGGGGGGCTACCGATACAAGCCACGTGCGGTGGAAGCCTTGACGATCTGTTGGGCAGTTTCCCACAAAGCCTGGGAACTCAAACCTATGTGACGCTTACGTTCTAAGACTCGCGACTCTTCGAGAGGCTCGTATCCGTTCTCAGTGGTTGCCGACTGCAGGTGATTCGAGAGCGGCTGAAGTGCGTCGATGGCCGCGGCAAACGAACCCTCCGGTGTATCCCTCGCTTCGAACTCTTTCCAAAGAGCTTGAAAACGCTCCGCCTGATCGGCAGGAAGAAGAGAGAAGACTCGCTGCGCAGCATCTCGCTCGCGCACCTCTTGATCTTGCAAAGCTTCGGAATCGTAAGCCCACGTGTCACCGGCGTAGATCTCCACCAGATCGTGAAGTAGCAACATCGTCACTATTTTGGAGAGATCCAGTGACGAATTATCCGCATGTTCAATAAGCACGATCGCCATCAGCGCAACATGCCATGAGTGTTCCGCGCTATTCTCGTATCTCGAACCATCAACAGTCTTGTTTTGACGATAGACAGTTTTTAGCCTCTCCACCTCGCCGAGAAAGCGCATCTGTGACTCGAGTCGCTCCGACATAGTGTTCTCCCCCAATCCAGCTTAAAAAGCAGTCCACCAGCACGATAAGACAACTATCCGCCCCCTTCAACAGAGTTGCCTCCGCTCCTGAATCTTACGCTCATTCCTGAGCAACACTTACTTGTCAGCGAAGCCCTCCTAGGTTTGGTCCTAGGTTTGGTACAGGGTACTAGCTACTGGAGTACTAGCTACTGGAGCATTGCGAGATATTATGAGCCTCCGGTCCCCTTCGGCCTACCAGGGTGGTGAAAAATGATTTCCTGTTGCGCCTTTCGATGGTTTGACTGCAACTTCGTTGGAGCCAACGAAAAAATCCTCAACGTATCGCAGTGGATACGTCTCCGGTTTTTTCGTCGTCTCCGCCT
>JAIXQT010000153.1 GCA_027485595.1 Pseudomonadota bacterium | reverse complement strand
GACCTGAGGAGACCTCGCGAGATTCTTTGAGGGTAACTACTCCCCGAATTTAAAGATCGTCGCCGCAATTTCGTCACTGCATGAGCTGAATTTGGCGGATCTCCTTTCTTACCACCCCCTAGTCGGGGAGGCCTTTTTGAGGTGAGAGTATCCCTACGTGGCGAGGTCGTTCTCGGCAACGCTCCGCTGACGAAGGAGTTCATACAATGCTCCAGCCGAGAGGAACTGAAATTCGTAACGAGCGAACCGCACGATATCCCCATCCTCAAGCGGTGTTCCCCTATCGTCAATGAGCTTCCCATTCACATAGGTACCGTTGGACGATCCAAGATCCTTCACGTAGTAGACCTCACCGCGAATCTCTACGACAGCGTGCGAGCGCGATATCGCGAAGTCGTTCATCAAAATATCATTATCTTGCGTGCGCCCGATCGTAAACTGTCTGAGGCCTGATAGCGACAACCCCATCGGCTTCCTAAGGAGAAAGATAGACTGCTCTATCGACGCCCCCTCCAACAGCTCCGCTATCTTTGATTGGGTAAACATCTGCGTACTCTGCCACTTTCCAGCGCGTCCTGAGGCCGCCCCCCGTTCAAGCTCCCCATCCCTGATGCCCGACCCGACAAAAGCGGGGCAATGAACCGCGTAAATAAAATCATCCTTGGTGGAGGTCGTCGCCAGCTCAACCAGGGTTCGGTAGCACCCCTTGCCAGGGGCTTTGACAAGGTCGTCAAGAGAATCAATTAATCGCTGCGTGGCTCCCGGCCCTCGTGCATGCGCCCTGGATGGCCGAACGACGGGTGATTGCGTGCTCCGCCGAGGAACCTCTGAAACACGCAGTATCCGGCGCAACCAAGAAAACATAGACCTCGATCAAAGTGCGGATTTCAAACAGTTTCCTCACCTCAAAAGGCATTACGCCCCGCGAGGACTGTTCATTCTCGCTGCTTATTGTAGCGAAAACACGATAGAGACCAGTAGGGTCTTTTTTTATTACCCTGCTCGATACCGCTCTGATGTTAAAAAATTTCTACAAGGGACACTAGTCAGGAGTCCGCCATCTGGCAATCACCCAATCACCTTCGATGCGTTGCGCTGGTAAGTGGCGAGCGTCTCAGTGAGCGTGCAGCTGTCAGATGCCCTCCGCTCTACCGATGTCCCTTCTGGTCCTTCCCCCAAACCTGATATACGATGCTCCAAAATTTCGGGAGAAGACAACCTATGTGTACGCGCCTATCTTGCATCACCGCCATTGTTCTCACTTCCCTGCTATCGCTGAGCGGTTGTAGCACCAGCGCGACGTCGACTCGACAACAGACTCTTCCACAACCCCCATCAGGTGCGCAGTCCATAACGTACACACTCCCGGCTCTACCGTATCCCCACAAAGCACTCGAGCCAGCTATTGATGAGCGAACAATGGTGATTCATCACACCAAACATCACCAGGCGTACATCGACAACCTCAACAAAGCGCTCAAAGACACCCCACAGGCGGCCCTTCCACTTGAATCGATCCTGGCGTCGGCTTCGGCATTTCCTCCCGCAGTTCGTAATAACGGTGGGGGAACGTGGAACCACACCTTCTTCTGGATGAGCATGACCCCATCCAAGAGTTCCGGCGCACCATCGCCAAGACTCCTCGATGCCCTTAACGCGAGCTTCGGGTCCTTCGATACCTTTAAAGAGAAATTTGCCGCCGCGGCAACTGGTAGATTCGGATCCGGATGGGCATGGCTCGTAAAGACGCCACAGGGACTCGCAATTACATCAACCCCCAACCAAGATAATCCGCTCATGGATGTTGCCGATGTGCGTGGGGTGCCACTTCTCGGCGTGGATGTTTGGGAGCACGCCTACTACCTTAAATATCAAAACAAGAGAGCGGACTACCTCAAGCAGTGGTGGAGCGTCGTCAACTGGGGCGAGGTATCTCGGCGGTACGAGCAATCCGAGGCCAGATGAACCGGTATCCTACTCACGTAGAGAGACCTCCCGTTCACGGCGCTCCATCTCGACACGTGAGCGCTCCCCCAGCTGCTCTTTGACGTCGCTCTCGACGCGCTTCGCCTCAATCTCCTTGGCGCGCTCGTCGACTGCTCGCATGTAGGCGAGCCGGATCTCTCCACGCTTATCTTCAGCCAAACTGGGCGGTGTAAGACGACTGAGGTCGTAATCGAGTTGCCCAAGGCTATTTTGTTTAGCTTCATCGGCGACCTGTTGCGATGAGGCGCCTTGCTGCTCCTTCACCCGAACCTGATCCAATCGCCCCTCTATGTTTTGTCGCTGTAGTTCGAAGCTTTGAAGTTGTGCATCACTCATCATTCGGCGATGCGCTTCGCTCGCGGCGTCCTGCGCCTGCTGGTCCCTCCTTTGCTCCTGCTGAGCCTGAGAGTCGTTGAAACTAGAATTACCGAGCCGTGGACCGTTTTGGAACATACAACCTCAACAAAAACCGGGCGATTCCAGCGGCTGTCATCAGCGCCACTACCACACCTATAGCGGTGATATGTCGCCGGAAGGCTCATGCGTGACCTTCGCCTCTATCCAAGAATTGAATTTCGCAAACATAGAAAAAACAGCTGACTTAGGCGTCACCGCCAAATAGAACCCACATAACCATCCCGTAAGGTTACGCTTGGAGACCTTTGTGCACCCCGACTATAAGACTACCCCTCAACATGGTGTCGAAGAGGGAAACACCTCCCTTCCCGACACTCACAGGCAGCACATTCGTGAAGCCCTGCACGATATCACCTCTCACCGAAACGGGGACGTCGTCAGCTATTCCATTGTAGTTCCTGCGGGGGCCGCTACGCCCCTTCAGACCAATCCAACGACCACACAGCTCCTCATCGCTATCATCCAAAGATTTGACCAGGGCACGCCACCCCTCGCAACTCAAGGGCACGACCGGAACCACCACGGGCCAGATCCGCTCCTCGAAGCGATTATTCGATTACGGGAGCATGGGATTATCATACGGCCCGACGGCAAAGTTGTCTGGACTACCCCTCCCCCGCCAGCGTCGCCCCCCTCGTGGCAGGGGCGACTATCCGTACCCACGCATCCCCATCGCCCTGAGCTCAATCCGCCACCAGAGGGTCGAGACGCCCCCCAAAAGGCCGAGCCAAGGCGCGAAGGTGCCGTGAGTGAGGACAGCCGAGCGCTACGACCAGAGACCCCATCCGAACAACGAATTCGTGAGGTCCTTGAGCGAGCGATTAGTCGATTCCACGATCGCTATAACGACCGCATTAACGACCGAACCGGCGACCGCACGGCGGAGGTAGTGGGAGCTCCTGAGCGCGCCTCGAATCCCTCGTTACCCGACCGGCTCGGACAGAGTGCTCAAGGTACCCCCCGTTTTCTCGACCCCGAACGCCCTTCCCGCCCTCAGGAGACGATCGTCTCGCCATCGATTCGGGAGGCGCTCAATGACACGCGGAACGATACCGCCCGACTCCTCCAGCAGCTACTCGCACACGATTCAACCGCCGCTCGTCCCCCGACACTCACCATACCTGGGGAGTGGACGGCGACACACATAGCACCACCTCTCAATCAATCGCTCGTCGAAGCGAGAGCCTCGATTCTTGAACGCCTGACGCAGCTTCGCGATGCGCTTCAGCTCACCCTTGAGCGAACCTCGCCACAACCGCAAGCATCAATGGATCGGGTTGCATCACCTAACCAGGCGTTACTGCAGGCGGGGGACTTTTCGAAGATTGAACGGCTCACGTACGAGGTGCGCCCTCAGACCACCCTTCAATCAGCCGACCGTAGCGCCCCGAAAGACATGCAGGCGACATCGTCAGTGCCTACACTCCGGGACATACTTACAAACCGCCCCCCGATAGAGGGCCTGCGGCCCGGTGGGCACAGGGAGGAGAGCTCGCGCCACGGCGAGAAAGCGAGCGCAGTGCTGGATGCGCTTTCAAAGGCGGCTCGTACGATCCTATCCCTGCAAACACTCCGACGGATCGACGCTGCCGCGGAAACTGCCGTGCTCACCGCCGCCGCGGCAATCGCGCTCGGCGTCATGGGGAGTGAGGTCGTACTCAAAGAGATACTCGCGCTTTCTGAGGAGCTCCTGCGGCGATTACGGGGCGAGAGGTCGCCTGAAGAGATTAAGGAAAGGCTCGAACTCGAGAAAGCGGTCCGTGAGCTTGAGAAGGAATGCGCCGACCGGGGTGCCGAAACGATCGCGAAACCAGCCGGACTTGTAGCTGACATTCCGGGAACGGTGAGGGACGCAGCCACCGATCTCCCTCTGGAAGGGATCGAGATCGACGGTGGCCCCCTCGGCACAACCTACACGAACGCCCGGGGCGAATTTATCTTCGCAAACGTTCCTCTCGACCAAGGGTTCGTGATTCGGGCGAAGAGCGACACACTCTCATTTTTCCCCGATCCCGCTATCGGCACCGTATCGGCCACGACATACCTTTCGGTTACAGCCCGCCCAAGATGAGTCGTCCCCCTAGGGGAGCGATGCAAAATCTGATAGCAGGGTGGTGAAAAATGGTTCCGTCGTGAGCATTTTGAGAGTTTTGACGAAACGAGGCGGAG
>JAIXQT010000253.1 GCA_027485595.1 Pseudomonadota bacterium | reverse complement strand
GAGAAAACGCGCGCAGGTGTATCCGCTGCGATACAGCGAGCACGTTTTCTCCCGAAGACGACGCGATCTCGTAGCGCAGCGAGCCGCAGCCCAGGGGATTTTTGAGATGGCTTCTAGTTCCAGGCTTTGCTAATTCGTTGGGCGCTCGTGCGTACCCCGCGTAGTCCTCGAAGTGCCTCATCCGCGATGTTCTGTACCTCGGCAACGGTCATCCCAAGCTCTTTGGAGATCTCCTCAAGGGTGGATGGAGCGTCCCCGTTCGGTGGAAAGAGGGCGGCGATGACCGCGGATTCAAGTTTGCCGAGCGTTGTAACCGCGACCTCAACACGTGTTGGTGACGATTCCCGCTGCTCTCCGGCTGGCATCAATGGAGCGTCGAAATCGCAAGCTGGATTGAGGAACTGATCCAGTTGCTGGTCGTGGCTCACCAGCTTGATGTTAGGGTTTGAACGACTTTTCTTTGCTGTTTTTGAAGAGGAACGAGAAGACGACTTTCGCTCGGGCTGCTCGCCCTCGGTTGTTTGGCATCGCGTTAGTGACTTTCTTTGCCGAAGCCCCATGTGTGACCTGTAAACGTATGTCGTAGGTCCAGAGTACCAATCACCTCCCCATGAAGTCAAACGGAGGGGCAAAAAAAGCTTGTTTCCAGACCAGGGAGATAAGCCATTCTTTCGCTATGTTAGGCAATTGTTATGGTGGCCAAACCTGATAAGAGCGAAATCCTGAATCCTGGCGGCAGGTATCCGTTCACGTCGGGTCAACACGAGAGGGTGCGTGCCCGCTCATGTGGTTTTCAGAAAGTCTCTTGATGTATCTCTGTAGTAGAGCCGCCCTCTGGCTATTCGTTACCTTCGCCTATCACGCCGAGCTGTGCAGGCTCCGATCCACAGAGCTTATAATCAGCTTCGCCATCATAAATGTATAAGGTTCCTCCGCCGCTGAAAGCTACGCGCTCTCAATAAACTCTGACGTAAGCTCCTTTTCTCGCCCTGAGAGGAGGAATAATGGGTTGTGCCCTCGGAACACTTTTAGATATGAACGAGGAATGTTTACCACTATGAGGGAGCTACGCGTTTGATGAAGAAGCTCCTTGGGCAGGTGCGTAGGGCGCGTCACAATCTCGTGGAAGGGGAGAGATATGATGTCGCGATAGCGCGGGATATCTTTCTCTCACGCGCAACGGCGCGCATCCTCAGTCGTCGAGGAATACTTCCGAATTCCGCTGAGCGCTCTATCGGTGAGTGTCGTGATTGTATGGCGCGTGTGCTCGGTGATGCGCCACAGTATGCGCGACGGGCCGCGCTACATGAGAGGGAGCTCTCTTCAATTGATCCCTCTCTTGGAGAAGCGCTGGACCACGATCCACTGATGGTGGGATGGGCGTATCAGTTTTGGAACGAGACTGAGCGCGATGCGGCCACAACAGCGATCCCTCGACGAGGCGAACCCCATACCGAAATGTCCGATATCGCGGTTTCGACTCAACTCTTCACAGAGGAGTACATGGCCTCGTTTTTGGTTAGGCGGTGTCTTTCGTCTGAGGCGCGCCATCCACATGACTCAGGTGGACAGCGGCGAGATATGATTGATCCCGCATGTGGAGCCGGGCACATACTTGTCCCGTTTTTTCGTGCGCTATGCCCTGGAGGGAACTCAGGTGGCCTCCCGTTTCAATCAATACGTGACGCACTCTCTGTGGTTCACGGATGCGATATCGACGAGACCGCCGTAGAGTTATGTCGAGTCATTCTCATCGCTGCCGCGTATACGCCCCACGATTTCGACACCAAAGCAGCATGGTCGATTGTTCGCTCGAATGTTCGTCATCTGCCATCTCCGTGGGGGACCCTCGATCGCCGAGAGACGGGAGGGCTCCTGGGTCGAACCTTTAGGTATGTTCTTACCAATCCTCCCTACATCGGCCGCCGTAAGTTGCATGTGGAGGCTCGGGCGTTTCTGGATACTCATTATCCAGCCACCTCCATGGACCTGTGCGCGGCGTTCATGGAGCGGTGTCTTGAATTGACGGCTGACGGGGGCATGATCGGTCTTGTGACCGTTGATAAATGGTTGCGTCTAAAAGCCTACGATGCGCTTCGTCTCGGCGGTAAGGGGTTTTCGGGACTGTATCGAACCGTGTCTCTTGATGCTATCTGCGAGCTGGGTCCAAGAGCTTTTGGCGCGGCGAGTGGTTTGCATGACGGAGTGGGGGTATGTCTCCTCACAGCCAGCAAGGTTCCTCCTACACCGGAACACACGTTCCTCTTCGTCTCCACAGCTAATCGGCTTGCAAGGGAGGAGAAGATTCGCGGATTGCAGGAGTTAAGAGAAGGGGAGTGCGCAACAATTAGACAGTCTACGATAGTGGATCGGGGACAGAGCTCGGCATTTATTCTTCACCACGGCATTCCTCGCGGCCTCATCGCGAGCCGGCGAACGGTGCGTGATATCGCTCAGGTGGTAGTTGGGCTCCAGACGAGTGATGATCGACGCTTCGTTCGTTACGTGTGGAGCGTTCCGCCTAATAGAGATCGATGGATTGTACACAGTAAGGGGGGCGGTTACGACCGCTGGTCTGGTTTACATAGGTATGTACTTGACTGGGGGGAAGGTAGGTGTCGGTTTGAGGCAGATCCGAAGAGCGGGATCAGAGCAAAGAGATGGTTCGATGAAGAGGGATGGACGTACACGTGGTTTGCGAACGGATCGTTGGGGCTTCGTCATAAAGAAGCTGGTTGGTCGTTCGGGCGCGCAGCATCATCTGGGGTATTCTGTGAGGATAAGCGATGTATCGCGTATCTTAATTCGAGGATGGCATCACTTCTTGCGCGTCGTCTTGGAGGAAAAGCTCAGCTACCCGAGGGGATAGTTCGCGCCCTGTCTATTCCGGAATCTTTCGATGGGATAGACCCCCGTCTGGTCGATGCCGCGGTTCTTCTGAAAAAAGCGCTTGTCGAGCACGATCCAACAGACGCATCCTTCTCTCCATGGCACACGTGGGAGCCGCGGCAGCAAGCAGGAATGGAAGCTCTGCTTCTCGTTATTGAGGGGATGCTGGAACGGCAGGTGTGTGAGAGCCTGCATCTGAGTCACGACGAGCGACGACGGCTCGACGACACCATGGGGGTGCCTGTTGCTTGGTACAGTCGACGGGGATCGGCTAGTGATGATGAGGTTTGGGGCGTCCTTCCGAGTTCAATGCGCTTTCTGCGCTCTCTTGTTGAGCCTCGTATGGCGGGAGATGATCGGCGACGTGAGGTCTTTGGTGACTGCGCGAGCTATTTTGACTCGCCAGTAAAGAATACCGAGCAAGGAAGGCCTCTTCCATCGACGTCGCTCGTTGAATCGATCTGTCGAGCCACCGGGCTTCACCCGTTTGACGTCGCCATCGACCTGATGAGTCTGAGTGGAGAGAGCTCGGCGTTTGCGGCGCGGGTGATAGCTCCAGCTCTGTACAGTCGAGTCGTCGCGCTCGCGTTAACCGTGCTAGGGCATCGTTGGTGGGGCGAGGCGCGATCCCCGTATCCGATGGAGTTTCCAGAGCTGCCATTGAGGGAGTTGTCACAGAAGGTAGTACCTGCCTTGTCAGAGGTGGTCCAAATCCCCGAGCGCAGCCGAGTGGAGATTATTGGTAGCTCCCTGGAGAGATGGATGGCGTTACATTTACGAAGCACGCAGCTTCGTGTGTTCGCTCGCACGCCACTTTTGGAGTGGCGGGCGGGGCGCACTGGCCAGCTCGGTGTCGTTCGGCATCTGTGGAGTGCGCCAGAAAAAAAGAAACACAATCGCGATTAAGATTCAGCTGCAGATGAAGAAACCGGTTGTCCGTGGTTCTCGCAGGATCATAAAAAATGATCTCATGTAGCACTTGTTGACAGCATGCCTCGCCTCAACGGGCTCAGTCTCGCTTCGTCACCACCATCATGGTCCGGACGACAGAAACGTTTTCACCATCGGGCTAGAAGCCATCTCAAAAATCCCCTGGGCTGCGGCTCGCTGCGCTACGAGATCGCGTCGTCTTCGGGAGAAAACGTGCTCGCTGTATTGCAGCGGATACACCTGCGCGCGTTTTCTCCCTGCATTCTCGCGCTCTCCTAGCTCGCAGAGCCTCGCCTTCATGGTATTTTTGAGATGGCTTCTAGGAGGGCTTGTGATAGACCCGAGAACCCGGAGCGAGGCTTTCAGTAATCCACACGTTCCCACCAACGATGCTGCCGGCCCCGATAACCGTTTTTCCGCCAAGAATAGTCGCATTAGCGTATATAACCACGTCGCGCTCAATGGTCGGGTGTCGTTGGGTATCGGCCATCGATTTATCAACGCTCAGAGCTCCGAGTGTGACCCCCTGATAGATCTTGACGTTATCGTGAATGACTGTTGTTTCCCCGATCACGATGCCCGTGCCGTGATCGATGACAAATGACCTGCCGATCGTCGCGCCTGGATGAATGTCTATGCCAGTTAATCGGTGAGCATACTCAGAGAGCATGCGGGGCACGATATCTACTTTGTGCTGATGGAGCCAGTGCGCGACCCGATAGACAGCGATAGCGAGAAAGCCGGGATAGGCCAAAATTACCTCGTCCACACTTTTCGCCGCCGGATCCCCCCGGTACAGAGCCTGCGCGTCCTCAAGTAGGACGGCGTGAAACTCGGGAAGATGCTCTGTCACACCATCGATGATAGCGCTCACCGCGCGTTCATCTGAGCACACCGGTTTGCAGAGCCGGGTGAGGCTTGTCTCGATCGATGAGATGAGGGCAGTGAGCTCGGTTCGGCACAGGTGCTCTCCCCGGGAATGTTGGGGGAATAGCGCGGCGAGGATTGACGTAATGAATTCGGGCACTGCCGTCGGATCGGGAGATATGGCGGACAATCCGCCGCGGAGTGAGAGGAGAGCGTCAACAGTGGCGTTACGAGATTGTGGCATAGAGAAGTCCATGTGAACTTTTGACGTATGATGACCGGTAGTCTACAAATAAAAAAGGGGGTGTTCTAGCAGGGTGGTGAAAAATGGTTCCGTCGTGAGCATTTTGAGAGTTTTGACGAAACAAGGCGGGGACGACGAAAAAACCGGAGGCGTATCCACTGAGATACGCTGAGGATTTTTTCGG
>JAIXQT010000028.1 GCA_027485595.1 Pseudomonadota bacterium | reverse complement strand
GAAGCCCCTACGCCGGCACCTACCCTAGGCTACGCACCGGAAACGGACGCACCGACGTCCTCGCCTACCTCGGGGTACGACTCGATTGCAGGAGACGCCATCACAGAAGCCCCGACGCCTTATCCTACTGCGGCCCCGACGGCGTATCCGACGGCCTCACCGACAGCGTATCCGACTCCGTTACCGACGGCTGCCCCGACTCCGTTACCGACGGCTGCCCCGACGGCTTTGCCGACGGCCTCGCCGACAGCGTATCCGACTCCGCTGCCTACGCCTTATCCTACTGCGGCCCCGACGGCTTTGCCGACGGCCTCGCCGACGGCGTATCCGACTCCGTTACCGACGGCTGCCCCGACGCCGGATCCCTGTCCCGAGGATCTACCGCTCCCTGTGCCCGAGCCTACGCCGTGTCCGGAGGAGTTGTTGGCGTAACGCCTAGAGATAATCGTACGTGTAGCCGAGTAGCGTAGCATCCCATACATCTTCTACGACGAGATCCGTCCCGGGCAGGGGTAGGGCACGGAGTGTCTGATTCTCTGTACCTTCCCATTGCTGGCGGGCACACCACACCTTGTCCACAAACGCATGATGTAGCCAGAAGAGTGGATCGTCGGGTGATGCCATGCCTCCCATATTACCACCCACGCGAGAGTGGATCGAAAGATGAGGCCCGTTCTCAAGGGCGTGACTAAAAGAAGAAAAGTTGGTCTTGTCGTAGACATCCTCGATGTCTTGGTGCGTCGGTATCGGGTGACTCTTGTTATCGATTCGCTTGATGCAATCTCCACCCGCGACCGGCTTCCACGCAGATAGCCACTCGGGGTCGGATATACAATGACTTGTATTGTCTCCAAGCAGTGACCCGAGAAACGAGGGAGGTTTGGGGTTGTAGGTCCAATCCCAGTAGGGCAGGGCAAAACTGGGATCCTGGAGAGTTGTTTGTAGGCTGTTTTCAAAGACAGAGACAAAGTGTCGGTGCCAGGGTAGGAAGAACGCGGTGCCGTGGACCCGATAGAATAGACTGGCGTCGGCGTGGGATCGGGTAAAAGCGTCGTACTCTCCCGAAGCCTTCAACGCCTGGATGCCACGTACGTACTGGTCGTGGACAAGCGGGTCACTGTCAAAGACGCTCTGGCGAGTCACCAGGGTTGTCAACCCGAGGAGCCAGATCATGCCTTTTTTTGTTGCCCTGTAGGGTAAGGACAGATTTGTCAGTCATGAACACGACGGGACTTTTGAGGTTGCACAACGAATACCGTGCCAAGCACCAGGCACCACCGCTAGTCCTTGACGCCGAGTGCGGCCGCTTGGCTCAGGCCTACGCCGAGGAATTGCTCGCCAAGGGTGTCTTACAACACGGGATGCGTACGACAGCTAGCGGAGAGCGATTGGGACAGAACCTTGCCATGAGTAGCCGTACTAATTGGGACCCCTTATCCGCCACGACACTTTGGTACAACGAAGTCAGCAAGTATAATTTTAATCAGCCTGGCTTTTCTTCGGCCTGCGGTCACTTTTCTCAGCTTGTGTGGAAGGGAACGCAGAAAGTTGGCTTTGGCTATGCCTCCAAGAACGGGCGAACGATCGTCGTTGCCAACTACTACCCGGCGGGTAATGTCATCAACCGCTTTGCAGAAAACGTCCTACGCGCCCGTTGACACGTAACACGTTAGCCAAACACGTTCTGAATGACCCGGATCGGCACCTTCAGGTCGCAGTTTTGTTGCTTCGACTCGTCGGCGAGTTTTTTCCAGCCGTTGGCCATCTGTAGATTCTTGTAATCGTTCATCAGACCTAGCATCTCGCGCTCAATAGCTTCGTTTTTCTTCTTGTTCTCCTTCTTGGTCTTTTTTATGATGCGGTGGAGATTCTTGAGAACGGAGCTCGTCATTACTTGGTACTTACGTTTACTTGCAGAAACTTTTCACCGAAAGTACTCTACGAGGCGCATTTGATATTGGTGCATAACCTGCTCGACGAGCATCCGGTGATTCTGTACTTGCTTCCTCGCAAGCATGCTGTTTACGACATGGAGGTGTTGCATGGCTGTTTTCAATGACTCTGTCGCGTTCGGAGGGCACTGGCGGCCTTGTACCACCTTTTGACCGCTCAAATACAGGAATCCTTTCAAGACCCGGCTCTGCTGGTAGTTGGCGCACCAAGTCAGGTTTTCAATGTAACTTTCAAGCAGCTGTTTCAAGTTGACAGGTATCTCTCCCTCGGTTTCCAGCGTGGCCAGTGCTTGGCGCAACTTCGAGTCGGCCACGGTCAGTGCAAGTCCTCGGGCGACACGTGTGAGACCCATGTACTGATCAGGCACGAGGAAGATTGCGCGAACCATACACCTCGAGATGAAGCGCAGGAAGCTAGTTGCATACTGCTGTTGAATGTCCGGTCGAAGGAGTACGGTGCTTTCACTGCTGGTCAAGAGTTCACTGTCTACTAAGCGATTGACCGCATCCACAAGGCCCGAATTCTCGTCACTCTTTAGCAACGCCAGTATGCGCTCAATATTAAGACGACTCCCAGGGCTGGCGACATTGTTGAGTAGTCGACAGAACAGGGCATTGAGTACAGGCCGTACGTCCGCGTCGAGAACAACCTCTTGGAACAATGGTTGCTCGGAAGCAGCCAGGATCTCGATTTCTTCACTGGCGACTCTTCCAATACACTCCTCATAAGGCGGAGGAAAGGGTAGGATGGGGTGCTGTAGGGCATTATCCTGTCTACCGCGTTCACGCTCCGGTTCACGCTCCGGTTCCGGCTCCGGTTCCGTTGCGGGGGTGGGGATCTGAATCGGCGTGACAATCTCTTCTAGTGGAGGCGTTAGGGTCTCGGGTGGTGGTGGTGTCGGTTCGGGTCCCTTACCGGCATCTGTGAGAATCGATTGGATGGTGGCTTCCACAACACCCGGGATGAGCACCTTGTCGACAATATTGGTCGCAACTTGAGCTTGGTCCGAAGTCAACAAGCCATCGGGGTCGTATGGGCGGAACTGCTCCTTGTACCACTCCACGGTATAGTCAAAGAGCGATTGTGCGATCGGGCTACGCGATACACGCCTCCAGACCACGGGAAAGATCTCGTTCAAAAGAAAAGTATGGAACAAATCTTTAATCCGCGTCTCCTCGCTCTTGTTTTCGTAGCACGTCAGGTCCTTGTACCGTTCTACGAGGGTCAGGAGAGATTCCCGGGTGTCATCGAGTGCCGTATTCTTTCGGCGGAGGCGTTTGATGCCCTTGGCGAGCTTACGGAGCATAGCCAGGATATCCCGAACGCTCAGCTGCTCGGTAATAACCTGCACCATCCTCTCTTTGCGCTGATCATCAAGATCTAATGGACTCGGTGTCGTCATGTTCGTTCAATATGATAGTATTTTCTATTTTTTTTGCGAGGCGCCTCGGCCAAAGGGAGAATGGATGTAGCAGAGGTTGTCGCGGAAGACAAAGTTGCGGCAGCGCTTACCTGCAAATGCACAATAGTTTGTTGTGGGTTCTGACTGCTGCTTCATGGGTCGTGAGTATGAGCGCGAGCGCGATCGCACTTGGCGAGCGACAAGACAACGATGGTGCTGTGGAGGTCGAGGGCAATGCGCGAGCCACGGGAAATCCGCAAAGCCCGTAGCCTTGCGGAACTTGCGCGGTGTTGGTAATAAGCTCTCCTCCATGTGATGGTATTCGCCCGTAGTCAATGCTTCCTGTACGGTGTAGTGTGTTCCTACCGCAGCATGGCGAGGTCGTATCATGACTACGGGGATCCCTCTCGTGTAATAGAACCGGGCTTCTTCGGCTCCTTCTACGAGCACGCGGATCTTTTTCCCGAGCACCATCAACGATCGGGTCTTCCCGTCAATACCAAACTCCTCCTTGATATCCACGGTATACACCTTGCCATCCCACTCAGCACCATCGGCCAGTAGGCTGGCGGGAGTAGGTGCTTGGACGTGAGTCCGATCGCTGAGGGTAAATGTGACATAGAACCGTTGATCGGTCGGATCAAAGGCAAGGTAGCGGACGGGGCCGGTGAGCGGCATGTGCACTTTGTCGTATACAAAGGATTAAAGTCTTGGTCGGGGGTCAAACACGTGGTATAATATAAATGATTTCCTTCCACCGTCTGCGGAGAGACGTCGAGGCTCTGGCCATACCACGGACACCTGGATCTCCAGGATCCGCCCAAGTAGCTGCGTACCTCAGTAAGGAGCTCACCGACACGGGGATGAAGGCTATTGAGATTAGGTTTACAAAAACCATCAAGGAGAAGACATACAACATGAGCAACATCGTGGGTATCAACCCCAACAACCGCCGTCCTCGGATACTCTTGGTGGCACACCGTGATAGTCTACCGGCCTACCCTGGTGCGATCGATGCGGCGACCTGCATGGCCGCCATGCTCGAGATTGTCCGCCTTTTGCCGACCAATCATACGTGCATGGTGGCCTTTGTGGACGGCGAAGAGAAGCTTACCGACGACAAGTGGACGATGGCCAATGCCATGTCGGGATCGCAGCACCTCGTAGGGTGGTTAGAAGCGCACGACTTTGTCCCCGATCGCTTGCGAGTAGTGGTACTAGACTTGTGGGGAGGGCGCACCGGGCTGTTTAGCGTGCCCCAGGATGCACCCGTCGAGTCCCTCATCTATTACAAGAGACTTGAGGCGATTGATTACATGCTCTTCCCACGCGAGGCCCGCTTGTTTGTAAGCTCCGAGAGGGCGATGGCAACACAGGATGATAGTGCGCCTTTCTACGCACAGGGCTACCGCCACGTGATCGACCTCTTGGCATCACCGTTCCCGATACAGTGGCACTCGATCGAGATGGACACTCCCAAGTATGTCAACTACTTTGGTTTATACCGAAGTGTACTTGTACTCTTTATTCTCATCATGGAGTGGCTTACGTGACGCACGCGACGCACGCGACGCACGCGACGCTCGTCGGCATTTGTCGGTTCCACAAGGACCGGTTCATTTCCAAAAAAGACACACACACATCAACAGCTCACTGTTTCCTGAGAAGTTGCCTATTTTCGGGATACGATGTACCGTCTCTAACAACAAGTGTATGTTCAGGTCTGGGATGGTAGACGCTGCTGCTGTACCCCCCACGGATCCGGTACTGACTCTGCACGTGGGTGGAAAAGCTTTTTCAACCCGATGGTCGACCATCGCTCAGTACCCCGACTGTCTCCTTGCACGAGCGTTTGAGTTCCAGAAGCAGGCGGAAAGCCAAGTGCCTATGGTATGGGACCGCAACCCGCAACTCTTCGAGTGCATCCTCGATTTCATGCGAACCGGTAGACTCTACCTACCCAAGCACGCCTCGTTCCAACAGATCCGCGACGAGTTTGGCTTCTGGGGTTTTGATTTCGAAGAGCCGGTGCGCATCACCCACACGAGTGACCCCGACCTGAACCGATTAGCGCCCATTGTACAAGTGAATTCGAACGGGTCGCACCGGATCCCGCTGCCTCTGGCGGTGCAGTTGAGGCACGTGGATAATGGTACCTGTCTGGTATCACTGTGCCTCGCGTGGAACGCCATCCGGAGGTCTCGGTGTGTGTGGCGGGCGGCACAGCAGGGCTACCGGAACATTTGTATTTATTGGAAGGTGCGGGGTGGTGGTACTCTTGACGTCTCGCTGTTGCGTGATCACAAGGCCAATTTCGGGTACCTCGCCGACCTCGATGGCTGTAGCATCCAGGTCATGAGCGAGACCCTGTCGTCGGAGATTCCTCAGGACTGTGAGATGCACGATGTCTATACCGACGGCAACCTGCTCTCGAGTGGCACGCTTACGCATGTCGGGGAGTGGCCGCTAAGCGTCACGTGTTCGAGTTCGGGCTCCTATGAACTAACGTTTTGCTGCAATGGGCAAGGGACTACACCTCAGATGTTCGAAGTGACCCACAAGGGCTTTCGGGTGCGGTTGTACGCGCACGGCTCTTCCCTGTGGTGGACGATCCGTCCAGAAGGATCGAGGGAGTTTGACGATGCGGACGTGCGCACGCTACAGGACCTTTGTGGGTTCTGGCTGCGCGTGAGCTTCGTGTACGGGGCTACTGTTTTCGAGGGGTTTAATCTGCCGACACCTTATACCCACAGTCACTCGCTCCACGTGAATATCTACGAATCCACGAGCTACGTGGTGCCACCACCCTCTGCCGAGGTTTTTCGAGTTCCCTCCACGTGGTATCGCGCACAAGAGCGTGCCCAACTGGATACGATTAGCACACCCCAGGATGTATCGTCGAACGAGACCACTCTGATTGTACTGCTGGAAGAATACCCGAATCCCTACCTACGTACCCACCCGGTGGCGTACAACCATCCCTACCTTCATATGGACCGCGACCTGAGCTCCATGGCGAACGCCGAGCACTCCTTTGGACGTCTCGTTGTGTCCTGGTGAAGCCTCGGTGCAGATCAATGTCCGGAGGCGCACTGCTGCAAGTGCGCGTGGTAGGATGTCGCCACCTTTATAGTCATCCCGATCTCGGGGGTCAGGTTCGGGTGTGCGCGGATCCAAATCTTGGTTCCTTGAGGGGGTGGGGTTACTGCATCGAGTGTCTTCCATGTCGAAGAGTCGATCTCGACCTGGCACGTTTGCGTCTCGCGGTCGACCGCCACCACGACCGCGGAGGCCGCCCTGGAGGAGGTACGGTCGCTAAACAGCACCCTGCAATCCCAGCAAAAGGTTCTCCAGGCACACTCGCGGGCGTGTGCCTCGTAGGCCGTGGAGAAGCGCACAGTGTGGTTCACGTCTACCTCGTCGCTGCTCGTATCGGTGACCTGGGTGCGGAGCAGGTGCAGGAGTCCCGACGGAGCGTCTACGTGATCGGGTGTGGACCACTGGAGGGGGTCGACGCGGACAATGAGTTTGTGTTTATCGGCCAGCTCGACGGTCCCCGTGGCGTGCTTCGAATCGGCATGGCCACTGAACTGCGTATGGCATTGCCAGCAATAGTTTGCCTTGCCACACTCCTCGATGTGGAGTGCGTAGTGTGTCTGCACCCTGACCGTCTGCCCGATCTCGCACTTGCCGGTATCCAAGACGATGAGGCGGCGCTGTAGGTAAAAGGGGTTTTTAGGCGGAGGGATCCTGTCCTTGGTAACCCATGTCTCCTTGATAATCGATACTTGTACTCGTTCCTGGTAAGGATCGGTCGCCGTCACGATAGCAGATGCACTGTCGGTGGTGTTATCGAGGCGACTAAAGGCATTCATACACAACCAGCAGAAATCGACCCCACAGCCTTTCGCGGTGCACGTCATGTGCGAACAACCACCGTCCTTGAGCACAGGGGCCCTGCAGACGGGGCAGCGATGAGCGCCCGTAGCTCTCACGGCCTCTTCGGTGCCCTGTTCCACCTCGCTCTCCTGCCCGTTGGCCACCTCACAGGGTCCCCGATGCCCGGGCTGTGGCGTGCCCTTTTCTTGCGAACACCGTAGGCAAAAGTCGGTCTTGCACCGAGGGCAATCAAACGCCTTGCGATCGTCGTAGCGGGTCAACGAGCCGCAGTCGTTAGGGCAAAAAGCGACCATCTCGATCGATCGCATCGCGAGCTGATGGACGCGATTCCGCTGGTATTGACCGACGATAGCATACTCGCCCAAACACTCCACGTCCATCCACACGATCGGCTTCTGGCACTCGAACGAGGGGCAGACAATGGTCACCAGGCTCTGGTCCGCGCACTGCGTCGTGATCCACCGAGACAGACAGGAGGAGCAGAACTTACACCCGCACCCCTGTAACGTATAATTGGCGGGCGTCCCGGAGGCACAGATGATGCACGCGGGTCCCTCGTCGTCGTCTGGAAGTGGAAACGAACGCGCTCTCGTCAGGAGCGCTTGAACTACCGACTCCTTCTTCTCGGCATCACCCCCGTACACTAGTATGGTGGATCCTTCGGGCCATAGCTTATCCACCACCATGTCCCGGTAGCCCTCGCGCAGACATGCCGTGCCTAGATCGTACCCTTTCTTCGTGTTGAGGAAGGTCAGCGAGGGATCGCTGTGCAGGCGCGGTAGCATCTGCTCGACGGTCTCCCTCTGTGCCTTGAGTGCGGCTTCCACTGCGTCGAGTGCGCCCGGGGTCTGACGATCTTGAAGGGTCACTGGGAAGGTCACCTGGGTACTCGCCATGAGTTCGGTCGGGAAAGCACCCAATACACGCAGGGGAAGGTTATGCTCTACGCGAAAGACAATGTGAGCACGGATCCTTTGATCTTGGTAGGAGAGGGGGAGGGAGTTTCCCGTGGTGCGGAGGACGTCAAGAAGAGACTCTTGCGGTAGGATTATTTGTATCCCACGGCGATTGCTCCACTGGACCATGGTTTCATGAAACGGCAACGGCAACGATCGTCCAAAACTCTCCCTCAGCTCCACTAGAAATTGCGAAATCACAGAAGGATTGAGATGGACAATGGCCCTGGGCTGTGCCGATCGTTTCACCGCGATACTGGAGGAAGGGATCTGAAGGAGCTCCGCGATATCCATCTCATCCAGGTCAGTCGGTACGTGATAGACACTATGCACCGTGGTACCGGAACCCCAGGGGTGCGACCCACCGTCCGTCACGTCCCATTCCGCGGGTTTCTTGGAGGACCAGGTGCTTAGAGGGGCACGGATCACAGCTCGACCCAGGCTCTTAGAAACGGCCCAATCAAGTACAAGGACGACCGAGGGGCGGACAAAGGGTACCGATGGGAGTTCGGGGGATTTGAGAAAGTGGTGCTCCGTCACGTGGATGCGAATGGCGCGCAGGGCCTCTTTGGCTTTGGTGACATCTTCACGCGATGCAAAGATGACGACGTGGTTGTGCCGGGGCAGCCGTTTGCACGCAAACTGGCGTAGGATCGCATCGGTTGCCGAGTTCATGCACTGGATATTCAATGCCGATGCCGCACCTCCCGCCACAACGACATCCGTGATGATGCCTCCCGATGCCATGACCACCCCGGTGCACGTGAGGCTATCGGCAGGGAATCGGAGGACGGACATGCACGGCCATTCCCTTGCCACGGCCCTCTTTTCCATCAGCCATTCGCGCATGAATGCCAGGTGCTGGTCCCTGAGGTTCTCGAGTCCGTGGACGACCAGTAACGGGTGCACGTCGTTGAGCATGTTGATGGACATACCCCGTTTCCAGAACCGCTCTTCATCTTGACGCAACGCCTGGCGCAGCTGCGGCAGGTTGCGAACCTCGAGAACCTCGCGAAAGGTCTCGACCTGGACGCGTAAGCCTTCGGCCGGTATCGCCCCGTCCACCGCGAATTGAGAACGCCTTGTATACATCATATACTCTGTTGACAGTGTCAGAAACGTCCTGACCGTGCACCCGTCGGACAGAGATACCCAGAACTCGTGATGGAGGTGCCGGCAGATGTTCGCAGCAAAGGCTCGCGCCACAACGTCGGTCGGATCCTTCCAGCGCCGAGTGGCCGTGGAGCGCAGCAGAATCTCCATCTCCTTACCGCTCATCTCGCACCACCGTTTGAGCTGCTGATAGACGACAGAAGGCATCTTCTTGTGCCGCCTCACATCCTGATACATCTTCTGCGCGTGTTCCACCAGCGGTTTCGCAGCGTCGACAATGTCACGGGTCTGGATCACGGCGGCCAGCAGCCACCCGTGAGCTTCCACCGGACTGTTGACCATGATACTGGCGAGCTCGGGGGTTACGTGCAGGGTAGTTACCACGCGCCTTACAGGGACCGGCAGGGAGTGGGCGGTGACGTAGCGGGTCCATTCAATCGTCTCCTGGAACGTCGGAAGCGTCTTTGCCTGATCGACTTCCAGGGACAACGACGCGACCCACGGCATGCACTTCATCTCGATCACGGGTCGCTCCACCTCGGGTGGCGTGAGGCGGTGGACCATGCTGAAGGCTTCAGGATTCACGGTCCCGGCAATCGCCGTCCGGGCGTGGGTCGTGCACGAGGCCGTCGGTCGCAGCCGGTATTCGCGGGCTCCGGAGGATACGTCCAGTGTGTAGCGGAGACCACAATCAATCACGTGCCGCACCTTTTCCATGAGTAGGTGGCTGTCGAGGGCCTCGTCCATCTCGTCCGTGCCCAGTATGAGCCAGGGCAGATGATCCTCTTCCTCCTCCATTGGGATCGACCACCGTGACCCCGCCTTCTGAACATCGTGGTAGAAGATGCACCGGTAGCTGTCGACAAAGACTTCCGCGACTTTCTGGCACATGCTCGAGCTCGGCATGAATACGAGGATCGCCTGGCCCAAGAGGTTCTGTTCGCCGACGAGCCAGTCTTTGAGTTTGACGGTGACGAGCTGAGTGATCATGTGCGCCGTGATGGGCGCGGGGACGTGCGTGATGAGGGGCCCCTGCCGCACCGGCCCATCACCCGTAACGAAGCTGACGGTGGCACAATCCCCTTGGAGCACGAATTCTGCCCACTCGAGCAAGATTTGTCGTTCGTGGTGGATCAGGACCACGATGGTATCCACCTGGCCACGCCCCAGGCGGTATCGCACCGCGTCCATGAACCTGATGAGCGGGAGGGTGATGGTGTCGATGCCGCGCAGAAACACGGTGCATGGTGCCTGCCCGTCCAGCAGGTTCGTTTTGACGGCATCCGAGTAGGTCGTGCACCGGAGGCCGTCTCGAGCGCCTTCTTGAGCGCCGTAAAGGTGGTGCAATGCATTGTGAGTTACCAGGTACTTGCTGCCGGGTGAACGGCACTCGGTCTGCAGGTGGAAATCGGGGAAGTGACGCAGCAAGGGGCTCGAGATCTCGTACAGCAGGATATCCAGCCTCGGCTTCATCGAGAGATACCTGGGACAATGCGAGCGACGAGCGAGGGATGAGTTGGTTGAATTTTTTCTGCAGAGGTTGGAGTAATGTATACCTATTAAGTTTATTGATTATGGTTCTCCTAACGTGCCAGAAGCTCAGTGAAATCTACGGAAAGATTGTCCAAGAGGTGCTCGAGCGTCAGACGTACGGTCGATCCTCGAAGCGGTACAAGAGGGGCTGCTACGAATCTCTCGCGAGGCAGCTCAATATCCCGACGCACTTTTACAAGGATGCCGATTCGGACGGCCTCCGTCTTGCGGTGCTGCAGGCACTCGAAAAGGAGACCGCCCGACGCTCGTGCAGCCCCGAATTCCAAACCTTTATCAGAAACACAAAGGACTACCTGGAGAGCAAAGGCATCCGCACAGACATCCTTGATAAGGGCAACGTCAATGGTTTGGTGGGTCTGATGCAGCTGAGTAACAACCCGAGCAAGGTCTGGGAACAGGTGGTCAAGGATGTGCTCAATCAGAAGGACGATGCCTCGGAAGAGAGCATCTTTGCCACCAACAAACGATTCAAAGAGTGGTACAAGGACGTGCAGCGCCTCATGGTGGAGATGTATGCGCTAACCTTCAAGCAACCTCTTGACGAAAAGAAGCGCAACCTCATTGGTGATACCATCACCGCCATCATGTCCAACACCAAGACACGGCTCACCGAATTGGAAGCCTACAAAAAACTCGACGCCTCGATGACTGATATGCCTCCGATCTACACGGTGGATTCTACCCTCGCTAGGATCGACGATCTCGCGCCCATCGTCGGCCAGAAAGAGGCCGCGCGTCTCAAGAGCCTCACGACGCGAGAGACCGTGGCAACGATTAATAGCACGCTGAACGATACCCTCCTTCAGATGAGTAACAAAGCAAAACAGGACATTGCCGACGCCCTTGACAAACCGGCCAAGAGCCCGTTCGACGAGTCGAAAGAACAGCTGCAGAAACTGCGCAAGGTGCTTGTAGATATGGTGGCCAAGCTACCGGGTCGTAAGGGGATGCTGAACATGAAATTTATAGAAAAGGCGGACGTGGAGAATCAGGACATGGTCAAAGATTACTACATGAGGGTACTCTCCAAGATCACGGAGTTGCGCAACAGCCTAGAATCCACCTACAGGCGCCACTGCCTACCTTCTATGCGGCGCGAGTACAACAATCACACCCACGTGTACTACCGAACCGATCGAGACCTGTGGAACCAATGGAACCTAAAGGATTGCCAGGAGGATAGTCTCATCTACACGGACATCGTGCACCTCGACGAGCTTATATCGATGCTACAGGCCAATGTGAGCCACCTGATCACAATCGACCCGGCCATGTTCAACGACCTGAAACAACAGATCCCGATGAAGCTCGAAGTGAGCATCAAGGACATGATCAACGCGCAGGATCTTGACTAGTCTTGATTAATCTTGATTAGCCAGGAGTTGAGAGCGGACAGTTTCCCACACATCTTTGACCGACGGGACGGCGCGCTGGACTTGGTCAAAGGTCAGGGGCCAGGGGCACCCGGTCAGACTGGCCCATACCGCGGAGAGTGGGATGCCCTTTTCGGTGAACCAGCGCAGGTTTGAATCGAGGTTCACAACACATTCGTGAATGTCGTCCATGCCTGTTGGAGGGGTTTACCGGAGAGGGATCAATTTTTGATGAGCGACCTGGACGTGGGGATCGATAAGGACCTTGTAGCCAAGATCACGCACGTTGAGGCACCAGCTGACATCCTCGCTCGCCCACTCTTCGACCTCGCTGTTGGCAAACTTGATTTTGCGTGGTGCAAAGAAGGGGTACTTGAGCGTCTCAAAGACGCCTTTTTTGATGCACATAAAGCCAAATCCGACGTAACAGACCTCGATGAGGCCACCCTGCTCCTGCTTTTTCTTGAGGTCCTCGCGGCTCCAAAAATCATAATGCCCGTTCTCTAGGAACCGAGCATCATCCATGGTCTCCACAATGGGGTAATGCTGGTTGTTGTGCATCAGGTAACAGCCCGAGACAATGTCGACGTCGTGATTAATGAGCCGCACAATCTGCTCCGCCGTAAACAACACGTCCGAGTCGATCCAGAACAGGTAATCATAGTCGATCTTGCCATCAAAGGGTGCTTGGTCCCTTCCACGGCGGGTATCACACACCAGGCACTTGGTGCGTGCGTAGAATACATTCGGGTCGTAGGCAAAGGAGGCTTGGATCTCAAAGCCGAGGCGTGATAGGGCAGAGATCGTATCGGACCAGTTCTGTACAAATTCACGGCTAAAAGACGGGCCCGGCAGGCAAAAAATGATTTTCTTTCCCATGGTTCACTGACGTTGTTGACTCAATGCATTATTCTACACTGCAGGATTATTAATCACAAGTCTCAGACACAACCAGCTCATGGACAGCCCTAGTGCCTCGTCCGCCGCGGACGAAACCGACGACTTTGAAGCACCCAACGACCTCATCGATGCGAGCGGCCAGACGCCTTTTGAGAATCTGCTCAGCGCGCTGCCCGATGATCCCAAGGACATGCCACCAGGAGAGTTGGGTCCTAAGGCGCTCATTCGCAAGACTCTGGAGGTGCCCTACAAGTCGTGGCTCATGCTCACCGACTACAAAGACCGAGACAAGGTATTGCGATGTATCCTCGAGAACCAGGGCTTCTGCGAAGCGGCCACGGGTCGGATCACCATTCCCGAAGATCGTAGAAACACGGGCACCGATCACATGGCACAGCTCCGCCAGTGGCAAGAGGGGATCGCCGATATGTTTAATCGCTTGCACGGTTCCTCATTGTGTCTCAATCCACAGACCCGGGATACCATGAATATCATCTTTGAGCACGCGGGACGTCTCAGTCGCGTGCTAGATGATGCTCGTATCGGGTTCCAGGCCGTGACTTCCGTTCTGGGCGAACTCACGGATTGGCACCCCCTAGATAACATCGGTGAGGATGAGGCGCTGTACTACCGCAACGTGTGCAATCAGCGTCCTCTTATGACCAAGGATCTTAACAAGGACATCATGGCGAGATTGGTCCTGACCCTCTTGCGCGAGTTCAAGACGAGGGGTTACCGGAAGAAACGCCACTGCGAGTATCTCTTCCAAGAGACCATTATCCAGACCCCCATGGGGTTACAAACGACCTACTGCTTTGCACCTCTGGAGCATACTCTCAAGGACCTTGTGTACAGTATCATCACAAAGGATACCTACGTGGACCTGTGGGCCTACATCCTTCACGGCCGCAACGTGCAGAACGCCATCGACTATATCCTGCACGGCAAGGATCTCGAGTTGCCGGAGCTCCGGGCGCAGCCGGACATGTGGAGCTTTGATGACGGGGTCTACTGCGGGAGGACCGATCGATTTGCCCTTTACCCCGATGTCCCTCGTGTCTTTCCTGAGCTTGTAGGACATGTGGGGCGATCCACCTACAAGTACCTCCGAGGCTATCGTATGAAGGAGGTCTACTTTGTCGAGGCCCAAGGAGCGGCGCTCATAAATTACCCCACCTCACCTGGTCCCACGCCCTACGGCCCTCTTCACTGTCAGAGCCCCGACATTCCGTGCGAAGTCCTTCTTCCCATTTCCCGGATGGGAATCTCACCCCGAGCTTCCCCTCCCATGAGCGCTACACCCATCACCAAGAGGGTTTTGCAGGAGGATGAGGAGGAGCGCCGAGAGTTTGAGGCGGTGTTCAAGAGGCAGCGCCGACACGGTCCGTCCCGTTCGAGCCTGAATACTCCACGGACAAACGCCAATCCGGAAGACCTTGAAGAAGACCGAGAGGATATCGAGGAGGAACCCGAAGCACCTGCGGGGACTCGCAAGCGTACCCTCGACGAGTTGCTTGCCCAGATGCACAACTACCTGAAGCTGTTCCGTGACCAAGGATGGTCCGAGGAAACGATCCTTCTGAAGCTGGCCACTCTAGGGAGGACGTTCTGGCCCGCGAAAAAGTACGACCGATGCCAATTCTGGCCTCTCGATATCGGTGTGAGTGGGTGCGGCAAGTCCACCGTGATTGACATCCACAAGACCTTCTTTCACTTTCATGACATCGGTATCTTCTCGGCGGATCAAGAAAAGGAATTCTCCCGCGATAAACTTCCCCAGAAGCGCATCATTATCGCCCCGGAGGTGCGCGATAACTTTGGGTGCTCCAACGCCTTTTTCCTGGCTATTGTCAGTGGCGATCCGGTGAGCATCCCCAAGAAGTATGGCGATCCCATCGAGCTGGAACAGTGGACTGTTCAGGGTCTCATGGCCACGAACGAGCTGCCACCCAGCTTCAAGGATCGCAAGGGATCGCTTCTGAGGCGCATTCTCCCCTTCCCCTACACGAAAGAGATTGCCGTCAAGGACCCGAACCTCTACCAGATCATCATGGAGAAAGAACTCCCCTTCCTGCTGCGTGCCATGTGCGTCGCCTACATGGAATACTTTCCCAAGGACGTGGATATCATGTCGGGTTACGAACTGCCCGTCGAGATCCAGAATGAAATGGCCAAGATGCAGAGGCAGCACCACCCCCTCGTCGACTTCCTCCTTAGCGAGGATCTGGTGGTCAGGGGCGATGACTGTTCGGTCCCCCTCCAAGAGCTCCGTCAGGATTTCATGTCCTTTGTCAAGAACATCCGCAACGACTCTCCGCCCGCGTGGAGTGAGGATCTCTACGAGGGTCCTTTCCGTCTTCTTCACCTTCGTGTTGCGGTGCAAGACGGTGATACCGTTGTGCTAGGGTGTGCTCTTCGTAGGCAACTTGAGTAAATTATAAATTTGAAAAAAAAGAACGCATACCCGCTCGGCACGCCTCGGCACGCCTCGGCACGCCTCGGCACGCCTTGACTTGGTGTCATTGTTTCGGCTGTTCTTTTTGGCGCCCTTTGGTGCGTTTTGCCTTCGTGGTGATCTGCAATTCCTTCTCAGTGGGACTTCCCCGTTGCGAGGTGCAGCGTTGCGGTAGCATTCAGCATAAGGTAGAGGGCCTCCATTATTGCCAGAGAGGGCTCCACAGAGGATAGAGGGCCTCCATTATTCCCAGAGAGGGCTCCATAG
>JAIXQT010000255.1 GCA_027485595.1 Pseudomonadota bacterium | reverse complement strand
TATCTTTTCATTCTTCTACCTGTTTTAAAGCGATCTCACGATGGCGGAACGCCGGTCGCAAAATCGTGCGTCACACGCAAGGCTATGTAGCCCAAAAAGGTGTAAGGAGCCAGAGAATATTCTTTTCTTTAAGCCCCTCGGGCATCATACGGTGCGTCTTCGTACTACTCCGGAGCCAGCCTCGCACTTCAAGCCTCCTCTACGCAGGATCGATATCATACGCCCGGGGCTCGGCGTGAGTTCCGGATTGAGGCCCTCGGCCCACACCTCCGCTATCTGACTTGATGTTATCCCCTCTCTAGCCGACAATAGAACCACGTCGTATACAGAAGCTTGGTGGAGGGCATTCTCCGCCGGTCGCATTTCGAGAAGGAACACATGAAGACAGTAGCCGAGGTGGATTTCATCCAGAGCGTTCAAGACGCACTTCAGTTCATTTCCTACTACCATCCAATCGATTTCATTCAAGCGATGCACAAGGCGTACCTCGCGGAGCAATCGAAGAGCGCCAAGGACGCCATTGCGCAAATCCTCGTTAACTCGCGCATGGCCGCTGAGGGTCACCGTCCCCTCTGCCAGGATACGGGGATTGTGGTCGGCTTCGTGAAGATCGGCGCGGAGATCAGGATCAACACCACACGCTCCCTTCAGGAGCTCTTCGATGAGGGGATCCGGCGAGCGTACAAGGACTCCAGCAACCCACTGAGAGCCTCAATGGTGACCGACCCAGCCGGAAAACGAAAGAACACCAAGGATAACACGCCAGGCATACTCCACGTCGAGCTCGTCGCCGGAGATAGGATCGAGGTCTCCATCGCGGCAAAAGGTGGTGGGTCAGAGAACAAGGCGAAACTCGAAATGCTGAATCCAAACGACGATATCGTCAGCTGGGTTCTTGAGACCGTGCCCCATATGGGCGCGGGATGGTGCCCGCCAGGAGTGCTCGGGATCGGCATCGGGGGCTCAGCCGAGAAAGCGATGCTTCTCGCCAAGGAATCCCTGATGGCACCTGTCGATATTTATGAGCTCAAAGCACGTGGGCCGCGCACCCGTGCTGAGGAGCTTCGGTTAGAGATATTCGAAAAGGTAAACCAGCTCGGTATCGGCGCCCAAGGCTTGGGAGGTCTCGCGACCGTTCTCGATGTGAAGGTGCTTGACTACCCGACACACGCGGCATCATTTCCCGTAGCGATTATTCCAAACTGCGCCGCGACTCGTCACGTCCACTTCGAACTCGATGGCTCTGGGCCGGCAAAGCTTACCCCTCCATCGCTCGATGAATGGCCGAAGATCGAGCTCTCCCTCGGGGCGGGTGCTCGCAGGATCGACCTATCGACGATAACCCGCGACGAGATCGCCTCACTAAAACCGGGAGAAACCGTTCTCCTCTCCGGAAAGATCCTTACCGGACGTGACGCGGCGCATAAACGGATCGCCGACATCCTCGCCAGAGGAGAAAAGCTCCCAGATGGCGTGGATTTCAAAGATCGCTTTATCTACTACGTTGGGCCTGTCGATCCCGTAGGAACGGAGGTGGTGGGCCCCGCCGGCCCCACTACCGCCACCCGCATGGATAAATTCACCGATACCATGCTCCACACCGGACTGCTCGGAATGATAGGAAAGGGCGAGCGCGGCCCAGAAACGGTGGACCTGATCAAAAAGTACAAGGCCGTGTACCTCATGGCTGTGGGCGGCGCCGCATACCTCGTATCGAAAGCGATCACCTCAGCTCGGGTTGTCGCGTTTGAGGACCTCGGCATGGAGGCGATCTACGAGTTCGAAGTTAAGGATATGCCGGTGACCGTTGCGGTCGACAGTGGCGGGGTCTCTGTGCATGAGGTCGGACCAAAGGAGTGGCGAACAAAGATCCTTAAAGTGCTTCAATAGGACTACCTCTGCGTAGCGTGAACGGCGCGATTATGGTCGTCGCAGTCGCGCGCGCGCAGCGAAGAACCCCCTGCCCTCTACACGCTGCTTCAGGTCGATACAAGACTCCTTAAGTTTATCTACCGCTCTGGATACCTCCTCGGCCTGCAGCGCCCCAACGATCCAGACGTCGCGGTCCGGTGAGGACGACAATCGCTTGCGCAAACGAGCACACATAACTGGTACCTTCGCAATCTTCCAGTCGTTCATGAGAAAGGGCATCGAGAGAGAACTATCGCGTCGGGAGTATATGCCGGCGACCACTGAGTCGGCTCGACGCATCACGAGGAGATCGTTCGGTGCACGAACCGCTACGAGGTACCGCAACGCCGCCTTCACATTGCTCCTATCGAGCGGCTCAATGAATCGCTCAGTAGAGGTCGCCACAGACGGACCAGCCACACAAAGAAAGATCGCGGCGACTCCGCATGTCAGGAGTGGTCCGCTCTTGCGCGCCCCCTCTATCAGCCACACAACCCCACGAGCAGCGATCAAAAGGATGAATGGGACGACATATAAAACGAGTCGAGAACTAAAGGGCGCCAATCGAACGAGCGACAAACAAAAACAGATAACGAGGATCAGCGAGACATAGGGAACAAGTGGAGAACGCTCGCGACACATCCGAATGACGCCAAGTGCCACAATAAGACCCAGCACGCACTCCCATACCCCAATCCACCACAGAGTAGAAACCTCACGAGCTGAAAGAAGAGGCGCGGGAATAAAGATGTACCCCATCAGATCGGCCCACACATCAACGCTCCAGGCGATCACTGAGGGAAAACCTTTTCGCCACGGAGCGAGCCCATGCCCCCAGTAATCCATCAGAGCACGATTCCCGAAAAGCGCGCGCATGGTGGTTAACGCGTGAAGCGCGAAACTAACAACCCAGGCACTGGAGATACAGAGAAGCGCCAAACCTCGCGCTCGCTCCCCCCGAAGCAGAGCCTTTGTGATGAGAACGGTGCCGCACGCGCATAACACTACGGGCGCGTTATGAGAGAACCACACCGCCACCACACCGAGCAATCCAAAGAGCCGTAACGACATCCTCCCCTCTTCGTGTCGGAGGGAGGCAGCTACGAGCAGCAGCGCCACGAGCACCTCCTGCATATAGTGCTTCCCCTCAGCGGAGTAGTAGATAAGCCACGGCGAAGTCGCGATAAGAAGGAGCCCCACCAGTCTTGTGCTTGAGTCTCGAAACGAAACCACTACAAGCCATAGGCTCACGACCATCGCACCAACCCCAGACGCAAGAGACACAAGACGAGCGCCTATCTCAATGGTTGAAAAATGTCCTAGAGAGAGCTTGGACAGAAGGAGATAGGCCGCGGGGGCTCCCTGATTTCCCCCAACCCCGCTCATGAGGAGCGCTTCGTACGACCGTCTCTTAATCTGAATAAGAAGTGCTACCTCATCAAGCCACACCGAACGCAGCGCGCAAAATTCGCGCAATCTCAACGACACACCGAGGAGTGCGATTATCCACAACCAGACATGAACGTTTTTGAGATACTTGAGGAGCACGAGCAGTACGGAACCCTTTACAAGCACCCTGCTAGGCTGGCTTATCGGCTATGTAGATGTAAGCAATGCCACCACAGAGGGAGATCGTTTTACGGGGCACCCATCCCGTTTTTTTGAGGAGTTCCTCAAACTCCGTACCACACGGAAAAGCGGCCGCGGTGCGCGGAAGGTAGTGATACGCGCCCCCATCTCCAGAAATGTAGGCCCCCACGCGAGGGATAACGTTCTTTGAGTACCACTGGTAGAGAGAGCTCCACATCTTATTCGTGGGCTGCCCAAACTCGAGAACCCCGATAGTTCCACCGGGCAGGCACACTCGGCACATCTCCCTCAAACCGGTCTCAGGCGACGGAAGATTACGAACTCCATAAGAAACCGATATCACATCGAATGACTCATCGGCGAATGGCATGTCCTGAGCGTCCGATTCGATCCACGCTGTCTGGGGCAAAGCCTGACATCGCTTCCGACCACGTGAGAGCATCTCAGTCGAGATATCCACGGCAACGACACCACGGTAGTGAGGTGAGAGACGGGGAACGAGAGCTCCCGTTCCTGTGCACACATCGAGACAGAGTCCGCTTGCTACCTTCGGAAGATTTCTCACCAACCGTCGCTCCCAGAGGCGATTGATGCCGAGACTCAGGACGCCGTTAAGCTTATCGTACGTCGGGGCTATCCTATCGAACATGTTTCGCACATCACCCACAGAATCTGGGCGTGAAACTCTTGACATGTCCGAAACATTTTCCATTAGGGCATACACTATGCGGAAAGATCCCCTTGTTCAATACAGTAACTTCTCTTACGACATAATAATGTAACCGTCCCGCGAGCGAATCGACCCGATCTGAACCGATCCACACCCATTAAGCCCTTTTGTCACCCGCGGATAAGCGATAGCTTGGCCAGCATGACCGCACCACGATCACTCTGGGAGAGCGCTCTATTCTCCCTCCTCCGCTTCTCACCGATCATCGCACCAGCCGCGATAATACCCGTGCTAACGGACAACCTCTCGCTGAGCGATCTGGTGCTTAAACGGGCGCTGGCCCTGGTGGCGACGCTCCTT
>JAIXQT010000100.1 GCA_027485595.1 Pseudomonadota bacterium | reverse complement strand
CAATCAACGAGCGGATGTGAAGGCCCGCAAGGTTCTCCGAGCAGGGCTTCCGCCAACCTCTGATCAGAGCACAACGAAACACTACGACCGACTCGCCGCCGATTCTATTTATCGTATGGTTCGAGCGATGGAGAGCTTCGGTCTAGCGTGGTCTATTCGTGACATCGCCGTCGCGCTCTCCGCCTTTCAATTGGCGTATCCGCACCTGCGGAACATGCTCAACAAGATCGGCGCCCGGCAAGCGATGGTCGAGCTCGGGCATCTGGCGTCGAGCTACCGAAGCGTTAAAGGGGTGCTCGATACGGCTCGTATCACCGACAACCTCCGAGGTATCGCATCTGAATTGCATGCCATCTCTGGAAGTCAGGCGGGCGAGGTGTTCTGTACAAAGCACACGGACCTCGTGCTCACTGACGCCATCGTACGAGGAAAGATTATTTACTACATGCTTCCTCGACTTGAGGAAGCTGAGAGCGCAGCGCGAATGGTAAAGGTATTCCGCGAGGACCTTGAGGTTTCGATCGGCGAGATAACATCATCGCGCATTCACAATCTTGAGGACCCACATCTCGTCATCATTGATGAGGGATCGTCGACATTTGGACCCACGTGGGCGAACCTCTTTGAGCTCGCGCGTCGAGGTCGATTCGCGCTCCTCTTTGGTGCGCAATCAACAGGTGGACTCACCGACGCGGCGATGGGCTTGAGCGAGGCGTTTTACGAGCGCGTCATGGCCAACGTGAACCTCAAAGTCATGATGCGGATCGGAGACAATCGAACCGCGGCGGATATGACTGAGTGGTTTGGCAAGATCACTTCAACCAAGAAATCCGTTGGTGCAGGCGTCACAACCGGCATTCAGACCTCCCTCCTTAAGGGCTCGCTCGACCTCAATTCGAGGAGGTCCGGGGGAGAGTCTCAGTCGGTGAGCTATCAGGAAGCGGAGGAGGATTTAGTGAGCGCTGAGGAGCTCAAACACGAGATGTCGGCGGAAAAGGGGCTCGCATGGTTCGATCTCGGTAACGGAAAGATAGTGAAGGGGCGGTCGTTTTGGTTTAACGCGAACCTTCCGGAGACGTGGGAGGGGAGGGAATTCATCGTCCACCCGGAGAAATTTGAAGTCGACGAGATAGGCCTCTCTGATTGGGTAGATGAACAGATCCTGTCTCAAGAGCAAGACGAAACCTCGCACCAGTTCGCGCCGAAAGCTAAGCCGGTTCCGGACGCTCCCTCTCCCCAAAGCGAGAAGAGAGCTCCCATGTCCCCGAGAAACGTCCCCCCGGCACACGAGGAGCCTGTTCAGGAAGGACCGTTTAAACTCGGACTTACGCCAAAGGGTGGTAAGCCGCGTGGCAGCGTAATGACGCTCAGTCGACCCGCGCCACCGCCACCGAAGACCGCGGTCACGCCACCGCAAAGAGGATCGGGAAGCAGAAAAGGGAGTTCGGAATCAGGCGACAAGGCTTCTCCCTCTGGGCCGCCAAAGGGAGCGAAGCCCGGACCCTTCAAATTCAGAAAATAAGTATCTGAGAGGATAGCCCTCGCTCAGCAAAAAGGTGTTATTGCAATTGCGCACTCTTGGCGATAATCTCAAAGCTAGCTCGACGTTGGAGCCGCTCGAGGTTAGTTCGAAGTTCGGGTTTCGGTCTCCCTGCGAGTTGTTCGTACACACTTTTTTGAAGCATCGGGCTTGGTTCTAACGACCAGAGGATGCCTGAGGAAGTGAGGGGTGATCGAGGAAGTGGGGGCGCTCGAAGTGGTGGGATGTTTGAGGTACTGAATAGGGCGCCTGCTCAGAGTTAGTTTGCTTAGAGGTGCGCTGCTCAGAGGTACGCGCCCGTCCCGAACGGGTTTTAAAAAAGGTGAAGGTTTCTATGTATCGCGGTGGTGTAACATTCTCAATCAACAAGTCCTTCGGTCGCCTTCAACTCGTTCCTGAGGCCCAAGGACTCCGCTTCTTCTACATACCGATTATAGATGGCGTTGAGTCACCAAACGCTCCAGGAAATCTCAACATGCTCCTCCCAATCGACGCGATAGGCGGATTGTGGGCTACCGCTCGCGCATTCCTCTACGGCGTTGAATCACTCGACGAGAACGTCATACTCCAAAGCGGGGAGAGTGAGGGCGACTCCGACACACTTATCAAACTCTATCGAGACAAACCACGCGGACAGCAAGGGCGTCTCAACGGCGAAGAGACCTGCTGGCTTCGTATAGTCACCGGCCGCACTGAAGAGGAGCGGCGGCGTATTAAGCTTGGGCCACGCGATCTCCTGTGCCTCGAGCTTGCCTGCAATTCCGTCATGATCCTTGCTGGCGAGGAGCGGACCCACAGACCTGCCCTTCAGTAGGCCTCAACTCCTCAATGCAACCGAAGAGAGGGCACCGAGAGAGGGGCGGTCTCGAACATCCGAGACGCCCCTTACTGCCAGACCCTAAACTGACCGATAAGTAAAGTTATCGGACCTTTTGAGTGGAGGGGCGGTGCCTAAGCTCGGCTGGGGTCTCAACAGCCCGTTAGGAGGTCGGCGGTCTACTACGACGAAGAACAGGCTTTCCTCCGACCCGTATCGTGCCGTAATACACCGAAACACCCCCAATACGGTCACGCACCGTGAGCGTAACTCGATAGGTACCTCTGCGCCTAAAGCTCTTCGTAATTGAAGCACCACGCAACGTCTTCCTGTCTGAGAACTGCCAGGTGAACCTCAATGGCTCACCTTCAGGGTCCTTTGAGGCCCCAGCGCGCAGAGAAACCTGAAGCGACCTGGAAGAGCGACCTCGGATAACTCGCTGGGTCCCGAGCTTAACAGACACGATCGGCGCGCGGTTCGTGTATTCGGCCGCGAAGGTTTTGGGCTCTCTACCAGTGACGAAAGTGCGAACCGGATCCGTACCGCCGTCCGACCACCGCGCGAACGTTCGGCCGTTTGAGATTGACGCAGCGATAATTGTCTGACGAGAACCAACGATCGGCTGAGCAACGTAGGGAGCCAGAACCTCCTTCTCCTCATCGATGTAGGCGATCTGGGCGCCGGGCGGCGTGCTCGCGAAGGTATACGCGGCGGTGAGTGGTGGTATCGGTCGACACTTCTGATCGATCAACTCCCCCTGCCCCGTGGCGCTCAAACATAGTTCGTAGGAGCAGTTATCACAGTGCTCCTCCGGTACAAACGATCCAGTCGGTCCTGATACTTCACTCACAAGATGTTCGTGAAGATTATGCCGTTGAAGGAGCACCCAGGTCATCTCAACACCGGTGGCTGGCACAGTGCGGCCGCTAAACGGAACAGATTTTCCAATCTCATACCTATACGACGGATCTGGGGAATCGATGAAGGCGACCGGTGGATTAGAGCCGGTTCGAATCGTAAAGCTCTTGGTCGCGGTCGCGAAGGGCGAGGTCGTTTCACGTACGGTAAGCGTTGCTCTGAAGGTGCCGATCGTTGTGTAGACGTGAACGGGGTCGGGTTCGGTCGAAACGTTTCCATCACCGAAATCCCACGAGTAGCTTACCGGCTGTCCATCAGGATCTGTGCTCCCAGCCGACGAGAAGCTGACCACGAGCGGTACCGCACCGGCCAAAGGCCCAGCGATAGCCTTGCCGACAGGGGGATTATTGCTACCGATAATGGGCCGGAACCTACGAACAGCCCCCGTTCGGGTTTTAAGATCAAGAAAGACGGCGTAGATGTTGGAGTCGGGACCACTAATCAGCTGAACCGCGCCGAGGTTCGACCCCACCTCTTTCGCGAACTCATGAACCGTGGGCGCTCCGTTCGCGTCGAACGTGAGATATTTTATGAAGAGCCGCGCGTAGTCCGCAAAGAAGAGCGCACCGCGATACCTCTCGGGATATGATGTTCCGGAGTAGAACGCCACCCCCGTGATGGAGGAACCGAGATCTTTTCCGGTCGCGTCGTAGGGGTGTCGATACGTAAACAGTGGCGCTGTGACGAATCCCGGGCCTTTGGCGTAGATACCGTTGCAGAAGTCAATCGTACTCGGTGCTCTCTTAAATCCAACCTGCCGCTCACTTACGGTCGCTTGCCCCTCTTGCTGCGCGCGGTCGGTAAAGCCCCCCTCATAGCACGGCCACCCAGAGTTAGCCCCCTTCCCCACATTGATCTCCTCGTAGTAGGACGTACCAACGTCCCCCGAGTATACCTGTCCGTTGGCTGGATTAATGGTAAACCGAAACGGATTACGGTATCCGAGCGACCACACCTTGGAGCGATTCGAGCCTGGATTTGCTGGATCAAAGAACGGATTTCCAGCGATCCCCTCTCCGGTATCTGGATTAACGCGCACAATACGTCCCGACATAGCGTCAAGATTCTGCGCGTTAAATGCCACTGTGGACGGGTAGTCATAGTTTGCTCCGTCCCCCAGGCTCGCTAAGAGCATGCCATCCGCTCCAAACATCAGCGTTCCTGCGGTGTGTGACAACGAGTCGACGGGGATGCAGTCCTCAATTGGAGCTCCAGCCATCGTCAGCCCGGTCATACACGACGCCCGCTCGGGATACGTGATCTCCACTGAGGTCGATGGTGGCGCGATATACTGAGGCAAGCTGTTCTTGCCAAGGATAACCTCCTCGCTCCCCGCCACTGCTACGTTGTAACCGCGCGCCGCGTCTGCGACGTAGCGAACGATCTTGATAAGCCGAGACTCTTTCGAGTCTGGAGTGAATCCGGGAGGGTCCCACACGTACGAGAGGTACACGTACGGCTTAGTCGGGAAGTTCGGGTCAACGGCGATTCCGAGGAGACCGCGATCCGTGGCCTTGTTAACGATAGAGGAGATATCAAGAAACGGATTCGGAAGGAGCTGTCCGTTCTGTACTACCCTCACGGCGCCATCCTTGAGCGCCACAAAAATACGAGAATCCGGCGCGAAAGCGATCGCGGTCGAGATGGGAATACCCTCAACAACAACCTCCTCGACAAACCGCTCACCTGTAGCGAACTGAGACTCGGCCACGGCGTCAACGCACCACGACATACTCAGCGCGAACGTAACACCATAGAACACTCTTCGGAAAGGACTACCACGCATACTCACCCCGTAACGTAGGAACAGTTAGTGAGCACACTGATACCGCCAACACGGCATTGTACACATGACCACGGTCAATACGTGAAGCGAAGGACCACGGCCGAGCGAGATTTCCTACATCCCAAAGGGGAAGGTCTTATGATCAATGGCGCCACTCTCGCGCACTGAGGCGAGGGCTCGAGCGTATTCGCCAAGGATACGGATGGCGTATCGAAGTCTAGCTCGAGTGGACTCATCCCTCTCACCGGAAGGAACGTCGCCATGGAGTACATCCGCCACATTTCGCACAATGACGTGCTCTGGAATATAGACGATGCGATTATTCTTGTACGAAGAGACTCGAAGCTCCGCGATCGGATAGCTTCCGCCGATTCCACTCGACACAGACACAATCAGAGCGGGTTTGTGTCCAACCTCAGACGCCGAACACAACAGCAGGAAATTTTTGAGCCCTGGGGGAACCATCCCCGCCCACTCAGGTGCCACAAGCACGAGCGCGTCGCACTCTTTAAGACGCTTCGAGATAGGTCCCCACGCCGCGCTCCACTTCGCCTCGTTCGACCATACCCCCTCATCCCAGAGCGGGAGCGGATTCCTAGAAAGCGATATGATGTCAGCCTCGCCTCCAGCGATCCGTACCTCAGAAGCGATAGCGTGTGCCACCCGATCACTCTGGGATTCAGCGCGGTGACTGCCTGAAATAATCGCTACTCTCATATCGCTTCGCCTTCCGGACTAGACATGAAACCGCTATCACATCCGAGCTCCACTCACAATGCGCCGCTTGCTGCCCCTCCAGAGGGCGCCGTGTGTAAAAACGAAGGAGGGAAACAACGCTTCGGAGAACGGAGCGGCCCCCCAAAATCCCCGGCGGAGCATTGAACGTAAATCCGCTAAGGCCTGCATGTTTGTGAATCTATCGTGCCCGCGCTGATGGTGGCCGTGTCCTAGCAGGGTGGTGAAAAATGATTTCCTGTTGCGCCT
>JAIXQT010000002.1 GCA_027485595.1 Pseudomonadota bacterium | reverse complement strand
GTGCTTGAGGATACCGCGACCGGCGCGCTTGCTGCATTACGAGCGGGAGCTCGAGTTCTTCTGCAGCCGTCGGGCGATAGGGAGCAAACCATTCGAAAGCTTCTCTACCACGTTCGCAAGGAACACCCGGAGTGGCTTGAGGGCCGCCCTGGGGCCGTTACCGTTCTCTCCAAGGAGCGCGGGTGGATCCAAGTGCAATTTACCGACACCGACGGAGCGAATCTGTAGCCCTCGCTGAGGCTCCACACGCGCGATTAGAAACCTTTTTGTGCGCAGCACGGGGGAGCACCTCGTATCCACTGAGCTGCCCACCTCTGCAGCTTTGTGGCCTTACGCGATGCCTGTTGTAGAACAGTGCCGACCTCCACACTGCATAAAAATGCCGCTGAAGGGTAGAATCTCAGTGGAGCGGATCGTATACTCACCCGCTTCTCACTAAACTTCTATGCTCTCCAACTCTCGACAGATCAGTGCGGAAAAACCCATTCCACCAGGGGAAGCAAACATTTCCCTGGGATATTTGGCACAGCCACACCCAGCGCCCCCCCCTTCCTCGACGCACCTCGCGGAAGCCATGGGAGTCCAAACCATCGCAGACCTAGGATCGCTCCTCAACAAGACTGTCCTCTTACGGGTGGACGCGAATGTCTCTGCTGAAAGCACCCACTTTCATCATCATCCTCGGACCAAGCAGGTGGCAGCTACCCTTGCGCGCCTCTCCGCCGCCGGAGCTCGAACGATCGTGTTATCACACCGATCCCTGGGAGAGGATACCTCATCAGCCAAAGCCTCAAATCATGAGATCGTTCAGCGACTGAAAGCTAGCTTTCCCTCCCTGGCCCCATACCTGACGTTTCACGCGGCGAGAGAAACCGAGCGTGATCGAACGATGTGCGCAGAGCGCGCGTATTTCCGGCGTCTCCACATGCTCTTCAAGGAGCTTCCAGCCGGACATGCAATCTTCCTCGAGAATACGCGACTCTTTCCGAGCGAACGGGAGGAGCGGACTCGTGGACGTCTCAAGCTCCTCGCCAATGCGGTTGATTACGTTGTGTACGACGCATTCGGGGTAGGACATCGTGGTGGTCAGCTCTCGGTGGACGGGATCATGCGAGATGTTGCCTTTGAACGCAAATGCCTCGGACCAGCCGCAATAGCGGAATGGGAGCAAGTTCTCTCGTTCGCGAAGACCGCTGCACCTCAGTCAACCGCGCTTGTTCTCGGAGGCGACATCGATAAATTTGAGTCGAAGCTCAACCTCGTGATCGAGATACTCAAGAGCGACCGTGTTGGCCTCGTCTATCTTGGCGGAGTCTTCGGCACAAGCTGGCTCCACGTGCATGGGTGCGCTCTCGGACGAACCCCCGTCAGTCGAAATGCTCGGGCCCTCGAGAAACTACGCTCAATCGCCGATACCTTTAACCACGTACGGTTCGAACTCCCCTCCGCGTATGTAGGACTGACACCTTCGAAAGAATTGTGCCGTTGGCAGATCTCATCAAAGCGTGGCGCGTCGCAACATGTTCACCTGCCGGACGGCGCGATCGCGCTCGACCAACCCGAAAGCGACCTATCCCCTCTCCTCGAAAAGCGCGGTATCTCACAGGTCATCGCCGTCGGGCCGCTCGGCTTCTATTCCATGAAACCTTTTCACGAAGGCACGGTTGGCACGTATCGCTTGCTCGCGAAGTGGGCACAGGCGAAAGAGGAGCGAAAACTTCTCGTAGGTGGGGGCAACAGCGTCGAGGCATTGCTCGACATGCCTGACTTTCGGGAGCCACGTGCACCTTCAGTAATGGTATCATCGGGCGGTGGGGCGCTCCTCAACGCGGTGGCGGAGGCGTTCAAGGTACGGGGCGACCCAAGCCTTATTCAGACACCGACTATCCGAGCGCTCCGACGGTCTCGTCGCTAGCGCGGTGCCCGATCCGTAGTTTGCGCACTCGCTAAAGATCGGTAGCAGCACGTGGACTGAAGGTTCACGAGGCCTGTCGGATTGAAAACACAGCACACTGCACTAGCCGCTCATCAGACCGTGCGGAAAAAACTCCGCACAGCGTCTAGTTCTCAAAGGTTCTTGAGACCTCGAACCTTCGCCCCCCCTCACCTTCGACGAGCGCGTACTGAACCTGTCGCGTAGGACCGGTGGGGTTCGAGTTAGTATCGCCGGGGCGATACACGGGGAAGCTCTGCACCAAGGTATCCTCGGCGGTTGAGAACGTATCATGTCCCATGTACCCCTGACTGATCTTCGAGTTCTCCGCGGTCGGCGGGAAATAGATCTGGCTCATCGACTTGCCGTTGTTCGAAGAGTATCCAATCACCGTGCCGTAACTACCGCTTCCATCCGAGGTTACGTATACGAGCACCTCTGGAAATCCGTCGTGATTAAGATCTGCGGCCTCAGCGCCAACCACCGTGCCCTCGATCTGCTGCTCGAAGACCTCACTCCCCTCGCCTTGACCGAACGTGCGAACGGTGAGCTTACCGTCAGCGCACCTAACCTCGAAGACATCATCATCCCAATCGAGGTCCTTTGAAAACGCGGAGATATCAGCGGCGTTGTTGGGATTTACCACCGCGCATCCACACAAGGTAGCCAGATAGAGAGGCGCCAGAGCAATAAGGGAACGCGTAGTAAAGAACGGAAGCGGCATATCAATCCTCACACTATGAAGCTGCGCCCAGGAGAAACCTATCAAGCGCAGTCTATGTCCGGTGACACTATCGTACTCGGCGCCATCGTAACACCGAGAAAAAGAGGTGGTGGGTAGGTTCCACACAGGGCGATACGTCATCGGAGCAACCCGAGACGTAGATTTTGCTCCAAATGCACCGCGTCGATTCAGATACTTAGATTCACGCTTCCGGCCACTTGCACCAAAAAGCGAGAGAAAACGTCAGCCAGCTCATGATCCCCGTCAGAACTTCGATATAGTATGGTGCTATGCCTCAATCACGACCGCAGGAAGAACCCGGAAATCAGCACACGAACGAGCACCACACGCTAGCGGCAGAGGACCTCCCTAAGCACGGACTTGCGCATGGCCGTGCCGACGCCGACTCGTACACGAGCTACTACCTCGGCATGGATCAGACGCAGGCTCAGAAGGTGGCTCTCTCTACGGCGCATATGCCAACCAACAACGCTCTCGTCTACGACATGGGATTCGGTACTGGACGGGGCTCCTACGATCTATCTCAGTTGTATCCAAATAACACGATCATTGGAGTAGACATCGACCCCAACGCCATCCATCACGCCGAAGCGCGCTACCGCGCTAAAAACCTCCGCTTTGAAACGGCCGACATCAGCACCGTTCATTTTCCCGCCGGAAGCGCCGATGTCATTTTCTGTTCATCGATCCTGCACGAGGTTCTCTCCTATTCTCCCCACGATCGGTTTCACCTAAAACACCTTGAGAGGGTACTCGATGCCCATGTGACTATGCTTAAGCCGGGGGGAAAGTACATCGTTCGAGACTTCATCTCTGCGCAGTGGCCCCGGCATGTTTTTTTGGATCTGCCCACGCATGACGGAGTCGCGCGTGGCTCATACACAGACCTTTCGACCGTAGCCCTTTTCAGGGATTTCATCGAAAACTTTCGGTGTCGAGATTTCCCAGACGGGACGCTTCGGGACGCCGTTTTCGACCGAGGAGAAACAGAATCGGGATGGCATCGCTTCATGGTTCCAGGTCACATAGCCCAAGAGTTCATCCTTCGACGAAACTACACGGAGCGGTGGAAGGAGGAGATGCTAGAAGAATACTCCTATCGTACCCAACCTGAATTCGAGGCGATGTTCTCAGAACGGGGACTTCGATTGATCACCGCCCAGGAGATTCATAACCCTTGGATCCTGCGCAACTGGTTCGAGGGAAAGTTTCGTGTGAGTGATTTCGCGGGACAACCCCTCCCCTTTCCTCCCACCAACTTCATTATCGTAGGGGAGAAGGTCCGAGAGGGTGCGGGAGTTTTGATACAAGAGAAGAGCGCGCGGCAAACATCCGAACCGTCCTTCCTTGAACTGACCAGCTTCCGCGCAAAAGATAGCCCTAACGGCGCTGTCTTTGACGTCATCTCACGTCCAGGACACACAACCGACTTTCTCGCCTATCACGAGGACCCTCAACGACACGAGATTACTATCCTCGTGAAAGCCGCATATCCCCGGCCAATACTCAACGCAGGCAAGAAGGGGCACAACCTCGACAACGCGACGACCGGTGGCTACACCCTTGAGACGGTGACCGCTGCGCTTGCCGAAGCGAGCGACAACGAGGCTATCACGGTGTTCGGGGATCGAACTGGATTCAATGCTTGCGAATTCTCGTTGGAGGATCACACGCACCCACCCTATTTCCCATCGCCTGGCACCTCTGATGAATCCGTAGAGGTACGCCGGGTCAGGCTCGCTCGAAGTCCGGGACTGGACGAGAGAGAAAGAAATTACTCGCGACTCTCAACTTCGGGAGAGCTCCGTGGTCTCGACTCTCGGCAGACGCTTCGAGCCTTCCAAGTTGGAGGCATGAGCGATCCCCGCTTAGAGATCAATATTTATCGACTTCACCTCGATCGATCCGTATCAGTAGGAACATGGATCGGAGCCTCGATTCAGAGCTCGGTGCAGAAGTGGTCGGCTCTCCCCCCTCTTGAGTCCGCGAAGGAGCTGCTCTCGAAACGGCGAGCGCTCTTCGAACCGGCGCCTCTCTCAGAAAGACAACACTTCTTTACTACCTACTCCGGTACATTTGAGGAGATCGACTCGAAGGGGCACCCTTTGGGGAATGTAACCTTGGAGTATGCCGTTCCGACTCATCACAGCACTAACACCGCGACCTTGATTCCGTATGCTCGGGTTTCGCAAGAGGACGTGATCGTGTTCGTTGAGGAACGAGACTTCGCGGCGGTTCAAAAACGGACAGGGAACTCGGCGCTCATTACGATTCCAGGATTCCGACTTGATCCGCAGACAACAACGATGGACCAGGCGCTCGGCGAGATAAGCGCCAAAGCGTACATGGAGTTTGGCATTGAATGTAAGGAGAAACCCGTGATGTTAGGAGGGAAATACCACCCTTCCATCGGTTTCTCCCCGGAGACCGCCTATCCGTACGCGGTGGAGGTTGACCTCTCGGCCACAAGACCCCATAACGCGCCTACACATCTTAGACCCGTCGCGCTCCGAGACCTTGTGCGACACCACCATCTGATTCAAGACGCGCATCTTCTCACATCTTTGTTTCGTCTTTCTCATGCTTTAGGGATTATTGAATAAGCTCCTGGAGAAATGAATCTAAATAGGCGTTTAAAACGCTCCCTCTGTCAGATAGAGTATCGCCCCAGGAGATCGTTGTATGGTGATGGCTCAACACAATCCACAGCACGACCAGGGAACCTTGGCGCCTCTCAGCTGGAGACACCGCCCCGCGGTCATAGGAGATCTGGAAAAACTAACTGACGTTCGGGACTGGCGCACCTCCTTTGATCCCGGGCGCGATCTACTCACCGCAACGGCACGAGGGAACCAAGGTGCCTACACCATCATTATGTTTCAGGGATCTGTATCGCTTGTGCTTGCGCGCGATGCGGGGGACATCGACCTTTCGAAGGTCCTTCGAGATCAAGATGTTGGATTCAAGATTCACGAGGTCGCAGCCACACTTCACGAAAGTGCGCTCAAACAGATACGGGCACTAGAGCGACTTCCGGAGCTGACTACCAAGTCGATCACCTATCTTCCAAACCAAGAGTGCTGGCACGCTTCATCTGGGGACGGGATGGCATACCTCTACTATCGTGATGGATCCACGTCGATCCAAGTGACGTGCTATGGAACGAGCGGGAGTTCTCCCTTGTATAAACTCAAGATGCAACACTCCCCTGATGGCCCTTGGAACGATGTGACGGAGGCGGTTCGTAGCACTCCCTCGGCCCATAGCGGTGTGCAGAATCTCCTCCAAAAGCCGATCGTGTAGGTTGTCCTTGATATCCCGGGCTCGTAACCCACGTGGAGAGGAGGCCACGCCCGAGCGCCGCACGGAATGGCCCCTCAAGCCTATAAGCGACACAAAATAAGAGAGAAAAAGCAGGCTCTCGGTACACGTATACCCAGCGAACCGGAGATCGCCAAAGACCGATTAAGGAAGCCTAGCCGACTAAAAGATTGGCAAGCTGAGGCATGGGTGGTGGGCATAACCCAGGCAGATAAGGCACTGTGACATCACCCCTCTTCCACCTCTGCCGAACTGCTCTAGCCTTAGACTTGAGCTCTTTGAACAATCTGATACACGCGACTCGAACGTGTCTTTTAGAGTGACCCGTTGACTCCCTCACCCTACGAGGCCGTGTCTTGCGGTTCCGGCGCCCCCAGTACGATGCGAGGGTAGGCTCGATATGCTACAAGTCCTTCATGCTACCTTCCCGCGCCGTGCAACTCTCCCTCGCTATCGCGCTCGCCGCGCTGGCACTTCTCTTTGGGGGCGCGCCCTTGGGACTAGCAATTCCCGCCGGCTGTCTCGTCTGGGCGCTCGTACGTTCGAGCACGGATCCAGATCGCCGCCTGAACGATACCCTTAGGGCCCTACTCCTCCTCTACCCGCTCTACATCGGAATTATTCAGATCTCATACTGGAGAAGCGGTGAGCAGGGAGTTGATTTCGGCATCTTCTCCCAACTCATCTATCAGGTCGCTCACAACAATCGGTTTATGACAACGCTCATCTCAACTGAGTGGCAGAACTTTCTCACGCACCACTTCTCTCCCTTCCTCATTATCCTCGGTGGCATCGCGAAACTTGGATGTACACCCGAAGCCATCCTGATCTCAGCGCACACGGTTGCAGTGGGGATGCTCATAGGCGGCTTAGTAGCTCTTTGGAGAACGAGCAACGCCCCACACGTCGCGCTTGTGTTGACGGCGACGGCTCTCGTGCTCCCCGGCGTTCGACGAGCGCTCGGATGGGAAACCCATGATGAGGTGCTCGCCCTTCCCTTCATCATCTGGAGTTTGGTCGCTCATCTTAAGGAAAAGACGAATGTGAGATTGCTACTTCTCTTTCCTCCTCTCCTCTTTAAGGAGACCTTCGGACTTGTGATGTTCACCACAGGCATCGCGTACTATCTCGACGATCGGTATGGGTCCACAAAGAGTTCGAATGCCGCTCGCAGAGCCGCGATTCTGACAGCTCTTTGTGGGGTTGGGTTCTTCGTCCTTATAACCAAAGTATTTCCGTGGTGGCTGTGGATCCCAAGCTTCGATCCCTCAAGCAGACTTCTCGGATTCAAGGACCTCCTCGATCCCGAACTCATCCGGGCGAAGGTTCGGTGGCTCTTCCTTACCTTCGCTCCGGCGCTCCCCTTCGCGTTCCTGCACACGAGACACACCATACGCACCGCCCTGCTCCTGATCTCTCCGGCCGCCTACAATGTCGCGGCTATCATGAGCACGAACTTTCCCGCCATGATGGACCCGTACAACTACTACTCTATCACCCCAGCTATCGTGGTTTTCTGCGCGATCTCATTACCGGTGTTGCAACATCGCAGGGCATTCATAGCGATCCTCGCGGCGTTGTGCCTCGCGGTAGTATCCGGACGCACCGTGCGATCCTCCAAGATTGTGCGACAAGCCTTCACCGCCCCATCGGCCTACGCTGAGCTACGGGTTTTCATCCCACAAAATTCCACCGTCATCGTTGATGACTATACGGCGAGCGTGCTCGCGGATAACCTGTATCTTCAAAGGGTTTTTCACGCGCGACGAACGCGGTCGTCATTTGATTACATCGTAACATCCAAGGCATTGCCGGATCATCTCTCGGATGTACTTAAGAAACGCTCCATACCTTGTCACGAGACACCTCGGTATCAGATACGATGTCGGAAGCAACCGACCCCCTAGCCACCTTCGAACACTCGTGTCAGTCACTGACACGAATGTTCGATAACGGACCTACTTCACCGTAATAGTTCTCTGACGAGACGATATAATCTTAGGCGCTTTGGTTCTTAAGACCACCGTAAAGGTTCGATATTCGCCTGGCGGAACATCATGAAACTCAAGCCGTCCTTGGTGTCTACGAATCTTGAATTTACCCATTTTGACGAGCTTGTGGTCGCTCGCACGAAGCAGATATCCGTAGTAATCACGCCGGAAGTTGGTCGGATAATCCTTAACTCGTAGGATAACGTGGAGATCGTTACTCGAACTGCTCGGAATCGGAGCCAATTTCGAAAGACCTCCCACCGGTGTTGTTGTCGGTGCTGGAGTTGGCGTTGCTGTTGGAGTGCTCGTCGCGACCGGGGTTGGTGTCGGAGTTGGATGAACGAACTCAGCTACGCTGGCCCGCGCGATATACTTTCCAGAGCCGGAGTTCTGAAGCCATCCAAGAATCGCTAGAGAGCCATCTGCCGCTACGCTCCCGGTTGAACCGGTAGCGGATTGATCGGTAGCGGAGATATCAAACACACCTCCCCACAATTGACTTGCGCCACTGAGGACACCCGACGCGCCTTGAACCACTAACTTGGAACCGACGACACGGACCCATGTCGACAATGCCTTCGAGACATCCGTTGAGACAGAGAGGAAATGTCTGCGAAATCCCTTAGCGTCTCCGGAGACATTCGTTGAAGCCCCCCATGAAGCAACGTTCCCAACAACACTTGCCGAGGAGCTCTCTACCGCGAAGGTAGTGCCAGCTTTTCGAATCCAAGAGGCAGTAACTGAGGTCCCATCTGCAGAGATACCCACCAGAGGATCTCCCGAGCTGTCAGTTGCGGAGGAAAGAATCGTAGTAGCCCCCCAATTTGCTGTAGTGCCGTTTATGGTGGCAGACCGGGAGCGTATCACAACGGGAGCCACCGCTCGCCCTGCAGAATCCAGAGTCGCTCGCGCCCACACCGCCGTTGCTTTGGTGCCATCAGCCGATACCGCTACGCTTGGATTTTTTGAATAGAACCCTGGGGCGGAGAGATCGGTGATACCTCCCCAGGAGGCGACAGTACCGTTGACGGTTGCCGTCCTCGTCCGAATAATGCGAACTCCCCCCGAAGCCGTCTTTGCCCACACAACTGTGACACTCCCTCCAGAGGAGGACATTCCTATCTCAGGATCCTCGGTGCAGCTCCCCTGATCAGAGATCTGCTGGATACTGCCCCAGGAAACGGTGTCACCAGTTACGGCTGCCGATCTGCCGACCACAACCCTACACAAACTTCTCGAGGAGGTTGGAGGATACCGTTCCCATACCGCGTAGGCTCGGGTGCCATCGGCGGAGAGAGAGAGCCGCGGATGCTCCACTGGACCAGTGGCGCTACTTAACCTCGTCACCCCACCCCAGGATGCAACATTTCCGGCTACGGTGGCCGAACTGCTTTCCACGACAGAGACCTTCAACGTGGGGTCCTCAGCTACCCATACAGCAACCGCCTCTGAGCCATCCGACGAGATCTGCACCATCGCGTCGTCCACATGGGTGCCTACTGCCGAGAGGGACGAGACCGGCCCCCATGAGGCGACACCACCGGAGATGGTGGCGGAACTCGACTTTACTGCCAGCTTCGCGTTGGAGGAGCCCTCCCGCCATACAGCTGTTGCCCTTGTTCCATCACTGGACAGAGCGATACTCACCCCCACAGCATGCATCCCCGCCGTCGACAGGTCTACTGGGGCACTTAGTGTAGGCTGGGCGATGGCGACCGATGAGAAGCCATAGGCAAGAAGAGATACGAGCAGGGCAACGAGACGTGTCATGAGCGAGCGTTCCGACAGTGGGGAGTAAACAGGCTTTGCAAGTAAGACTAGCATAGCTGGTTAGGACCGACAGAGACAAACTCGTTTTGGGGCCGTCAAAATGCCAACCCTCTATTTGCACCCACGGTTTTTTTCAGAGGTTGTGCGGTAGAGCCCCCTGCCGGTAATCCGACCTAGAAGCTCCCAACATCCCCTCTTCTCTTCCACACCTTGCCATTGACCTTGAGACACCTTTTTCAATAGCTGCAAAGCGGTCGGTGCGGTGTCTGAGAGAGCCCGTTGAACAGAGAACAAGCAAGCTTACAAAAATGGGGAGGTCGTGGCTGATACGACTTATGTATGAATCAGGACAATGCTACGGGAAAAGTGTGAAAGTCGTGACTGATACGAGTTTTCAAATGAGTCTAAGCAACCTGCATTTATCGAAAATGAGGCGATCATTAAAAAATGAGCTTGGCCCCCTAGGATCAAGCGAAACATACTCAGAATTACCGTACCTGGCATGGAGATATTCACTGATTGCCACCCGATTTGTTTGGGCGTGTCCAGGGTCATCGAAAGGCGCCACAATTTTTTTTGCTCCAAGAGTCTTGGCATATGGCACTACAACTTCATCAAGTAGACACTCAATAAAGCTCTCTATATCCAAATTTCTCAACTTCCTCTCACGCGGGTTGACGCCACGCAATACGATCACATCGCTGCCATCGGCATCGCGAACGGGCAGAATAAAGCAGGCCCCAATCAACTCGGCCTCGGATAGATCGACCCACCCTTTCTCAAGCTCCTGCGCGGTTACCGCATCTGGTCGCCTTGCAAAAACCAGCGCTGTCGCATTCGGAAAGCTTTTCATCAAAGTTTCTTTGTCTGACCAGCATGTGTCTGAAAAAAATCCGGCGAGCTCCGCGAGAACTCCGCGGGTTGGGAGCACGATAATCTCCTCCTCTTTCGTGAAAGACATCTCTCCGCAATTTTTTTGCGAGGAAATTGGGAGCATGGGGCGCCTGACATTCAACGCTCTCTTAAATTCCGGATAGCCTAAGTACTTCCTCACGACAGACAGGGCATCTACTCCTGAAGAGCCCTCCAAATCATGACGCAGAACAGACAACGCCACGTTTTCAACCTGACTGCTTATAAACTCTACAACACGGGTTAGGGATTCAGTCGTTGGCGCGGCCCCGATCGTGTCGAGGAAACGCTGCCGCGACGCCCCCACCTCTAGTCCAAGGCAAAGCGCAAGCCGCACAATGGATCCCTTTAGATTCTCCTCCTTAATTCCGCAAAGGAACTCTACAAGCCTCTCCGGAGAACGCACCTCTTTCAGATCTTGGAGACTTCTATCCAAACTCTCCAAGCGAATACGTGCTGGAATAGCGCCAGGCAGAGTCGACGCTTTCGAGCCCAGATCGGTCAACCATCTGCCGACTTTTTCACGCTTCTCTTGAAGATAT
>JAIXQT010000038.1 GCA_027485595.1 Pseudomonadota bacterium | reverse complement strand
GATACAACTTCTACAACTGAAGAAACAACAACCACAACCGAGGTAAATCCGTCGTCGGGGTTTGTCGCTGAATGTGGACGGACAAATGACTTGACCAGAATGTATCGAGGACCGGATATCGAGAAGATCTATGTCGGAACTATTTGCCTGCCTAAACTGGTTGAGCCAGGTGGCTCCTGTTACGGTAGTCCATCTGGGCAGTGCGAACCTGAGAGCCTTAAAAAAGCGGAATGTAAATCGTTTTGCGATTCATTTAAAGAGCGACATGCAAAATGGAGGCAAGAGGTTGAGGCCGTAGAGCGGAATTGCCGCGGTCTGATTCGAAAAAACAATCAAAGTCATCCCGCGGAAGTAGGTCAATGTCCCGGAAAATGCCCACTTGAAGGCACTAAGGGCTGTGTAAATTCGAACGGTCCGGGGCACTATTCGCTGGGTAGACCTGGATATTCGTCGAAGTTTCTGTGGCCGGAAGGCCGGACCGCCGATGATTGGAATCTTTGCGACAACTATTTCTGCGCTATCCAAAATAATAGCAACATACATTACAATTGGACGTGTACAGGTTGCGAGCTCGACCCCGCAAGCTTGAGCAGTGAGTCTAGCTCCTCGTCCTCGTCAGAGGCTCCCTCCACCACAGTAGAGGAGACTTCAACCACAGTCAGGGAGACCTCTACTACGGTAGAGCAGACCACTACAACATCCGAGGTAAGCTCCTCCTCAAGCGTGAGTTCGTCGTCGAATAGCTCATCGTCCTCAAGTACATTAAGTGTGAGCTCGTCATCAAAGAGTTCTTCGAGTTCAACAGATACAACTTCTACAACTGAAGAAACAACAACCACAACCGAGGTAAATCCGTCGTCGGGGTTTGTCGCTGAATGTGGACAGTTGAATGCAGTGGAAAGTAAGTATCGAGGACCGGAAATCGAGCCGATCTATGTCGGAACTGTTTGCAACCCTAAGGTAACTAAGCCAGGTTGCCATGACGGTGGGCAGTGCGATCCTGAGAAAGCGGGATGTAAATCGTATTGCGATTCATATAAAGAGCGAATGGCAAAATTTAGGCAAGACCGTGAGGCCGCACTGCGGAATTGCCGCGATCTGGTTCAAAAAAACAATCAAAATCATCCCGCGGAAGTAGGTCAATGTCCCGGAAAATGCCGACTTGAAGGCACTAAGGGCTGTGTAAATGCGAACGGTCCGGGGCACTATTCGGTGAATAATCCTCCTTTTTGGTCGCCTGTGATGTCGGAAGACCGGACCCATGATGATTGGAATCTTTGCGACAACATTTACTGCCGTATCCCAAATAATGCCATCATACATTACACTTGGACGTGTACAGGTTGCGAGCTCGACCCCGCAAGCTTGAGCAGTGACTCCAGCTCATCGTCGTCGTCAGAGGCTCCCTCCACCACAGTAGAGGAGACTTCCACCACAGTAAGGGAGACCACCACCACTGTAGAGGAGACCTCCACATCGGTAGTTGAAACCACTACAACATCAGATGACTCTTCGTCGTCCTACAGCTCCTCATCGGCTAGCGAAAAGATCTATGCTTGTATGTGTGACGGAAAGGATGGTGCGGGTAGGGTCGTTCGCTCTGAGTCCTCTCCGAGCACTCAGTCTGAATGCGGTTCCTTCTGCCCAGCGTCTCAACGCGATAAGGATGGTTGGTGTACGAAGACCGACGGGTTTGGAACGAAGTTTAAGGTGCGAAACTGTAAGTGGGAGCTTACAGATCCCCCTCTCAACTAAGGGGGGGGCTCTACGGCTCAGGTCGAACCGCACCTGGTTATTGGGACGCGGCTTTAAGCCGCTCCCACCCGCTCTTTGCGAATCACGATCAGGTGTCGCGTGATATCGGTTCCCGGAAGGGGAATGGTGATAACCTGCTCTATCTTTCCCCCAAGTCGCTTGAGAAGGGATTCGGTGCCTTCAACCTCTTGCTCGTACCCGCTTCCCTTCATCGCGACAACGATTCCTCCGACCTTTGCGAGCGGAAGGAGCCACTCCATGAGCTTGGGGAATGCCGCGACGGCCCGTGATACGACGACATCGTACCCGTTCCGATGCTTCGGCATAGTTGCGAGGACCTCAGCCCGAGAGTGAACGCCGGTGCAGTTTTTGATCCCGCACTCGTGCGCGGTGAACTCTACGAATTTGACCTTCTTGAGGGTTGCGTCGAGAAGGGTCACCTGGGAGCTGGGAAGGAGCGCCGCAAGTGGTACCCCCGGAAATCCCGCGCCAGTTCCTACGTCGATAATTGTAAGTGGCGAGTTCTTTGGGATCGCGAGAAGGGTGGTTAATGAGTCGAGAAGGTGCAGGGTAACGTAGTCTTCGCGTGGGATGCGGGTAAGGTTAAAGGACCGGTTCGTCACATCGAGCGCTTCAAGGTAGGCGACGAGTGAGGTGGACTGCTCAGGGGTAATCTCGAAGCCGAGCTTCTTTAAGCCCTCGGCGAGTTGTTCGTGTTCGCTTTTCATAGGTAGATCTGGTTACGTCAGGCGCTCGGCGATAACGGCCCACGGTTTGGCATGGTAGCGGAAAAAGAAGACAACTCCAAATGGAGCGGTGTGGGTGTGTTTCGGAAGGTCGAGCTCAGCTCTGATCTGTTCGATCTCACCGGAAAAGTTTCGCTTCTTGAGCTCAGTTCGGTTGCTCCACCCGAGGCGGGTGAGAGCCTCTTTCAGCTTCTTCTTCGAAAACGGAAGGTCCTCAAGCACCCGATACACGGTGTAGAGCGGCGACGGTTCTGGTTGGGATTGGGCGATGCCGTAGGCAACGTCGTCCGCGACGGGCTGGATGTTGTGTTCGTGGAAGAAGGCGCCGAGCTTCTGAGAACGGTTGAGGGTTCCGTGTGCCTCGATAAGGAATCCCGTAAGGCTCTCGGTGATGAATGGCAATGTCTCTTTTTCTGGTGGCTCCCAGCTTATCGCGCGATCGGTCACAACGACGCTTGAATCCTTGACCGGGCTTCCGTACCAGAGGGTCTGCTCAAGACACTCCTCACCGAAGCCGACGAACTGTCGAGTCCACCCTTCGGGGCAGGGTTCGACGAAGAGTCCGGGGCTGATCTTGATCGCACGGAGCGATCCGATGGTGAGATCGAGCAGAAATGAGAGCGGCGGCGAGTAATCCTCACCACTCTTGATCCGTTCCCCCGTGCGGGTCCTTCGAGCGGGATCGGCGTAGAGTGCGTCGAAGTGTTCGGTCAAGGTTGGCACGAGTGATTGAGCGTCTCCAACAAGGAAGGTGACGTTTGTGATCCCTTGAAGGGCGAGGTTTCGCTTCGCCAACTCAGACGCTACGGGGTCTCCATCGATGGTGGTGACGTGTTGGGCGACCTTGGCAAGAGCTGCGGTATCGGATCCGGTGCCCGTTCCGATCTCAAGCACGTGCTGGCGTCCAGCAAAGAAGTCGGCTCGATAGGTGGCTATGGATTGACGCGAAGCTTGCTGGAGGAGGCTGAGCGAGAAGTGCCCCTCTTTGGCCCACTCTCCGAGCTTGTCGGCCGCTTGGCGTCTGGCGATGAAGGTCTCAACCGCGAGATTGAGCTCTCGAACGTCGGAGTTCGGAAAGGCTTTGCGTAATTTCAAGACGAGAGAAGGCGCGTCGAGCTTCGATGCGCTCTCCGAGAGGGTGGTGAGCGCCTGTTCGTAGGTGGTCCATGAGGTGGGTGGGGTGGTCACGAGGCGCTTTTGTCCTGATAGGTATTTGGGGTTTATTTGATTAGTGCTGGGTTTTGTTGTGGGTGTCAAGTCGAAGGGGGTGGCGGCGAGGTAACCATCCGGAGGGCCCGTATCCTTACGGGCCGGGTATGCAGCAATCTATCGAATTGAATCGCAATAGATATCGCCAACCGGAACGACGGCAACGATCCCGGCCTGTCGGGAGACAGGCCCTCCGGGTGGTGTTGGTATGCACAAAAATTTCGACGCAGGTTTCCGGCCCGTCGCCCCCCTTCGCTGAAGCTTCAGGGGCGCAAAGATACGGGCAATCCGGGTTGCTCAGGCTTCACCTAAGGGGATACTCTGCTCGCTATGTCACTTCCACTTGAGACCCACAACGTAATCAAGATGTTCGGCGCCGGTGAGGCCGAGCGAGCGGTCCTTCGAGGGATATCCCTTCGCGTTCAACCGGGGGAATTTGTCGCGCTTATGGGTCCTTCCGGGTGTGGCAAGAGCACGCTCCTCAATATCGTCGGGCTCGCCGATAGGCCGTCCTCGGGAGAGGTGTTCATCGGTGGTGCGCCCACCTTCGGGGCCTCTGATGCCTCCTTGCAGCTCCTTCGCCGTCAAAAGCTCGGCTACGTCTTTCAGCATTTCAATCTTCTCTCGACCCTGAGTGTGCGAGAGAACGTTATGGTTCCCCTCATCTTGAATGGAAGCGATGTCGACTCTGCTGCGGGGCGCGCGGAGGAGGTTCTCGCGAAGGTCGGGTTAGGTAAGCGGGGAGACGCGATGCCTTACACCCTTTCGGGGGGAGAGATGCAACGGGTCGCGATAGCTCGAGCGGTAATCCACAAGCCCCTTGTCATCTTGGCAGATGAGCCGACGGGGAGCCTCGATTCACGGACGGGGGCGCAGGTGCTGGAGCTGCTGAGAGAGCAGTCGGAGCTTGGGGTCGCTATCTTGATGGCGACTCACAGTGATGCGGCGAGTAAGAGTTGCTCTCGAGTGCTTCACATGAGGGACGGTGTGCTTGAATAGTCCGGTCACCATGTCCTCCTCTACCTTCATGCCTCGGTGGCTCTTTACCCGTTTTATCGTGAGGAGAGCGCTGCAGAACCCGATCCGGCTCCTCCTTCTTTTGTGCGCAATCGCCGTTTCTACGACGCTCGTTTCCTCGGTTCTCCGGGTGAGTCTCGCGAGTGTGAGCTCCTTTGAAGAGTCCCTGGGGTATTCCTCCACCGAGTATCCCCTCGTTGTAACCCCTCGTGGGGGACGGATGTCGTTGCGTGAGTTCGGGAGGTGTCTCGCTCCGCTGAGAGACTCATTCACCATGATCGCGTATCGCAAAGAGGTCGGTGAGGTCGTTACGTCATCTGGACCTCGTGCGGTATCGGTCGTCGGAGTGAGTGGCGTTCACGATGCCGGTGTGATGGAACAAGGTGGCGGTGAGGTGCTCCTTTCAGAGCGGACCGCGAGGTCGCTCGGGCGGCGCGATGGCGATACCTTGCATGTGAAGGTGCGGGACGAAGACTTTAGTGGACGGATCGCGATCGGATCCTCGACATCGGGGGTGTCAGGGGAGGCGGTTGTTGTACCGCTCTCGTGGATCTCTCGACGTGATGGTGAGGTGCTCGCCGATGCCATTCTGTTTAAGCCCCTCGGGAGCGCCCCCGTTGAGGAGTATCGAGGGTCGCTTGGTGAGTATCTTGTCGGATGCGGGACGGTGTCAGTGCCGATCCAGGTCGACACCATCGCGAGCCGGGTTGAGCGGGGAGAGAGCCTGGTCGCGGCTTACCGATTCAACGTCATGATTATGGCGAGCATGACCCTCCTTGTGTGCGCCGTGTTGATAGCGCAGGCGACGCAGCTGAGCTTGCGGACGATCTCGCGAGAGCTCTCGGTGTTGCAAACGCTCGGGGTCGGTAAGGTCGCGTGTCTCATCGGTATCCTTCAAGAGGCGGCTCTGCTCGGCGCGCTGGGAGCGCTTATCGGCGTAACGGTGGGCGAGCCCCTGACGGTTCGTTTGACGGAGCTCTTTCTTCAGACCGCGCACGATATCTACAATCTTTCCCTTGGTGCTCGGGGGGCGGGTTATCTGGCGCAGCGGTTCGCCGTGGTGGTAGGGATGGTGGCCCTTGCAGCCGGTGGCGCCGCTCTGGGAGCGTTTGAGGCTTTACGGATCTCGCCGAGCGTTGGAACCCGTTCTGAGCACCTTCATGTAAAGCCTATCTCCTCCTGGTGGGCGACCCCGCTCGCTATGGTGAGTGTCGCTGTATTCGGGATGGCGTACGGTGTGGCGCGTTTCACGACATCAACGGTCGCGGCATACCTCTTTATCGCCGCGTGCCTCGTCGTGGTCGCAGGGTGTACTCCCGCCGCGCTCTCAAGAGCGCCGAAGCTACTCCCGAGGGGTAGCGGGGCCGTTTTCTTGTGGTTCGCGCGAGGTGGTATTCAGGTCGGCGGTCGAGGCTTTCTCTTAGGGGCGATCGGTGCCGGACTGAGTATGACCCTCATCTGTTCGCTCTCGCTCATGGTGGGAAGCTTTCGAAGCACGCTTGAGCGATGGACCCTCCAACGGCTTCAGGGGGACCTCTTCGTTTCGGCAGCTCTTGAGGGAACCGGAAGCGATGCTCGTATCTCAGCGGAGCTTGCTGCGGCTGTGCGGCGGTTGCCAGGGGTTCGCCGAGTCATTCCCTACTACGAGACGATGACCTCGCATGCTGGGCAGGTGATGGTTGTGAGCGCCTCTCAACTTGCTGAGCAGCTAGAGAGGGGGATCTACATCGTTCGCTCCGGGTCCCTCGAGCGGGAGTCCCTTGTGAATGGCTCGGGAGCGCTCGTCAGTGAGAGCGCAGCCCGAAAGCTTCATCTCTCGGTCGGGGACGCGCTTCCGATTGAGGGGCGGCCGGTGAGGGTCACCGCCATTATCCAGGAGTTCGGCACGGAGCACCCCCTCATCCAGATCGACGAGCGACTCTTCTTTGATCTCTATCCTCGTGAGCAACCGAAGAACCTCACGATCGACCTTGCGACAAAGGTGAGACCGCTCGCCGTCAAAGAGGAGGTCGAAAAGGTTGTGGGAGCTGTTGGGACCGTTCGGGATAACCGAGAGCTGCGCGAGTACGCGCTCACCCTCTTTGACCGAACGTTCAGGATCACCCTGAGCATTCGGTGGATAGTTTTTGGCATCGCCCTTCTTGGGCTCGTGTTGGCATCGCTGCAAAATTTGTGGGAGCGGCGGCGAGAGATTAAGACCATGAACGTTCTCGGATTCTCAACGGGGCAGATTATCGGGGCGCAGGTTGCGGAGAATACGGTCGTGTGCGCTCTGCCCGTTGTGATCGGTCTCCTCGGGGGCGTTGCCCTTGGGTGGGGACTCACCGCGTTTGTGAATCCACGATCGTTTGGATGGTCGATCGATTTCTCGTTGTCGGTTATGCCGGTCCTGATAGCGTTCGCGTTTATTGGGAGTGTGGCGCTGGTGACGTTCGTGGCGACCGCTGCGGTATTGAGAGGTGTTCTTAGTGAGGCGACGTTGTCGGATGAATAGGATCTATCGTGTGTGGGCTCTTATCGGGTTTATGGTTGGAGCTCTGCCGTGGTGTACGGTAGGGGCCTCGGCGGCTCCTGAGCCTTCAGTGTTTCAGCGCGCGAAACCGGGGTACCAGTGGTCCTTCCCCCGCGATCACGGCCCTCACAACGAGTTTCAAACGGAGTGGTGGTACTACACTGGGCATCTCTATCGAGAGGGCGCTGAGCCGTTTCGAGACCCTCCCGCATACGGCTTTCAACTTACCTTCTTTCGGCGAGCTGAGACGCCGCGCGATGGCGCTCGCAGCGAGTATCTCGCCCACGCGGCGATCACCGATATCGCGACGGGCGTGACGACCTTTTCATCACGAAAGGGGGGCGCGCTTCTGGGCGCGGCTGGCGCGAATCCTACGACCCTTGAGGTATGGTCCGGTGATTGGCTCGCGGAGCTGATCGGCGAGACGCACCTGTTGCGTTTTACCCCAGCGCGAGGTGGCAGCTCCTCGGTGCGACTTCTCGGTTCTTCGAGGGCATCCCCCTGGCTACAAGGCGAGGAGGGGTTCAGCCGAAAGGGAACGTGTGATACCTGCGCCTCGCACTACTATTCGATCCCTCGAATACATATCTCTGGTGAGGTGCGGGGTGAACAGGGGCTCACGCCGGTAACGGGGCTCGCCTGGATGGACCACGAGTTCATGAGCAACACCTTAGCCCCCGATCAGGTCGGATGGGACTGGATGGGGCTTATGCTCAAGGACGGGCGTAACGTCACCGTGTTCCGTCTGCGGGGAGCGGATGGTTCTACCTCGTATGCCTCAGCGTCGATTCAGCGAGGGGGCGAATCATCCACCGTGCGCGGCGAGCAGGTCACGCTCACGCCGGGGCACGTCTGGGTAAGTCCGACTACCTCAGCGCGGTATCCTCTTGAGTGGCGCGTTCAGATTCCAAGTCACGGGATCGATCTCGTCGTCAAAGCGAGGGTAAAGGGATGCGAGATTGGCGAGGGGGGATCTGAGCTTGAGCCTCGCTACTGGGAGGGGCCTGTCGCCGCCGAGGGCGAAACCGCGGTTGGGTACCTCGAGATGACCGGCTACGCCGGCAAGATTCGATTATAGTTTAGTTGTCGCCTTGTACGGCCCAGCGTTTGAGCGCTCGTCCCATGTGGCTTTCAAAGTCGGAGATGGAGATGTTGAAAGCGGTTTCGAAGGCGGAGTCGCTGTCCACGCCATCACGGAGAAGGAGGAAGTAGGCAGCGAGAGCTGGGAACCCGTACTTCTCCGCCAGGAGTCGTGTCGCGAGGAGTGATTGCGCATACGCTGCTGGAACCATCTCAGCGTTGAGCTTGGTAAACCCTCCTTGGAGGAGGCTGAGCGAGACCGGTTCGTGGCTCTTCAGCCATTCGCGCAGAGCGTTCCGAAGTCCGGGACTCTCCTCTCCCTCGAACCATTGCGCGAGCCCTTCATCGAGCCACCCGGGAAGATTACCGGCTGAGAGCGCCGATAGGATCGCATGAGTATATTCGTGTCTGACTGAGCGGTTGAGGTTTTCGATGTCGACCGCCTTGCCTTTCGCAAGGGGAAGGATGATCTGACCTCGGAAGAACATCGCGTTCGTCCACTTCGGAGCGCCGGTGAGCTCGAAGAACTCCTCTTCGTCCATTAATCGGATCGATGTGCTGAACGCGGGGATGTCAGCGCAGAGTCGGGGAAACTGGGCGTGGGACGAATTGAGCACCCCGATGAGGCTCGACGCTGTTTCCGACCAACGGGTCGGGGTGATCAAGGTGAGCTTGCTACCGTTGGCGAGATTGATCGGTGTAAAGCGTAAGGGGGAGCTCTCTTCCGGTTGCGCATAGCGAGCGCGCTCTCCGCTTTGCGGTTGGGCGTGAGCCGGCGTGCACGCGATCAGCACCGCGGCGGCGGCGATTGCCATTCTCGGCGAAGCGATCTGTAAAAACCTCGATGGGAACATACGTGTGGGACCTCATCGGTCGCCGGTGTCCTGCACCTGCGGGAGGTTGGTCCTTCAACCTCTTCAAGAGAGTTCGGCATCCACTTCGGTTTTCATGAGCTCTTCCTGAGGGGGGCGGGGGCAAAATCGGGGTCCACAGATCGGGGTTCTAGGCCCGGAGATGAGGTGCAAGGTACCTGATATGAGGTACATGGTACCCGGATACGAGGTACGGGGTACCTGTGAATTGGGTAGGTGGTACCAGAGAAACGGGCAAATAAATGGTGCAATTTCGTGGATTTAGTGGGGCGTTAGGACGTTTCTGTGCCCGTTTGAGTGGGGAGCCGCGATAAAAGAGGGGCTCATCTTGTGAAAGTCACCTATTCCTTAGTACAATAAAGGTTAGTAATACTCGTAACATAACAGCGTCGCCCCTCACATGCGGGCGCCCTTTACTCAAAGGAATATTCTATGTCGTGTTCAACCTCTGGTTCTTGTGGCACCGGTAGCGGAAATAAGAACGTGTTGGGAGCCGAGACAGGCTTCGCACCTAGTGATGAGATGCCGATTCACCTGACCGCATCAGCGATTGACGCAGTTGGTAAAGCTCTCAAAGAAGAGGGTGAGGCTGGTGATTTTCTCCGTATCTCCGTCGTTGGCGGTGGATGCTCTGGATATCAGTATGGTCTCGATTTCGATAAAGAGGAGCGCATGGGTGACCTCGCGCTCGACTTCAACGGTGTGAAGGTGGTGGTAGATCCGGTGAGCGCTGGGTACCTCCGTGGCACGGTCGTAGATTACGTGACCGGGCTCAACGGAACGGGATTCCAATTCAAGAATCCTAACGCTAAGCGCACCTGCGGATGCGGAAGCTCCTTTAGCTAAATCTCATCACGAGAGATAGCGTGACGCCAACCTCGCCCGAAAGGGAGATGGTTGGCGTTTTCATTTGTGGGTACTATAAGGGGATCGTGAGACTGCGACGTCCCTATGGTGCGGGCGCTTGCGGTTATTCTCAAGGACGGTGCCTCATGAAAACCAGAACCTCTCTAATCGTTCTCTCGCTTCTCGCTCTTTCCGGTTGCTCAGTCGAAAAGGTTCGTGATGGCTCTATCGCTCATCTCTCCCATGCGAACGCGTTTGAAAAACTAGAGGTCGCGGCGACCCCCGAGGACCAAGCGCGCGATGAGATCCTTGCCGCTCCTACCGAGTTTGTCGTGCCTATTGAGCAGGATCGATTTGCTTGGGAGAGGGCCCGATTCTTTCTCGAGAACTATGGTGGCGGATCTGGGACTCCAAGCAACGCGGTAGTGAAGGTTGTTGGATCTCGCCGGGGACTCTCAAGCGCCCCAGGCCCCAGCCCCTATACGTACGAGGTCTTCAAAGATTTCTCGGGTGAGGGATATCGGTATTCAGTGCGGTGTGTGACCACCAACGGTGACGGCTCCGACGCGACCCTCAACGCCGGTAATTTCGCCCGGTTTATCCGTGAAGGGAGGCTCGAGGTGTCGCTGCTGGTGCGGTAGGGGGAATTGGCGGCATCGCGAGGCGAATAATTCCGTTCATAAATTAACCCGGAGGGCTCGTCTCCCGACGAGCCGGGTATGTATCCATGCATCAAATTGGATTGCGACGGGTGTTTCCATATGAAACGGCGGCCGCCATCCCGGCCTGTGAGGACACAGGCCCTCT
>JAIXQT010000120.1 GCA_027485595.1 Pseudomonadota bacterium | reverse complement strand
TCCGGTCTATCACGTACTCCGTTGATAAGAGTGGAGGTCTACCGTACTGCTTTCTCTGACCAATACAGGACAGAAGCACGTTAAGGAGCACAGGGTTCATTGTTGATTTTCGGTTACTTGGACGAAAGACTTTTCAGAAAGTCCGTTAATCCGTAAGACATGACACCTCGCACAAAAAAGCTAACGATTCGCCGTGCGCGGCGCTGATCAGTGTCCATTATCTTTGCTAGTGGAGTAGGCGATATCGGCTTCTCCAGGGTACCTGCTGGCACCCGAGTATCGAGTAGAGCGGGCGTAGGAGTCGTAAGCACCAGGCGGAAATCCTTCGTAGATACCCGAGGACATGTTGTGTCCCCGGACTGGAGCAGCATCCTCAACGTCCCTGAGCTTTACGTTCCAAACAAAGGCAAGATAAACCTGTTGGGCAGCAGGAGGGGGTGAGCACACAATGCAATGCAATACAATACAATACAATACGTCTCGCTTTACGCGCCCCACCTCGCAGAGATTGATGGCATCATCCACACACTTGAGCTCCAGACCAGCCATTCCAGTGGCAGCAGCCGCAGCACGAGCTTTGATCAGCTTCGTCCCATATTGAACGACATACGCGCGAAGAGCCTCCGGGGTCCCAACATCGTAGCGACCGAGCGCAGTGGCCTTGAGCGTAGCCTCCACATCCTCCACGGTGCGAGGAAAGGTCTCGTCCATCGAGGCAAGGATCTGAGCACAGGAAAGGACTGTAAGGACTGTAAGGACTGAGCAGAAAAGCGCTAGTGGGACAGATGACGCTAGTCCAGTCCACCGTTGGAAACCCCCGATGACCGAAAAGGTCTACACCACCCGATCGGAGAGACGTCGGGGCGGGTGGTCTTACACGTATTGGGATGGAAAGGCGGCTTCTTATCTCCATGAAATGGAAATGAAATGAATCCAGGGCGGAAATGGATCACTGCAGCACCTGCAACCTGCCCGGGTTCTTCAGCAAGTGTGGCAAGTGCAAGGCCGTGGTCTACTGCAGCAAGGAATGCCAGATTCAAGCTTGGCCCCTCCACCGACTTGCCTGCGGACCAGACAAGCTCTCTCCTGAGACTCCAAGCATCAGCATCCTCAAGCCTTCCTCGGACGCCCAAGTGCCGGCCGTGGAGCTGCTGTGCAGCAAGATACCCCTGATATCACATTGCCCGCAGGGCATGATTGCCTCCTCGGATGATCTCGGGGCGGAGGGGCTGTTCACGCACGGGGTGGCGGCCTGTGTGGGGGTGGTCATGGTATTGGGCAATCGCGCCTGCATGATGCATGTGGATTCCAGGGTCGCGGCGTTGCAGGAGATGCTCAATGAGGACGTGCAGCAGGCTTACGATGCGCTGCTCGGGGCGCCTGGGGAGGAGCAGCTCCCGCATCTCATGCTTGTGGGAGGTTGGTGGCCCCACGAGTCGACGGTGGTACCGGCCGTCTTGACCGCTGTGGAGCCTTTGGCGTGGGCCAGCAAGCACGTCTCGCACCTGGGGCTTCGCGAGCCAGGGCAGCGGGTAGGAGGGCGTCATCGGTACAGTCTGGTGGTTGGTAAGGTGGGGCAGGTGGTGTACGGCCTTGGATGGGAGGAGTGGCCGCCTGCTAGGTTGCGACCGGTGATGCCTTTGCTTTTGAATGTTAGAAGTCCGAGTAACGAGGAGGTGGCGGCGTACGACCCGCCGCGGCTAGAGGGCATGTCGGAGATTGAGTATTGGCAGACGAGGATCCGCCGGCTTACTCGCGCCGAGTACGATGTTGCACAAAAATAACAAACTTTCTGAAAAGTCAACCTAGCTTCACCAAAAGATAGAGACGTCGCTTCGCTCAAATAGACGATCAAACAGTATGATGACCAACTTGAATGCCTTTGCCATTGTCGCTGCACTTTCGCAAGCACACGAGACGCTCTCGGTATCTCGCTGTCTGAGAGGAGTGCACCCCTCTATCAGGTCACTCTTGCTGCGCGTAGTCTTTCGCAGCTCACTCAGTGATACCCTCGATGCCGAGGCAGCCAAAAACATTGTATTTCGATCCTTGACCATGGCAGTAGGATGGACCCTAACAGGCGACAAGGCAGCGCGCGCACACACCCTACTCGGCGTCTTCCACCAACGACCCGCTCGTGCAGAACACGATTGGGCTGCTTTTTGTCGACTTTTACCTCCTTCTACTTCATATTCCCCTTCACGTGGCCGCGGGTGGGGCGTCTGGGTATCGGCCCTCCTCCTTGTAGGGTCCTTTATTCAACAGGGCGCGCGGGCGAACCTGAACGGACATGTCGAGTGGAACCTCGATCCTTCTTACACAGCAACGACCCGCGCCATGGCTGACGTGGATGACCTATTTGCCAGAGCCGTAGACGAGACAAAGACCAACCCATACAAAGCCGATGAGCTGCGACAGCAATTCCCCTACTACCTCAAGTCAGGTGCCTCGCACTTTATCTACACCAACGAAGAGAGGACACACGTCCTCAAAGAGTTCTCCGTCGATGAAGTCCTTAACGCCAAGGTAGCCGCCATGCTAGGAGAGGTCTCCGTGAGCAGCGATGGTGCGCCGGTGGGTGCCCGAGTCACCGACGTGGCCTACTCTGCCCGAGACCGAGGTAGGAGCAAGTATTATGTCGTCTCCGAGCACTTGGGAACGACCAAGTGCACCTTGACCACCGAAACCGTGAGAGCCCTTGAGAGTCAGCTCGGTATCGTGGTGGGCGATGTCGACACCGAGTTGCAAAGGGTAGCCAACGATAATACGAGGCTCGTCGATGGTCACTGCCGTGTCATTGATGCGGACCATGTCAAGTTCATGTCCTACCTCGACGCACGCCTCCGCCATATCGAATCGTTTCTAACATCCACCTACCCTTTGTAAAGGCAGAGCGGGGTTGGTCGTGTGAATTTTATGTCACCAATTGAACAACGTGAACGACGTGAACGACGTGAACGACGCCATGACGATTTACTTGGTTCAGTATGACTCGAGGGGTCGCGACATCCCAGAACTCGCTCCCTTGTTTCGCATCAATCAAGGGTACTGCGAACGTCACGGTTATACCTACACCTTCTACCCGACCAGCCACGACCGCGACTATCCTCCGTACTGGGTCAAAGTCAAGGCCGTGATGAGCGCTCTGGAAGAAGGAGCAGCCTACGTAGCCTGGGTAGACAGCGACGCGGTCGTGCACGACCTTGAGCGGACGATCGAGAGCTTCTTTGCCAAGGCCAAAGGCAAGGACGTGATCATCACCCCAGACCCTCCCGTTTATGGGAGCCCTTTCTGTGCCGGCAACTTTCTGGTGCGCAACACCAGCGCATCGAGGGCAATCATGAAAAAGTGGTGGGAGGCCTACGACAGCGGGGCATGGGCCCGTGATCCAAACTCTGGGGAATGGGAATGTGTCTACCAATCGCCACGATGCGACTGGGCCGGGCCACAGTACGAACAAGGAGCGTTCATCAACCTGTTTCTCGAAAGGAAATGCCCCGAGCGTAGCAAGATCCTCATCAAGCACTATTCCCTTATGAACTGGTGGTGTTTCAAGGCTTGCAGGTACGGGAAGCCCTTTATCCTCCATTTCATGGGGGATCACAAGCAGGATATCCCTGATTACATCACCCACACCCAGAACCGTTCAAAAATCAAGTGAATCCACCACACTCACCTACCGAGTCTGCTTACTTTTGGCACACCAACCCCACGACATAGCCAATCAGCAAACCGCACGCATAGCTGCTCTTGCACAGCTTCTCTTTCTCGTTTGGCGGCGGCAGCGTGCACAGCCGTCTCGTTACGGACGCCAATACACGCACGCGCGCGGGTCTCATGGGCGGGTCCTGCAGGCAACACACCTTTTTTAACGGAGCAAACCCGTGACACCACTTTAAAGTGAACTACGCCACCACTCACATTCACTGCTACTCCATGCCGTAGTCAAAGGGAGGGACGGGAATCAGCATGGAGATGACGCAGGCGCCAATAATGACACACGCCACCGAGATCGTTACGAGGAGAAGAGTTATCATGGACTCGTTGACTTGTTGACTTGTTGACCTTCAACACTTTTTTGGTTTCAACGCCAATCAAAAACAAATGGAATGGTGCTCGCAACATCTTCATGCGTAGCACAGAGGCACTCTCTTGTGAGTTTGCCTTCGGGGCCTACCCCCCGCTGTCTGGCTCTTACTAGTTTTGATTAGTAGGGGTCCGGCCTGGTGCAGCCGATCCTTGACGATCCGCTCTCAGGAAAGTCCGAACTCTTTCGAGAAGCCAGGAAACAGCGCTGCATAGTCGGCTTGCATGATGCCTTCTGCGGTTTTATGAAACAGGAGCTCGTAGCCTTTTAATTGGTACTCGCGACGTGTAGCCTGGTTCCTTGCGACGTGACTGGCAAAGTACTCGGAAGAGAGCTCACAAAAGTTGGTCATAAAGTAAGGATAGTATCCCGGGTGCTGGCTCGCAAACGACAAAACCTCCCTCATAAACTTGCGCTTCTGCATCAACCGCTCGTAGTGGGCTTCAAACACCTCGGTGAGGTCCACCCTGCCCAACGAATCGCTCACGAAATAGTTGTTTCGAAAGGTGGTGACGCTGTTGAGCGCATGCATCATCTCGTGGTACATGACCAGTTCCGATGCGCACGTTGAGCCATTCAGGTTAAAGACCAGCGTACCATCGTTCCCGTGGGACGCACACTCTCGTATCGTGGGCACCGAAACCAGGAGGACCGGTGTGTACAGGAAAGGGTTTGTTTCCATGACTCGCAACACTGCACTGTTGGCGCTACGCACAAACGATTGCACACAGTCGTGCAGCAACTCCACCACGTGGACACTCGGAGCACCTTCGTAAAGGTACTTGGGAGTCAGGAAAAGACGAATGTTACTGTCTACGATTCGCACCTCACCTTCTCTGAGCCGAATACCGTACGATCTCTCGACACCGGCTCTTTTTTCACTCAGTGTCATGTCGATGCGTGGTACCGGTCGTACGCTGCTGGTCACGACCGCAGATGTGACGGCCTTCCAAGCCTTTTCACCCAGATCGGGATCGCTCGCGTAACGATCTACAATGGCTTGGTAGTCCTCGAGTGCTTCGGTGAGGAGCCGCTTTCGGCCGGTGCTCTTCTTGAAAGCTCCGTACCGGGCCACCAACGCTTCAAGCTCCTCACGACTGCGCGCTTGTCGAGTTTCTCTCATCTGGACCTCGAGCTCTTCAGCATAAAGGCGCTCTTCCTCCTCGAGGTTGGCATGCACGTGCACGAACCACCCCTGTACAATGGCATAGACACCCTCGACGAGTGCGGCCGCCACGCCCGAAGGCTCATAGGCACTTGCACTTGCACTTGTCGAAGCCGTCTGCACATCATCACCCAACAGGAGGAACTTCTCTCCTTGCAACAGCTCTGCGAGGGTCGTTGTGCCATTGGACAGGGCACTCTGAATCCTGTCGTCTGCCAGGGCCTGCAGGCAGAGTGTGTTGAAGGAGTTTCGTAGGCCGCTGCTAACATCTCTGACAACCACGAGAAAGTAGAGACCAAGAAAAATAAACAGAGGAAAGAGGACCGGGTGCTGCACGTACCCCGTCACATGGATCCCGTTGTGGAAGGTCTTGTCGCGCAGGCAGCGGTTCGCATACTCCAACAAGTACTGGTCACCACGAGGTGGGAACGGTATACGAAGCCCGGCAGCGAGCTCCTTGTGCAGCAGGCCCAGCGTGACATAATCCGCATCGCGAAAACGCGCTCGCACGGCGCGTCGGTAGGCAGGTTCGAGTAGTGCATACTCGAGGAACAGGATGGGCACGGACACATGCTCATACGTTGAACACAAGTGATCAAAGGCGGTCAGTATGACGCCGGAAAAAGGAGTGGAAGGCGTGCACTGCCGGGCCGTAGCGTCCCACGTGCAGGCGGGGAACAGTTGCCAGCACGCATCCTGGTCCGTTGCGCTCTCACACGCCGTGTACGAAGATTGCACCGCTTTCCACAGATCGGTCGCTCGCATCTCCTCGTTAACCTCATTAAACAACGTTTCGACCAGCCCTTGCACGTAACTCGCCATCCTGCTACCCGGTTTCTTTTAACTCGTACAGGAGAAAAAACTAGACATTACCCTACTCATCGATTCCACTTCGGAATTCGCACCATGACTCAGGACATCAACCCGACCTACCATGCTCAGTTGGTGGTAGTGGACACATCCTTTGACAAGAGAGTTTATTTTCCTTGACAAGGTAAACCCCAGACTACCCATGGACCTCCTGAAACAGCAACTACAGACGTTTGGGACGACCCGGGTTAGCGGGGCCTACCTACTCGCCTGCACACGAGTCAAACGCACCGACAAGGTGGTTTACTTTTTTGGCGAAAACCATACGCACCCACACCCTTGCGAGGGGTCCGAGGGTTCAGATAGTGTCCGCGTGGAAAGGTTGATTGAAACCTTGTTCCGGCACTCCCCGTCGACGCAACTGGTCATCGAAGAGTCACCGTTTGCGTGCACCGACAGTCTAGCGCCTTCTCAGATGCGGTCTGTGCTGCGGCACGTCCTCGCAACCCTCTTCCCCAAGGTCTACACCGGACCGAGTGACAGGAACCTGGCTCGCCAAGGTACACCGGTCCCTGAACTGCGCAGCTACTCCGCACACCCACGAGTCACGATGGTAGATTACCGTGAGATGTTCTTGGGCAGACTGTTGTTGAACAGCAGCCAGGACCTACCTTACATTTCCGACACGTCCGACCTCCGCGTGTGGTGTGAAACGGTGGTAGGAGTACTGGAGGACCTGCTCTACTTTGACCCCGTTCAGAGCCTTTTCTGTCACCCTTACCTCGCCGAACTCCGCAAGCGGATCGGTACCAATAGTGAAGCACGCCAGTTGTTGGAAAGAGAAAGGCTCCTTACGGGATTCCGGGTGGTCACGCTGGCCAAACCCATCTACACCTCCTTCTCCTTGTGGTACACCTCGGACAACGAGAGTCGAGTCCGGGACGTAGCGTCTATTCTCACAAACCTAGGTATCCGGGTGGACGTGGTGTCGGTGGACGACGTTCCACCCGACCCCGACACCTTTGTGGCAAAGGCACAAGATGCACTGGAGGGAGGAGACAGAGGAGAGGCCCGATCGTGCCTCTACGGAGCACAGGACTGTGCTTACGACTGGAGACTCCTGCGTGGCACTCTGCTCCACACCGTAAAAGCGGTTCTCTACCTTGTTTCTCGGATGCAACTCTACCTAATGGACCTTTGCACCGCTCTGCATGTGCTCACCTCCCCTTTTCCTATTGTAATCTGCTACACAGGAGCAGCGCACACCACGGACACGATCCGACTGCTCTCCGACTACCTCACGATTGAGTACGCACACAAAGCATTCAAGGAAGGAGACTCCGAAGCCGAGGTAAGCTGCTTGGACCTCAGTGACGAACGACCTAACTGGGTATTCCGACCGCACAGCGATCGAGCGGTACCCGCCGTGTCAGACTCCGGTTCCGTGTGCTACGTTACCCTCGGTTTCAAGGAAGAGACCCCAGTGCTACTGGTCGCCCCAAAACACGAACTAGAAGCTTTGGTGGCGCCTTTACCCGTCGATCAAGCCTTCAACTTTGTGAGCGTGGGTGTGTGCGCAGGGGTTGTTCGCCTGGACTCCCCTATTCGCTTCGAGTGGGAAGACGGACAGGTTGTACAGGACACACCAACGACACTACTCCAAAAAAAACCCTTGACCGCCAGGGTGATTAGCAAGCGCGAGGATAATGTCATCGTAATTACCACAACCGAGGTCGCGTAGATCACAGCATCAATTTGCGACACTGGACGCACGTCTCGGCACCTGGTTGCGTGCTCGCCAGTAGTCAGGTCCGTAGGAAATAAAGATCTCCTCCCCTGGTGCAATATCTTGGGTGGCAGAGATAATCACATCATCACCAAGGGTAGTGTCGAACGCTGCATTAGGGGTATCGGAGTGATTGAACAGCCCGCAGTTGCCGTGAGCCAACAAGTTGGTTCCGTCCCGGCGCACCGACATAAACACGTAATCCTTCACAGGCCCACTTCCCTCCAAGTCCTCTTCTTTCAAGACGAGGGCGGGACACGTTTCAATCACTTGACCCTGTCGGAGAGGAACCCTGGCGAATACTCCATTCCCTGCCCTGGGCACTGTCGATTGCGCGACGTACACTTTGCACCCCAAGATGACCTGTGGTCGTTTGTAGAACCTTGGCCGAATATAAATCACGAAGAGTGCGATAAACACAAGTGTGATTATAAACAGATTCATTTACATTCCATTTACTATGTGATTTTTTGTCATCACCAGGTCACTAACGTCAATGATCTGGATCGCACCGGCCATCGAGCGGTCGGGAGGCCGATACACGACGAGCGCCGGTGAAGAATGGAGGCGCATCGAGTATCCCAACCTGATTCATTCCACATCGGCCGCTTGTGTCGCCTATGTGTCTTCGTTCGGAAGAGTACTGAGCCTCCAGAGCCAGATCGTCGAAGGTCACCGGTCACAGGGCTACCCCTACGTAAGCATCGCGACCAAGACGCCAGAACAGGTCATGATTGAGCTGAAAAAGGTGGCGGTTCATATCCTCGTCGCGCGCACCTTCTTAGGGAACCCTCCTCAACCGGGTGATACGGTCGATCACATTGATCGCAACCGAGAAAACAATTCTGTCATGAACCTCCGTTACGCGGATCCCACCACTCAAATGGAGAATCGAGAACGGCTCCTGTTCAGGGTGCGCGTCGACCAGGACGAAGGAAACTCGTACTCGTTTGAAACCGACTCCCTGACCTGCTTTCGCGACCGCGGCACCGCGAGGAACCTCATCAACACTACACCAATAGGGGTTTCATTTACGCTGCAATCGTACAGGGTGACGGTGCTGGCCAAAAGCACCAAGCGACTGCGCTTGCAAGCTACACCGGCACCGGTAGCGCGCAAGATGAAACTACAAGAGGACAAGGCGCCGGAAAAGATTCTGCAAGGCTTTCTCCAAGGGCAGACGATCGACGGGCTTGCGGTATCGAATCAACTCAAGGACAAGACAATCTGCAATTACTTGTACACCGCCGCTCGACGCGGTACTCGTTCAACACTACACGACCTCGCAAAGCGCTTGGGGCTTGCAGATCCTGCTCTGCGCCTTTATCTTTTTAAGCAGTATCGGGACATCAAGACCACGTGGCTCGAAAAGGAAAAGCCTGATGGCTACGAAGGCCTACTGAATCGCTACGAGTCCCTCTTTCAACACTATTTGCCCGCTTTGAAGAGTGATTGGATTGTAGCCAACTTGTGCATGAACTTGCTGGTGACGGTGCTCGATCACGAATAGAGTGTACTGAGTTTACTTTGAGTTTACTTTGAGTTTACTTTGCCTCGTTGATGGATGACACTGTGGAGCACCGGGCGGAATGCCTGCCATGACTTGGGTTTTTTCTGGTCTATCTGGTGCGTGAGAGCGAGTATCCCAGAGGAATAGTTGACTGCGAATTGGCGCATAGACGCGGGCGAGAACATCCTTAGGAAGGCCTGGCGTGCGGCAGGGGTGGGTACTTGGTCGCGAGAAGGCATGGGTCGTCGTACACATCGGATTTTAATGAGTCGAAAAGTGAAAAAGGTGATACACGATGCAGACGATTGACGAATGCATCAATGAACGAGACCCCATTTCGCTCAAAGACTTGAAGAACCTATCACCCAACGAGCAGCTCGAACTCTACAAGGTCCGATCGCTCGTCGTCCAAGGCAAGTACTTTTGTTTTGGCAAGCGCGACCTTGATGCGTACTACGCATCGCATCGTGACCAGGACAAGGTTGCAGATGCGTTCTTGAACCCTCTTACCAAGACACCTTTCGAAAAGGACATCCTCGGCGTGCTCGAGAGTCAGTACCAGGCAACCAAGCGTCAGAAGGCGAACATGGCACAGAAAATGGGCGTGGCGTCCTGCAAGGAGATCCGTGAGCAGCTTGAAAAGACCACCATGACCGACGAGGAAAAGATTGTCTTTATCGAGCAGAACCGCAGCTCGGGCAAAGGCTTGCGCTCGTACATTGCCAAGCAGCACATGAACGCCGCCGATGCCAAATTCTTTACCGAGGCGGGCAAGACCATCATGCTCATTATCGGCAACCAGACCAAAGATATCCAGGACATGGTAATCGATCAACCCCTCGATCAGACGGATCCGGACTGCAAGTACCTGGAGGAAGTCCTCGCTTCGCTGTACGCCAAAAAGACCGCCTCCGCTCCTAGCGCGGGGTCCAAGACACTCTGGGCGAGTGCCATGGAGAACCTCAAGAACACGACGGGTAAGCTTATCGATGGGATGCAGTGGGTTGGTGGAAAGTTGTGGAATGCTGCCGTGTTTCTGGGTCAGTGGGCGGCGTCCAAAGCCTTTCAGTTGGGAACGTGGTTGATGCAGAACCCCAAAACCGCCTACTTTGCGCTCATGTTCCTCAAGGGCCTCAAAACCCGCCTATGCAGAGAAGCGGGCAAGAACCTGGGTTACTACGGCAGCGATACCAACAAAGAATGGATGCTGGGTATGATTCAGAAGAGATATCCCCAGTACGTGCCTCCTCCCAACACCTTGATGCAAGATGCCCAGGAGATGCTCAAGGACTATGCCAAGCCGGTGGTCACCGAGACGGTAGCCAAGGTGGGGAGTGCCATTGTGACGAACCTATGGGCCAAGTCGGGTGATATCCTCAAGCAAGGGCTGAGCAAGGCCGTCAAGGATATCCCCATCGTAGGAGGTTTCCTGAGTGCCGCATCGGAGGTGGTCATCACCGCCGCGGTGGACGGTTCCAAAGAAGAGATTGAAATGGCGATTGAACAGGCGGCTTATGCGACTCACGTCAACAACGCCTTTAGTGCTCTTTTAGACCTGGTGAATCCAATGAAGTGCATGGACGACGTGATGCGAGAGTTTACAAAGGCCCTCTCACAAAGTCAGGCGTCTGCCAAGCCACTGGCAAGTACTGCGGGATAAATCACACACACTCCTAGTGTCTAGGGACGATAGTCCGTGCCGCGCATCAGAGCTAGTCCCTCCTCGGTCTTCCCCTGCTCCTCCAAGGCCTGCACGCGGATACCGCGCGCATCGGCAGCGGCCTCCGGCAGGTGACACATCGCGAGACGATCGTGGAACCGCTCCGGGGCAGTCTCGGCGTGCACTTGCTTCCACAACTGCACAATGCATGCACGCAACTTCAACGTTAAACTTTATTCACACCGCAATTAGTTGCAAGTCACTTACATCGCAGCTGAGCTCGAGGGATGCCACGTCGATCACCTTGCCCGTAGGGGAAGTGATGGTCTGGATAGCCATATCGCTCCACTCACGCGCCTGGTCATGAAGCTGCATGACGACCTCCCAGCGGGCGTCCACGTCGGTCGGGTCAGCGCCCTTCTTGAGAAGGGAAGCATCGACGAGGCCATCGATCATTGCCATGACCTGGGTCACTGGAGCGAGCCCAACCATCACCCCGTCACGACACAGTAAGAACCCTCGAGGATCCTACAGAGTCCTCTCACCAGGATCGTCTTCCACGGCTTGCGCCTCAGCTCCGCGCTCAGCAGCAGCCTTGCCCTTGGCCATCGCGAGGGATGATTCTGCAATGAATGAATGAATGAATGAATGAATGAATGAATGAATGAATGAATGAATGAATGCAATGAATGGATAGGTGTAAGCGCCAGGCATGGAATGGAGCCTCCGGTAGCACGACCCGGCCTCGGCTGTTCCGCCTTCCCCACGAGGAGGATGAGCTTCAATCCCAATACGGTCAGGGGGACGCCGTCCTCGCTTTCGGCCAACAGCACTGGAACAGTCGGGGATTTCCGATCGGCCGCCGCGGTCGAAGTAGTTGCATGCCTCTATTTCATGCTGCATTCACGAGGAGCATCGATCCATTCATGCATTCATCTTGGCAGGGCCTGTCTCTCGATGTACCAGGAGTTCCTCCGTGACTTCAAGAAGATGTGGGGCGAGAGCACGCGTCCCAATCCTGGCACCCCGGAGTACACAGACGGGGTAGTGGAGGTGCTGAGGCACATCGAGAGCCCTTATACCGTCATGACCTTTCTTCGCGGGGCCATGAGCCAGGACTACCACTTCCTGGAGGAGCATATCGTCACGGGCGCCTTTACCGACCTGGGTCTGGGCTCCCACCATATCACAGAGACGCTCATCAAGCTCCTGCGCTCGGGAGAGCTGCCGGTTCCCGAGTTCTTGGAGGTACGCCAGTTGCACGAATGAATCATGAATCATGAATGAATGTGGTGTGCGGCGGCAGGCGCTCATCGCGGCCGATAACGATGATCTCACGATCGTGGCGCAGACGCGCGCGACTGATCGGGCTGTTGTAGAGCTGCTAGCCACTTGCCGTCCGAGCCAGAGGGCATTCTTCAATCTGAAGGCGCGCAGCAGCTCGACGGATCCGCACGAGAGGGCGGTTGCCCACCTACTGTGGTTCCGGGGAGGCTGTGGCTCCGTCTTTGAGTGAGCCAACGGTCGCTCGTTGACGTCCGTTATAGCAATGCACACGCATTCCTCTGACAGCCCTTCCCCACGCGGTAGGAGTAGCCCTTGGGGCACACACCCGCACCGAGTGTAGACTTGAGTGCAGACGGAGCGGGGCGGGGTGGTGCCGTAGGGTGTGGGGTAGGTGGGCGGGGTACTTCCTTGGGTTTTTGACTCAGCTGGTAGCCGACTGCGGCACCTACACTTGCAGCAATGATGGTCGACATGACGTTGATGTACTTGATGAAAAGAAAATGAAATTCAATCAACAAGTATCGCACTGCTTGTATTACCAGCGAAAAAAAGGTATATTTTAAACAACCCGGTTGGCTCGCTTGAAGACGGGTTCAAGACCAAGAAAACCAGTTGCTTGCCGAGTTGTACAAGAGTGACGCCGACTTTTGTAAGAAGCTCTGTGGTACGTCGCAACCGTACTTCGTGGCTGCAATCGTTTCAGCGCCAGCTGCCGCGATTCCTCCACTTAGTTGGTACGCCGCAATGCAGGCAAGTATAATGCCAACGGGGGCGATAACCGTGGAAACCACACCTGCGGCACCCGCGGCACCCGCGGCACCCGCGGCACCTGCGGCACCTGCGGCACCTGCGGCACCTGCGGGAGCGGCTGAGAACCACGTTGCTGCCAGACCAAGTGATTTCAGACCGATGATCGACTTAAAGGAAGGATCGACATACTGTGACGCGGCTTGCTTGGCAACAACACCCGCACCTCCGACAACCATCTTACACCTCGTGTCGTGTAGCAACTTGCAAAGGTCTTTGGCGTAACCTTTTGAACTCTTATCCTTTATGTAGCTTTCGCACAAAAAGTCAATGACGCTGTTGAACATGGTCAGACACCGCTCGGGAGCGGAGTAACAAGCCGCTGCCGCGGCACCCAATACCGCCCCTGTCTTCAACAAAAGGGGTAGGTAAGGCGTCATCGCCTTGGTAAAGGCGGTGACCGTGTCGCGGATGTATTGGACAGCAGACCAGATTGCATCGTACACCCATTTGACACCCCTCCAAACGACACCGATCTTACCCCAAAAGGAGGATTTGCTTGGTGACGTTTGTGATAGCAGCACTAGCGTGTCTACAGCTGACAGCTGTTCACTAAAGAACTGACAAGCTTTTGTAGGATCCGCAGGTACGTCCAGACCAAGACGTTTGCCTGCCTCAGTCATTTCACTCAGGAGCTTTGCGTCTTGATTAACGTTACCGTCACAAGCAACCTTGGCGCGATGTGCAAGTACTGCCAAGGCAGCTTTAACAAGTTCTGCGTCACTTAGGTCACTGTACTTGAAGGTTGGATCAAACTGCAGAATAAACCTTACGAGTTCACCTTTTGGAGCATTTGCCAAGGTTGCACACAGGACGCTCTTAGCAAGTGTGTCAATTGACGCGTTTTTCACCTGGTTGGCAATGTGAGTAACGTCGGGAATAAGGTGTTTGGTTTTTTCCAAGTCCGCGTCGTCCATCAGAAGCACGAGACGGGCCACTAGAACCTCACGAGGTCCTGTATTGTCCTCCTTCCGTAACTCAAGTTCGCGGCGTAGCGTCTGGTCTGAAGCTTCTCTGACGGATTTCAAGTCTAGGGACTGGAGACGAGGTACATCAGTTGTGCCCTCGACTTGTACGGACGCCGATGTGGGGTTTCTGGTCTTACGACTTTTACCGCTACGGGCGGTACCTGGTTTTTTCTTAGGCGGCATCACTTTACACACTTTTCACAGTAAGCTTCGATTTTATGTTGCCACTTGCAACAGATCATGCGACAACTTGCTGAATTCAAGCTTCTTGGTATCGTACTGTAGCAGCGTTAGGATCGGGGCAGACCTCCAAAGTCCGACTTGCCGATGTAGCGACCTGCGGGATTGTACTGATAAAACTCTTTTCCCATGCCGACGCGCTCGCGTGATATGACCTGCACCCCGCCATCGGCCTCTTCCCAGACCGGGGTGACAAAGTAGGTGACGATCTCGTCTCCAATGTGCTGCGACTTGAAGGTCCGCCGCACCGGCTGAATGTCCAGTGTACCGGCACCCTTGTTCTCTGCAACCACCTTGTAAAACGAGTAATTGTCTTTGGGGAAATGCCAGCTCATGGGCTCGGGTTTGACAAGGCGGGTGGTGTCTGGTCCCCATACCGCGGGTGGATGATTGTCGGTAAAGTCCCACATGGGAAGATCGACCTTTTTGCCAATAGGGGCGCTCTTTTTGGTGGCCGATTTGGACTTTTTGTTGCTGACAAAGTCTTGTACCACGGCGCCCAGCTTGCTCGGTTCGCCTCCGTCGCTGCTAGATCCTCGGCGGCGTTTCCCAGTAATGATATTGTCAGCGCTCAGCTTGGACTGGCCCTGGACCGCGGCAAGGGCACCCTTCCACATACTGTTGTTAGGCTCAGGCCGAGAAAATAAGTGATCTACGAGTTGTGTCCGCCACACGCGTGATAGGACGTCATAAGCCTCTCCCAGTCTTGTGCGCTAATGGTTTTCTCCGCACTAAACACAGCCTTGTGTGCGTACACTGTCTGCGCGAGTGTCTTGCTCAAGATGGTGCAAAGGTTGTTTTCAGAATATTTCCCGTCGTCGTAGTAGGCGCGCACCACGTCCACAAAGGGGATCATCAGCTGCTGGGTCTCTTGCACGATCGTAGCCATCTTGTCGGGGTTGCGCCACCGGAAGCCAAAGCCTTCGTAGAAACCGGGCTTGTCAAGCAGGAGACGAAACAGAGACAGAAAAAAGGGGTGATCATTCCCACATACTTGCGTGGCGGCGTCACCCAGACCCACCTTTTCATAGCGTAACAAGTGGCACATGCCGAGAACGAGCACCATGATTCTTGTGCCATTGTTGATACAGGGATCATTCCCCAGTGCTGTGAGTGCCGTGGCGCGCTCCGTCGGGGTGCTGCCTACTTTAATACCGAGCGTGGCCCCTCCCTTACGGTCACCACTGACGCTTGCGACGACCGTGGTTTGGTGCGACGAAAGGGCCAAGATTTCAAAGCTCACGACGTTGCCGCTGCGTATCAGGCGGAGGAACTTGGGGAAGCGATCTCCTTCGTCAATCACAAAGGACAGGTACAAGTTCACGACTCCGTACGGGTTGACGACGCGACAGGCGTCAAAGCTATCTGCAATGGGTGTGCTATTCTCCTGAAACCACGCCTGCATGTCCGTTTCGCTCAGATTGGGCCCGCTAATGTTGTGATTAATTTCTTCAAACACCGCCGCCGTGGATTCACAATGAGCCGTGTCGGCCAGGAGAGTAGCGAGTTGGAGAGGAGCCATTGGTTTTGACCTTGGGTTCGTATTTTTTTGCACGTTTCAAATCAATTTGCAATGAATATGATTCTTCCGCTAGCATTGTGGTGCGAACGAGACAGCTTTGAGGAGCCCATAGCCTCGAGACCACAACCGGCGGGACAGGTGTTGTACCGAGAAGCAAGAAGGATTGATCCCGATGATCACGATGCCATTCAAGCGCTGCGTGCCAAAGTAGCGCAGTTGTATGATACCACCTATTGGTTTTACGATGACCAGACCCCTGTGCACCAGCTGTACGAAATGGAAAATCAACTCGCGAGACGACTGGCGAACCTCGTTGTCGAATCGATGGATTACACACGACCAGCCGACACACTGGTGCTCGACAAGAAGCACCTGAGGCGCATGGTGCGCCACGTCTTTGGCAGCGACCACGTCATGGCGTGGACCATGGTCGACAGAGTGGAAACGGGGAATACCACCATTGGGTGCAGCGACGTGACGTTTGTCGATCGCCTGGGTGGGTACCGGCCTATGCCACCACGAGGAGTCTTCTACGGAGGTCTCTTCCGCCACTGCGAGGCCTTCCTCGTACAATTCGAGCAGGACATCCTACCCTTGTTTGTACCCGGTGCCGTGCTGGTATTTAACGTGGTCAGGGAAGCGGTGGCCCCTGAGGACCAGGAGTATCGTTCCAAATGGGACAGCTCACGTTCGCCTCTGCTCGACTTGGTCGATCGTGGGCTGCTGCAAGTGGTGCGCTACGAGAAACGGCAATACCCATGGGAAGGATTCTCCGAGGAGCCTCCTCGCCTCGTGGTCACCGTGCCGGGCAAGGGACCTCCTAGCGACGAGCTCATACGCCTGGCGGGCGAATGGGCCATTGCCGATGCGACCCAATCGTGCACCCAGAGCGATGTGTGGCAAGAGTAGTACACTTTCTCCTTTGGGTCCTATTACGCTACTGCGGCCAGCAGTTGCTCTTGCAGACAATGTCGTTCCAAGAAGTGTCCTTTGTAAACTCTTTGAATTTCTAGTGCTCTTCGGAAAGAGTGGTAAGCGCGGTACCCCTCGGTCAGATCCTCGTCCAGATGCCTCCGGGCTCTCTCCCACCGTCGTTTCTTGCGCAGCATGTGCTGTCTGAGTTTGCTCACGGGTTGTGAGAGCCAGTAGAGTAGCTTACGCTGAGAGCGCCTGCTCATGGAACCTGCACCGCACACACGCAACCCCCTAGTCAAGTCGGTCCATCAAAAGCGCCGATCAAGACAACAAACTCTCGCGCTGCAGGGCACAAAAGCAACTTCTTTGACCGACCACTCAAGTAACTATCAGTGCGGTCAGCACTTCGTGCAGCACAGAGACCCGCGTGAGCAGGTTGTCCTCGATGGATTGCTGGTGGGCAAACGTATCGAGATGGTCATATTCGGGTCCGAGTGCTCGCATCCACCACCACCCAGCGTGTGAGATCTGTGCGTCCGCGGGGGTTGTAGGCGAAACGATATCGGAGCGCTCCGTCAGTAGTTTTTGGATATCCTTGTCGGCACCAAAGTGCACATCCTGTAAGGCCAGTCGGTAGATACCATCCGGGGAAAGAGTGTCCAACAACCTCCTGCAATCGCTGAGCATTTGTCCAAACGATTCGGCAGGGTTAAACGGGACACTGGCACCGCCACCCATTGATTCTATTTGATTTCAAAACAATTCAACTAAATTAAATGGAGACGATCGAGGGAGTGCTGAGCCTGGTCAAGGTGTTTGGACGGGATGCCACGGTTCACGCCGACTCTTCGGCCACGTTCCTGCTCGAGAATGCGGGTCACTTTGACGTCCTACGGTCCTTGGGTGTCCATCCTCGAAACATCTTTTGTGCGAGCCAGAGCCTCGAGGAGGTCTGTCGGATCCGCAGAGAAGGTGGAAAGGCGATGCACTGCGACTTTGAGTCGTGCGTAAGGCAGCACCACTTTGATCGCTGCGTCGATGCGGTGATTCTGACCAAGCTGGTTTCGGCGCGGTGCCTATTTGAGATTTGCCAGCACAAGGAATTAGCCTTTGTGGATGGCTACGTCGCTCTGGGGATTTACGATGCGGACGAGGATAATCCAGAGGTGATGGAGGACCTGGTTCGCGAGTTTGCCTACGGGCGCGTGATGGATTTTCCTCACCGGGTCTACTCCTTGGTCTATGAGGCCACCGAGGCCACCGAGGCCACCGAGGCCACCGAAGCCGTGGACGTGACGGAGACGACAGAGGAGGTGATCCATTATACAGAACTGGACGATGCGAGGGTCAGGATCCGACGGCACGTGACTGTGGAGGCCGGTGTGATCATTGAGCTATCGGCGGAAAGTTGCTACCTCCATGATCCGAACCGCCACTACGCAGAAGTCCTGAGCGTCAATTTTCATGACGAGACGGTGGAAGTGGCCTACCTCGAGGGAGTCGAGGGGAAGCTGGTCCTGCTACCCACGGGTGAACCGGTGCACGATGATAAGGAGCCTCCCATGCTCCTGACTACGGATACGGACACGTTATCACTGACGCGTGTAGCGCAACGGATCGATCAGGACGTGGCTTCGTTCACCGGTGGTCTGCGTCGCTTCGGCAAAGTCGACAAGCGTTATGGTGTGATTCGCACGGGTTCAGGGTTGACGAGGGTCGAGTTGATAGAGCTCGGCAAGGCTTCCAAAAAGAGCCTTCGGGCCGTGGTGGAGTTGGTGTGCGGGCACGGGAACCTTTACAAAACGGTCCAGACAACCTTGGACCAGTTGTGCACGGGCAATACCGACCGGGAAAAGGACTCGCGGCTCCAGCTTCGTGAAGAGTTGCCCGCGTTTCATGCCCAAGATCCCACACAGGGCGAGTGTTCGTGGTGCTTGTCGTACAAGACTCTCACCTACTCCTCCGTCGACGGCAACTGGAAAATGGGATCCCACTGCTACTCTCGCTACCGTGTGTATCGCGAGATTGTGCAGCTGAAGCGCGAACTCCTGCGCGGGTTCCCTCGCGTGTATACGGCCAAGGACAAGCAAAGCATGGAAGCCCTTCTGGAAGATGCTACCACTCTATTTTGTAGAGATTCCCCTGAACGTCCCAGGGGCAAGAAACGCAAGGTTGTGTCTGTGCTGAGTGACGAGGAGGATTAAAAGTAAATGAAAGAATATCCGACGGTTGCATTGTTTAATCCTGAGAGAAATAGCAACGCGATTTTTTTTCAAAGTTGCGTCACAAAAAAACGTCTCCTGATTCATTTGCAAGTTGTGGGTCTAGTGCACCAGCACACACACACTCGACTGCCGAAATCCTAAAAAGTGCTCAAAATAGGGCCTGGAGGCCTTTTGCCCGCATGGCGGTGCAAGTGTGAGGTTGAAACGGGTCGAAAATTCAAATAAAAATGCAAACTTTTCGCGCCATCGATAGACGAGTTTGTAAGAGACCGTTTCTGTTTTGCTCCGAGTTCGCCAGCTCACTCACAATCTGGATAGTAGACATGACCACCTGCTACCACACTCTCTTGTGCGAAATCCTTAAAAATCATGCAGTTTACACAAACTGTTCTTAATGAAGGCGTATTATAAGGAAAGGTGGCGAGTGGAAGAGCACTTCAAAAGACTGAAGAGTCACCTTAATGTCGGGGTCTCATTCAGGTCGTGTCGTGGGTGAGTGCAACTCCGGAGCAGCTTAAACACACTTCGGATGTGGATCGAGTCAATTGGGCCAAGGAAACTTTGACAAACTCAAGCTCAACGGGATCGTACTCGGAGGACGCGTACAAGAAGAACAGCGGGAGACTCCAACAAGAGCAATTCGAATCAAAGGTCCGAGAGCGCAATGCTTCATACAGAGAGGGTCTCGAGTGTCTACAAGGTTGCGAGAGAAAATCCTTTGATATTGGGGATATCACGAGATACGCAAGGGCGCGTCGAGCTGCCGAACGTCTTCTTGAACCCGAACTGTTTGATGCGCGACGTTCGTTCGCAAGACGACGTAGGTTCGTCCGAAACCAGAGATGTATCAGCCACATCACGCACAAGATTCTAGGAGATCCTGATCGCAAAGAGAGGCGAGTCGCAAGGAAAGCTGGTTGCCCGCTTCCAAGGACTCGGTGTGTTGTGTTCTTTGGTCGGGCAACATTCTCTGGAATCAAGGGACACGTCGTGGTCGCTCGGAAGAAACTCATACGCTCTTTGGCTCGTGAGAGTTTGGTTGTCCTGGTGGATGAGCATAACACGTCTAAACTCTGTCCCCTCGACTATCAGGAGCTTGTAGATGCCCTTTTGACTACCACGAGCGAGAAACGCGAAAGACTCCGACAGTGTTCAAACTGCCAATACGGACCTTTCGTGTGTGATAGGGACTTAATAGGGGGATGCAATATTGTGCAGAAGGCTTTTTACCAGCTTTGTGGTAGAAGACTAGAAGCGTTGTATCCTCAGCATTAGACCATGTGGTCAAGTCCTTTTCGTTTATCCTCCTTAAGTTAATGGTAGTGATCCTGTACGAGCAGACTTTTGAGAAAGATTGTAATAATGCATTAATGCATGAACGAACGTCACATGTCTCTTGAAGAAGTACAATCCCGCACCCAGACATTTCAGGATGATCGCCTGATAGAAGCTCTCGTGATGGCCAAGGGTATGCTCATCACAAACCCCTCGGAAGAAGTCGTACTCGAGTTGTGGAACATTCTCCGACCCGTGTTGGAACGATTTATTCCCAAGGGCACGTTACTGCATCACTACTTGTCTACACCAGAGGGCAGTAGCTCGTTTGTAAGCAAAGCTCTGGAATATCGGGTGACTCTTGGGGCGTTTGACAAGGTGTACTGTGTCGACAAGTTTGTACTCCCTCAAGACTGTCCACCACAGGTCCGTACGCAGTCGGGTGTGGTAGGTAAATGCACCATTAAACTGCACAGCGGTACAACCTTGTACGACCTTGGTACCATGGGTCCGAAGGAGTGTCGTGCAGCACAGCAGCGCTTGGCGAAAACACAGTGGGAGATGGACCCTTTTCTTAGCAAAAATGTCAATTTCCGTGTCCTTGCTCACTTTTGTTTAGAGTACGCGGCTTCCTTGCGTTTCGTCCTACAGGTAACCAAGGGTGTGCTGAACATGGATTTGTTGTCGCAAGTGTCTAGGTTTCTGAAAAGTGTCGAGGCCTCTCAGTCCATGTCCCACGTTATCAAACAGGTATTTACCTTTACCAACGAGGTCGTAGAGTTCCTCACCTTCTACCATGATATACTCGAGGGATTTGCATACCGTGGTGAAGACGTGGAGGTAAACATGGAAGTTGTGGGTGTGCTCGTCCGGATCGTGTGTTACGTCATTGAAGGAGGGCTGCGCGTTTTTGAGGGGACGTCTGACAACGTAAATGTGAATATAGACACGATACAAGTTATTCGCCTCCTTGTCCTGACAGTCATTCCCCAATCTCTCGCGTTTGTGCACCAGGAGTCTCTGTTTGACAGCTTTTTGCAGATGCTAAACACGAATGTAAAGGATTTGGAGGTCGGATTTGACAGGGTCGCGACCTTTCGCCACGACTTTTTCGCGTACGTACTGACTCTAGAAAAATGGCTACAAACCAAGGGGTTTACACTGAAGGAGACGTTCCTCATGTCAAGCAGGTTCCCACTCCTAAGTGCCGTCACGATACGCAAGCTCTTGGATTACCTGGGTGTCGGAGATGCCTTTACCAAGCTGAGTGTTGTCACTGCACAACATGTAACCCCTACTCATCTACAGAGTGCCATCACCGAAGAGGTCGTACCACAGAGTGCGAGTGTACTCCTGCGCATGATTGATTTTGTGACGGATAACCGCGACCTGTTAAAACACAACTCATCCTCGATCCTTGCCTTGATGTTTCAGAAAGCACCTGCACGAACGCTCCTTAACATTGGTCTCCGAAGTTTCGAACAACGTGAGCGGTATGCTACGTGCGGGGACGGTGTCCTTCGTTTGTATCGCGAATGTCTGAAGCAAAAGGTCCCTCCCAAGATCGATAGAGGTGGGATGACATTGTACTTCCTACTCGAACATTGGGTGTTTGTTTTGCAGCACCTGGCCCACAGGTACCCTCAAGAAACAACATTGTGCGATGCCTCTATTGACTTTCCCGCCGAGGTACGTTTTGTCGAAGGTCTGCTCGCAAAGGGATCTCTCACCTTTCAAGAGCTGGATCACGTGTGTGCTTCGGTAATGGGAATATTGTACTGCGACGCCCTGGACCGTGACGACGTGACGGATGATTTCCGTGTACGGCTGTCGGGAGAGCTGGACGTTGTGCGTGATAACGTCGTGAACATGCTGGGAGTGGTTGTTGAATGGGGCAAGTCAACTACGGCACAGGCACTGGTCACGTCCAGAGACCTATTGATGACATTGTTTGGTCTCCGAACAGGGGCCGTGTACGGTCAGGAAGGCGTCTTCGAAGGTCCACGCGTGGAAGGGTTCATCTAGTGGACAGGGTCGTTTTCAGGACGGATGTAGAAGCACTAGCAATGGTCGCAAAGCCAGCTGCAAACCAGTCCTTGACTTCTTGGAACGCTAGAGAGAGGCTTACCTTTAGCTCGACGTCTGCTAAAGCACGTACTGTCGCATCTTGATGGTTGTACACGACCCAAAATACGCTGATAAGTGCGTCGATATCTTCAAAAGTCAGCGTCTCCACACGCGTGTTGGCCTGACTCAAGCACCGTTCTAAGATGCCGATTTCCTTATCAAACGTATCAACCTCCAGTTGGTTGCGGACAACAGTCAGCACGTACAGCAACCAGTCTAGGTAGTGTGTGATGGTGAGATTGGCCGTATCAAAGGACCCCTGTTGTCGTTTGCAGTCTCCGATCGTCTTCACCTCACTCTTACCGTTGGTGGTGCAAGTCACGTAGCGGTCGGGTGGTTGAAGCTTCAAGAGCCGTACTTTCAGAATGCTCCGAGACACGAGGGTCTGCCACACAACCCCGTAATCGTTGCCGCTGTAGAGTTTTTCAAAGTACGTGGGGTACCACACGTAAAACACTTCCCAGGCACTCACAGTGTCGTTCTCCACTGGCAGCGGTGGGGTGGATTTTTCAAAAACATCCTCAAACAGAAACGTGTCTTCTAGCGTGAAACCCCAACGGTTTACAAAAGACTCTAGCGCGTAAGCGTACGCCCAAAAGTCCTGCCGTACTTCGTCGACGCGGTCGAGAAGCTCCATTATGTCACCCGGATTGACGTGTGCCAAGGTACTGATCCGGTCCACAAGGGTCTTTTGGAGCGAGGCGGTCACGTCACCTACAAAAAATCTCACTCCAGTGACGGCGACTCGACCAGCTTGCAAAACAACCTTGAGTACGAGCAAGACGTCTACTTTCCCCGGTTGACTGCGAAACAGTTCCGAGCCTATACGGAGCACCTCAAGGACCGCGTAGACTACTTGACGCAGGTCCCACAGAGAAAGTCGGATTGCAAAGGTTTCGTCGTGTGCGATCCTACTCAGTAGTGCTTCCGTTTCGGAAAACCAAGTCATTGTTACCGATGACACCAGAGATGTCAGGGCGCTGTGTGCACCTTCCGACAGGACACCGGACAACACGTCCATGATAACAACCGCGACCTCTACGACGGGTCGGAAGGATTGGAGAAGCTTCAACACCTTGTAGGTCAAGACCTTGAGGGGTGCGCGATTGTCGTTGATCACTTCCCAGTGCAATCGGATGTTACTCTTTCCTACGTCTCCCATCCTCTGGCACTCGGCTTCCGTAACGACACCCATTTCTGTCACCACACTCCCGTCACTTCTCCGGTTTGAACACCTACCCACCAGTGAAGTAGATCCCGGGAACGGACACTTGTTAGGAGGCACAAACTGTCCTTTGCAAAACACCAAACCATCACTGTCATGACCACCCAGTACGCTTAGAACGTTGACTTGAAAGTCCAACAGTCGGTGTATAGGCGATTGCGCCTTGGCGGTAGACGTATTTCGTAGCAAGTAGGCGAGCAAGGACTGACGAGGTACGTAGGGACGGACGAGGACACGAGCACACTTTTGTACCACCAGTGATAATGTCTCCTTTTCTTCACGACCCACGCTCGCGTCGGTGTCTAGTGCAAGGTAGATCATGGCGACCATGATGTAGTACAGCATGTGCGACTCAAGAACTTCCTCTCCGTACAGCTTACCTAGGTCTAGATCATCACCTTCTTCAGAGTATTCAACGTCACTGTCGGTCGTGTTAGGGCGCTCCGCATCTCCTTCACCAAACAAGATCGTGTTCACGTCGTTCACGTCGTTCACGTCGTTAGTGTCTATGCCGTCTCCGTCTTCGTCTTGACCCGCATCCTCAGTACCTGACTCACCGTACACGAGTCTGATACCTTCCTCATCCCAAGAGCTCCCTGGTAACGGACCAAGAGCACCCGGTGCGTAAGCCTTGCGAGCAAAAGATTCCAGACCGTTACAATACCGTTCGACTTGTTTCATTTTGACGACAAGCGCGGACAGAGAACTTACGAGGTTGTAGTGGTCTTGACTTTTCCAGTTAACCGGGACCAGCTCGGGAACCTTTAGGAACGTTTTGACCACTTCGTCATCCAAGACCTCGGCCTCGGTTACTTGCATATTTTTTGAAACAAACCAACAAAACTTTTTTTTGCTCCGCTGGTATGAAATATTTTACCTCGTTTCCGCATAAAGTCACCCCATGTCAATCACTGTCACTGGAGAAGAGGTGGAATTCCATACATTCCTTTTCGAACAGCGCTTGTCCAACTTTTACCTCGACGAGTCTGCAAATACAGCCCACGGTAATAACCCCACAGGGAAAAACTTAGTCCTCAACAATCGGTTTTGGGATCTCTTGCTCGAGTACATCCAGCCACAAGTCCTTCCAGCAAACAAGAAGGTGTACGATGAGATACTTACCGCCTATCAAAGCGTCTACATGGAGCATGGTGTTAACGTGAATCTCATCAACCTACTGAATCAAGAGGCCATTAGACTGGAAGACGAAGTGAAGAGGCTGAAACAGGCACATCCTCGTAACCGATCGGCACAGACAGACGAAGAATACAGGTCCTGGGTACGCGATAAGCTAAACACGTTTTACTTGACAGACTCCTCGTTCAACTCGGAGTTTGACAGAGCCTGTGAAAAACGACTCGTTCGGTTAGGACCAGGACGTTTCACCCGATTGAGTCTCGGTGTAGATGGGTATATAGCAGACGGCTTTGCTTGGTTGAGAGCAAACTACACGATGAACATTGGGCACGCCATAGACATGTTTATAGACACTCAAGAAGGCCTCGTACTCATCGGCAACGCCGGGTTGGGTGCAAAAAGAGTTGGTGAGAAACAGTATGCCGTAGTATGGGGTTTACGGTTCACCAACTTTGTGCGTGAGAATATCGAAGACTTTCTCAACAAGGTTTGGACCGCCTACTGCGTGAAAAAGTTCCCCGACGTTGACCAGTTCATTAACGCCTTTCGTACAGTCTGTGAGAGGATCTCTGAACCTGGCTTTTTGAACACCATGCTCGATGGGTTCAGCGTCACGGAAGAGTACTTGGTCGTGGAGTCCGTTTCTCAACTGTACGGGTCTTGTAAACAGCACTCGCCGTTCTGGGCATTCTACCACGTCCTCAGGACATACGTACTTCCTGGTATTACCCGAGAGTCGGTGGAATGGATAGTACGAGACTGTCTGGTGTCGTGCTTCTACCGCACGGCTATGGCGGGAAAGTCCTCCCCGCGCGTTATCGAAAATACATACGTCATCTCGAGGTACTACGGGGGACGAAAGGTACTCGTTGGCGGGACGGAACGTACGTACCACGACCTCTGCCTCGATATCCTACACACAATACCTCTGACGCCGCGGCTATTTCTGGGTGAGTCAGAACATGAAACTCCGCAACCACCAGGTAAAACTGGAGTGACCGAGTGTTGGCAGACAGCGTTTCAGCACCAAGGCAGTCTTGACAAGATTATCAGGTGCCTCCTCGAGCTTGTAGAGTCTCAGTCAAGAACGGGTGATGTTATGCATTCTCTGGCATGGGTCCTGTCTGGCGACCTAGAAAGGCGGAGGCAACGTTCTTTGGACCACTACCGGTCGTCTTTCGTAATGACCGTCTTTCTAGGTCTCATTACCGACCTCGCCGAACACTTGGGTAACGACACATTTGTGCATTCCGCCAGCACGCACGTACCACCGGTACGTTCGAAACGGGTAGAGCCCAAGGTCGAATGCGGAGGCGTTGTCAAGATCCTGTACAACCAACACATGAATGACGGAGACAAGCTCAAGGCTATCCGAGCCATGGTACCCCCAATACGCCAGGAACAGACGGGGGATAACGTAGTGCACGTAGGTAACGTAGATAGCGTCGATAACGTACCTTTGCCTCACGACCACCTTGCACTCCTTGACTTGTTTTGGCAGATGGTGAAAGACCCAGAAGTAGTGCGCGTACACATTATGGATAGTCCAAGTTCTGAGAACTCGGTAGCTACGTATGACCAAGGACGGTTAAAAGCCTGTGTGCGGAAACACGTGTGGTACCAGGGGGCTGTTGGCATTGTGCTTCTGACTACCTTTCTCAAGTTTGTCGCACTCCCACTGCTAACACCATACGTAGATGAACTCGTAGCAGAGAAGGTGCTGTTGGGTCACGGTAAGGATTCAGATGGCGTCGTCAAGTGGTTCTATGGATCCATGGAAAAGGAACCTACGCTCTTTCACAATCTACACACTTCTCTGCAGCAGGTCACAGACGTGTTTGAAGCGTACGCTTACTTGATACCCCGCGTTGACGCTTCGTTCCATCTGCCCGAGCGTGTGACTACCCCAATCGAAAATGATCGCATACTTCGCTGCATACTGACGATGATTCACCTGGTCAACTTTACCATGCCTCACAAAGAAAAACTCATTGGCGTGCCTCGTCCTGTCCACCAAGGGTTCCATGTGAACGTCAACCAACACAAAGTCCACTACGTTGTACACAGGGATACTCCTACAAGTCCCCCTGAATGTAAAGACTACATTATACCAATCGACAACCCAACGAGTTTTGACGCCTCCAAGGATACACAGTATAAATTCTACAACGCTGCGGCGTACGTGGGCCAGAGTCACCCTATTCCACACAACCCCAGACCACACGATCTAACTCTGGCTTTACTGCGTGTGGCCGACGTGTGCAGTGCCGCCGAACGCCACACAAGAGTCGCTATCCTTAACAAAGTGCTTCGTGTCCAGGAAATCGGAGCCCTAACCACGTTCGTAAACGTGAGAGCCCGGAACTCGGGGGTACTCATGAATCAAGGGTGTGCTTTGTACCAAGACGGCGCCCCGCAGATATTTAATAACGGCGACCGTGCGTACAAGGAGAGGGTTTACGCCTGTAACCTTTTCCTCAAACAAGAGCACTGGCACCTAGTCTTTACGACGGGGTTGCCGTACAATGAAATACTGCTCCATACAGTCATGGCTTACGCCGACTGGGACTTGTTTGTTAGCTCAGAGTACGTACAATACCTCATTTCTCAAGAACGTCTTGAACAAGAGGAACGGATCGCCCTTGCAATCCTTACTCGAGACGTACTTGGGTTATACGACGCGTTTGGAGATCAAGTCTACTTTAATCTCTGCAGGTGCAAATGGTTCCGAAACGACCTCTTTTCCATCCATGACATCGCACAGACGCGCTTAGTACAGAAAGTCGAAGACGGTAACAGTGTAAAGACGTTTGTCAGCAGACTCGCGTCCGAAAAGTTTGACGCCCGCTCGTACGTCTTTGAAGAGGGTCCGTTGGGTGGTGCGTTCCACTGTGTACGGTTACACCATGAAAACCGACTACTCGTGTACCTCTTCGAGTCAGACGGGGTAGTGCACGTGCCTACGTTACCGCACCCCTTTTTCGTCACACTCGAGACTCGGGGAGAGGTATACGTACCCAAACTTTGGAGCCTGGCTACGGGTGTATCAGGAAACGTCATGTTCGGTGCCGCAGGACAAGGAGTCACGTGTACATTTTCCATCACTAGGGACGGAAAGACGATGGAGTTGACTCAAAAGAGTTATTGGGAAAAGAGCGAACCGTCGTACACCAGTTTATACTGCACACACAACTTTCGGTCATCTAAGTCCGAGTGGCATTCAAGGTGGTGGTACGAAAAGGAACAAGAGGAGTTTTTCGTGTATAACCGTTGTGGCGAGATTCACATTTTCAGCACCAGAGACAAGTACCTTCACTGGGAAGAAAACCAGTGGTACCTTGTCGTAACACCCGACGGGGAGGCTCGAGGGCCGCAGGATGCTCGTTGGTACAGAGAAGCACTCACAAGAGTCTACGTGCCACGGTCCGTGCGAGCGTGGACGTTCAATAGCCCTGAAAGCGTCATCTTGTGCAAGCTGACCAGTGACGTCGTAGCCAACCCATTTCGAGAC